>NZ_FNOA01000006.1:0-314576 GCF_900106885.1 Pseudomonas sp. NFACC14
GCCTGGGGCACCAAGGAACGCACGGACAAGGAAGCGCCATTCCAGGCCCTGCCGGACGCTTGATAGAGGATTGCAACAATGTTCAATGACTTGAGTCGCCTGGGTAAATACCTCGGTCAGGCCGCCCGCCTGATGGTCGGCATGCCCGACTACGACAACTACGTCGAGCACATGCAAACCAAGCACCCGGACAAACCGATGATGGACTACGAGGCGTTCTTTCGCGAACGCCAGGAGGCCCGTTACGGCGGCAAGGGTGGGCCCAAGTGCTGTTGAACTGATGGCCGGTGGATGATGTAACCCTTGTGGGAGCGAGCTTGCTCGCGATGGCGGAGCGTCAGTTGACGATGATGTCGACTGATCCAGCGCCATCGCGAGCAAGCTCGCTCCCACAGTCGTTTTTGGGGGGCAGGATTGTCATCCACCCCGGATCCCTTGCAAAAACGAGCCCGTGTGGGAGCAAGGCTTGCCCGCGATGCCGACACCTCGATTGATCTGGCTACCGGGGTGATGCTATCGCGGGCAAGTCAGGCCCCCACAAATAGCTCGCACAGTTGTTTTTTAGGGGGCAGGCGTCGTGCAAGCGCACCCTCACTCCGCCAACAACACCGCCGCATCGAAGCCCACCCGCAAGTTGCCCCAATGGCGGCCGCCGAGGAAGAACGGCACGTCGATCTCGGTCATGATTTCCCCGGTATCGCGCAGGTAGGTCTGCAGCAGGAAGCGCTGGACGTTGCCCGCCGCGCGCAGGCCGATCGGGTCATTGAAGATTCGCTTGTTGCGGCACACCGGCAAATCCACCGCCCGGTCGCCGGTTGGCGGCTTGGAGACCCAACTGTTGTTCACCGGGCAGTAGCCCTTGCTGTCGACAATGAACGAAACCTTGCCACCCGGCGTGCTGCGGGTGAGTTTGTCGCATTCTTCCTGGCACACCTGGGCAAAGCGTTCGGTGTAGCTGGCCATGTACTGCTTGGGATCGGTACCGGGAATCAGCTGGTAATTCTGATCGAACAGGTTCAGGCCTTCGCGTTGCAGCGCCTCCAGGCGGACCTGGAGCGTGTCGCGGCACTCGCTGGCGCGGGTAATGGCGGCATCCAGCTTGCCGTGGCCGAGCACGAAACGACCCAGCAACGCCTGGACCTTTTCGGCCACGCCGGACAGGTCGCGGGTGGCCGTTGCCGAATGCTGCATGCGCTGGTCGATCAACTCGCTGTCGGCATGAATCTGGGTCACCCGGTCGTTGATCCCGGTGTTGCTGTCGGCGAACTGCTGGATGTGGGTCGCGATGTCCGCCAGCTTGCCGTTGGTGGATTCGAAATCGACGATCATGCTCTCGAAATGGCCGGAGGCGCGCTCCACCACTTTCTGGGTTTCCCGGGCGCTGTGGCTGATCTGCGTGGTCTGTTCGTGGGTGGAGCTGACTTCCTCGAGCATGGCGTCGATGTTGCGCGAGATATCGTCGGTGGCCCGGCTGACATTCTGTGCCAAGGTGCGCACTTCATCGGCCACCACCGCGAAGCCACGGCCACTTTCGCCGGCCCGGGCGGCTTCGATGGCGGCATTGAGGGCCAGCAGGTTGGTCTGGGCAGAAATCTGCTGGATCAACCCGACAATCGACTTGATACTCGAGGAACGCTGGTTCAAGGCGCTCACCAGGGCGGCAAATTCACCGAGGCTGCTGGAAATCTCACTGATGTTGCCGGTTACTTCCAGTAGCTCGGCGTAGGAGTCGCGGGCCATGCTCAGGTTCTGGGCGGTGGTGCTGGAGATGCCCTGGGTCTGGCGCGAGACTTCTTCGATGCGGCCCACGGCGGTGTTGCTCTGGTCCATCACTTCCTTGGCGAAGCGGGCCTGGTGGGTGGCGCTGTCGCTGGAGTCGCTGATGTTCTTCAGCGAGCGGGCCGACTCGACAGCGATGTGCACAGTCAGTACCTGGACATTGCTGATGATCTCCCGTTGCTTGGCCAGGAATCGGTTGCAGGTGCCGGCCAATACGCGGATCTCGTCGTGGGTCACCAGCGGCAGGTCCTTGGACAGGTCGCCTTCGCCATTGGCGATCTCTTCCAGGGCCTTGGTCATGGCGGTGACGGGGCGCACGATGAGGTGGCGGAAATACCAGACCATGAAACTGATCATGCCCAGCGTCAGGACCGCGCCGAGGAGCAGGGCGTAGGTAAGGCTGTCGAGCCGGCCTTCGATCTGCCCCAGCAAGGCGCCGTCCAGCTGCGCGTTGCGCAACAGCAGCAGGATCTCGGCGCGGGCGCTGACGGCCACCCAATAAAGCAAGCCACTGACCAGCACCAACAGGAAAAGACTCGACAGCTTTTTGGTGAGGGTATCGAAAAACCGCATTTCGATAGACTCGTACAAGTCCTTTAACGTCCGCATGCCGCTGCTCCTGGGCAAAAAAATCTCTTAATGGAATACATTCGACCGCGAGCGGCAAAGCTTTAGGGCGGCGGGGCGATTTGATATCACCTGTGGGAGCAAGCCCCACAGAGGTTTGGGGTGATCATCACTTGATACAAAATATTTACTGGGAATGATTCTCAAAGTATATTTGCTCTCATTAACGTCCCTTCCATGAGTGCGCGTCTTGAATCGTTCCACCCCCCTCGCAAATCGCAACGTCTTCATCCAGTGTGTGTTGCCAACCCTGTCCTGCTGCTTCATTGCAAGCCCGTTGTGGGCACAGGACGCTGTCGAACTGCCGGCCACGGATATCCAGGGCAGTCGTGTCACTCAGGACGAGGGCTATACGACGTCGCAAGCCAGCACGGCGAGCAAGAGCGATGTACCGATCAAGGAAGAGGCGCAGTCGATCAACGTGGTGACCCAGCAGACCTTGTCGGATTACCAGGTGCGTTCGTTGGATGATGCGATGAAGTTCGTCAGCGGCGTCAGCCAGGGCAATACCCTGGGCGGCTCGCGGGACTCGTTGGTCAAGCGCGGGTTCGGCACCAACGACGACGGTTCGATCCTGCGCGACGGCGTGCGTTCGAACCTGGGCCACAACTTCAGCGCCACCACCGACCGCGTCGAAGTACTCAAGGGCCCGGCCTCGATGCTGTACGGCGCGCTGGAGCCCGGCGGCCTGATCAATGTCATCAGCAAGAAACCGGAATACACCCAAAGCACCACGCTGAGCGGCTCGGCCTATAGCGAAGGCGGCGGCACCATGGCCCTGGACACCACCGGGCCGCTGGGCGATACCGGCCTGGCCTATCGCCTGATTGCCGAGCGCGGCCACGAGGACTACTGGCGCAACTACGGCGTCAATGAGAGCACGCTGGTGGCGCCGTCCCTGGCTTGGACGGGGGAGCGGGCTTCGTTGAACCTGAGTTATGAGTACAACGAATACTCCAATCCGTTTGACCGGGGTACGATGTTCACCAACGGGCATCCGGCCGATATCGATTATGACAAGCGCCTCGATGAGCCTTGGGCCAAGAGCGTGGGGATTCGCGAGACGGCGACGGCACGCTTCGAGTATGAGCTGAGCGAGGCGTGGAAGACTCGTGTGACTTATGGCTGGAATAACGATCGTTATAGCCTCTCACTCGTGCAACCGAGTCTTAACAGTAGCGGCGCTTTGCGCCGGGCGGCCAATGGTGCTCATTACGATGATGAAACCCGCTATGCCAGTTGGGACTTCATGGGTAAGCAGGAGTTGTTCGGGCAGCGGCATGATCTGCTGGTCGGTGTCGATAATCAGGTGTCCGATCAATACCGTGGCAAGACCTATCGTGGCAATGCACAAGGAGGGTTCGATATCACCGCGCCGGTTTATGGTGGTCTGGCAGAGCCAAGCAGAATAAGTGCAGCGCAAAGCAACCTGAGTAGCAAACTGACCTCCAGCT
The DNA here is from genome assembly GCF_900106885.1 of Pseudomonas sp. NFACC14. Lineage (NCBI taxonomy): Bacteria > Pseudomonadati > Pseudomonadota > Gammaproteobacteria > Pseudomonadales > Pseudomonadaceae > Pseudomonas > Pseudomonas sp. NFACC14. The sequence continues at coordinate 3,861 of NZ_FNOA01000006.1, forward strand.
CCGTTTACCTGAAGGACAACTGGCACCTGGATGATCGCTGGATCCTTGTCTTCGGTGGCCGCTATCAACATTACGATCAATACAGTGATCAAGGCTTGGGCGGCAGCTACAAACTTAATCGTGATGACAACGGCGACGCCTTCGTTCCGTTCCTTGGTCTGGTCTACAAAGCCACCGACACGTTGTCGCTGTACGGTAACTACAGTCGGTCATTCAAACCAAATGACGTCGTCTCCGATGGCGTTCAGACATTCGACCCGGAGGAGGGCCGCAGCTATGAGCTGGGTGCGAAGTACGACCCATTGCCAGGACTGAACATCAATCTCGCTCTGTTCGATATCGTTAAAACGAATGTGGTGACGGTGGTGGACAATGTCGCGGAAGCCGCCGGCAAAGTCGGCTCCCAAGGCCTGGAGCTGGATATTACCGGGCGTCTGGCCGACCGCTGGGACCTGATCGGTACCTACGCCTACACCCACACGGAAATCCTCGACGACCCGGACGACGAAGGTCATCGCTTGGCCGATGCGCCGAAACACACCGCCAGCCTCTACCTGACCCACCACTTGAACGTGCCGGCCGAATTCGGCGCCTGGCACGCCGGTGCCGGCGCTCGCTACGTCGGCGAACGCGCCGCCAACAACGCCAACGATTTCTGGCTGAGCAGCTACACCGTCGCCGACGCTTTCCTGCGCTGGGAAGCGCCGGTGATGGGGCACAAGACCTCGTTGCAATTGAACGTCGACAACCTGTTCGACAAGCAGTACTACCCGTCCTCCACCGGCAGCCAGTTGCAGGTCGCTGTCGGTGAGCCGCGTACCGCCAAGCTGAGCGCCAGCGTGACGTTCTGATTCTGCTGCACTGAAACACAAAAATGCCTGGGACCTGCGTCCCGGGCATTTTTTTGTACGCCAGCCAGAGGCAACCTGCCCGCGACCTTGAGGGAAGTGGTCTACGCTTCGTGCACAGGCATCTGATTGTTTCGGGTCACCCGCGACAGGTCCCGAGGACGTAGGCCTTTGGAAATCGCCAATGGTTCAATCACCGCCCGGTCCTGGATGAGCTGAGGTGAACGGCCTGGCTGCTTCAAGGTGGGGCGAGGGTATGAATCCGTGCATGTTCCTGCAACGTTGCAGTGCGTTGAGGTTCGCGCCACCTGGAGTTGTTCGCGGCGCCTGAAGGATCCGCCGTGGGCGAATGAGTAAAAACTTCCCTGTTGTGGGGGCATCGTGTCCCATTTCACCCGCTCAAGGGCCGCTCAAGCCAGCGGTCGAGACAAAGGGCGCCAGTATTCAGGTTCATTCATGTCGCCAGATCGAAAAATAATTTCGCCTTTTTGCGGTTTTGCAATGCTTCTTCTATTCAGTACGTGCCACCGTCACGCTTAGGCACACCCTTTGCTAAGTATTGAAAACCCGGCCTTTCAGGCCAGGACACACCATCCATGAAGAGTAACAGAGGACAATCCCGGGACCGCACTCAATCAAGCAGGGTTTAAAGCAAGGCAAGGCCGAACCGTCGGAATGACGAAGTGATAAGAAATGCCGTGTAGAACGCGGCTGGGAGTTGGCTATGCCCCACGCTTTTTTTAATGAAATGTATGACGCAAAGGGTGACTGCCGCCCGCATTACCAAGCCTTCTCGCGCTGGCTGGCGGATACCCCGCTTGAACTGCTCGAGCAACGCCGCCGCGAAGCCGACCTGCTGTTCCACCGGGCCGGCATCACCTTCACCCTCTATGGGGACGAGCAGGGCACCGAGCGCCTGATCCCCTTCGATATCATTCCCCGCAGCATCAAGGCCAGTGAATGGCAGATGGTCGAGCGTGGCTGCATCCAGCGGGTCCAGGCCCTGAACATGTTCCTGGCCGACATCTACCATGGGCAGCGCATCCTCAAGGAGGGGATCATCCCGCCCGAGCAGGTCCTGGCCAACGAGGGCTACCAGATCGCGATGCAGGGCCTGAACCTGCACCGGGGCATCTACGCCCATATCGCCGGTGTCGACCTGGTTCGCGACGGTGACGGCAGCTATTACGTGCTGGAAGACAACCTGCGTACGCCCAGCGGCGTGAGCTACATGCTCGAAGACCGCAAGATGATGATGCGCCTGTTCCCCGAGCTCTTCGCCGCCCAGCGCGTGGCCCCCATCGATCATTACCCGAACCTGCTGCTCGACACCCTCAAGAGCTCAAGCCCCCTGGAAAACCCCACCGCCGTGGTGCTGACGCCGGGACGCTTCAACAGTGCCTATTTCGAACACGCCTTCCTGGCCCGTGAAATGGGCGTGGAGCTGGTGGAGGGGGCCGATCTGTTCGTGCGGGACGACCACGTGTACATGCGCACCACTGCCGGCCCTCGACAGGTGGACGTGATTTACCGTCGCCTTGACGATGCCTACCTCGACCCGTTGTCGTTCAACCCCGATTCGATGCTGGGCGTGCCCGGGCTGATCGCCGTTTACCGTGCGGGCAACGTGGTGCTGGCGAACGCGGTCGGCACAGGCGTGGCCGACGACAAGTCGATCTACCCTTACGTCGACGAAATGATCCGCTTCTACCTCACCGAAGAACCGATCCTGAAGAACGTGCCCACCTGGCAGTGCCGCAAGCCCCAGGACCTGTCCCATGTGTTGGCCAACCTGCCGGATCTGGTGGTCAAGGAAACCCAGGGTTCCGGCGGCTACGGCATGCTGGTCGGGCCGGCAGCCAGCGCGGCGGAAATCGAAGATTTCCGTGCACGCCTCAAGGCCCGTCCCGAAGCCTACATCGCCCAGCCGACCTTGAGCCTGTCCACGTGCCCGACCTTTGTCGAAAGCGGCATCGCGCCGCGCCACATCGACCTGCGCCCGTTCGTGCTGTCGGGCAAGGAAACCCGCCTGGTGCCTGGCGGGCTGACCCGCGTGGCGCTGCGTGAGGGCTCGCTGGTGGTGAACTCGTCCCAGGGCGGCGGCACCAAAGACACTTGGGTAGTGGAGGACTAAGACATGCTTTCAAGAACTGCTTCGGACCTCTATTGGATGTCCCGCTACCTGGAGCGCGCCGAGAACCTGGCGCGCATGCTCGAAGTCAGTTATTCGCTGTCGCTGATGCCCCAGGCCGGACGCAGCGATGGCCATGCCGAGCTGGCGATGTCGCTGCTGGCGGCCGGCACGCTGGACGACTACAACGCCCGTTATGACGCGCTCAACACCGAGCGCATGCTGCATTTCTTCGCCTTGGACGAAACCAACCCCGGCAGTATCTATAGCTGCCTGCGAGCCGCGCGGACCAATGCCCATGCCGTGCGCGGGCGCATCACCGCCGACATGTGGGAAAACATCAACGCCACCTGGCTGGAAATGCGCAACATCGCCAGCAACGGCCTGGGGCGCTACGGCATCAGCCATTTCTGTGAGTGGGTCAAGGAGCGTTCGCACCTGTTCCGTGGCGCGACATCGGGCACCATCATGCGCAATGATGCCTACTGTTTCATCCGCCTGGGGACCTTTATCGAACGAGCCGACAACACCCTGCGCCTGCTGGATGCTCGCTATGAAATGTTCGGCGAGGAATCGGAAGAGGTCAGCGACAACTCGGCCCGTGGTTATTACCAGTGGAGTGCCTTGTTGCGCGCGTTGTCTTCGTTCGAGGCGTTCAACGAGATCTACCGCAACGCGCCCAATGCCGAGCAGGTGTCCGAGATGCTGCTGTTGCGGGCCGACGTCCCACGCTCGCTGCATGCCTGTATCGAGGAACTGGACCATATCCTCGCCAGCTTGCCGGGCAACAACGGCCGGCCGGCACAACGCCTGGCCGCCGAGCTGAATGCGCGCCTGCGCTATTCCGGGATCGACGAAATCCTGGCGTCGGGCCTGCACCAATGGTTGACCGACCTGATTGGTCAGATCCGTCACTTGGGCCAGACCGTCCATGAGTCTTACCTGGAGGTCGTATGAAACTGTCCATACGCCACGACACAACTTACAGCTACGCCGATGAAGTCTGCACCAGCATCCAGTTCCTGCGCCTGACGCCTCGGGACACTCAGCGCCAGCGCATCCTGCAATGGCATCTGGAACTGCCGCGACTGGTGCGCAGCCAGATTGACCCCTATGGCAACATTCTCCACGTGATGACCATGGACGAGCCCCACGGTGCCTTGGTGCTGACGGCGTATGGCGAGGTGGAAATCCATCAGTCCATCGCGATGGAACCGGACTCTCAGTCACCGCTGCCGTTTCTGCGCACCAGCCGCCTCACCCAGGCGGATGAGACCCTCAGCGCCTTCGCCGTCGAACAATGCGCTGGCCGGCGTGATCGTTCGGCCTTGACCGACCTGATGAACGGCCTGGCGGCGCGGATGCCCTACAGCCCCGGCACGACAGCGGTCAACAGCACCGCCGCCGAGGCGTTTGCCGGTGGAACGGGGGTTTGCCAGGACCATACCCACGCCTTCCTGGCCTGCGCACGCAGCCTGGGTATTCCAGCGCGCTATGTTTCCGGCTATCTGTGCACCGAAGATGAAAGCCACCTGGCAAGCCACGCCTGGGCCGAAGCCTGGCTGGACGATGGCTGGTACAGCTTCGACGTGACCAACCGCCTGACCCTTCCCGATCGCCACCTGAAACTGGCGATCGGCCTGGACTACCTCGACGCCTGCCCAGTACGCGGCATGCGCCGGGGTGGCGGGGCGGAACAGATGCAGGCGCGGGTGCAGGTGAGTTCGATGGTGCAGGTGCAGCACCAATAAAGACACAGGCCTCCTCGCCAACACCCGAGCTCCCACATTGGAATGAGTGGTGGACACAAACCCCGTCTCCACCCGAGAACCTCTGTGGGAGCGAGCTTGCTCGCGATGACGGCTGTCCATTCGACATCACCGCCAACAGACCCACCACCATCGCGAGCAAGCTCGGCTCCCACACTGGAAGGGTGGTGGACACAAACCCTGTCTCCATCCGAAAACCCCTGTGGGAGCGAGCTTGCTCGCGATAACGGCTGCCCATTCGACATCATCGCCAACAGACCCACCGCCATCGCGAGCAAGCTCGCTCCCACAAAAAGCTCACTCCCTCCTTACTCTCCAAAATGAAGCTTTCATGACAAAAGTTCGGTAGCACATCGCCATTCCCGTCATGCCTGTGTGACGTGTTCGAGGGGGCCTTTCAGGTCGTTTGGAGCCGGGGCGCGAAGCCGGGAGTGAGGCGATGGGGACTATGGAACGTTATTCGAAAGTGGGCATGCAGGAGCTTGACCAGCGGCTGTCGAAGATCGTCGAGGCGGCGCGCAAGCAACCGGTCTCGGTGTATCGCTACGGTGCGCCTTGGGTCTGGATCGTTTCCCAGGATGACTGGCAGGGCGCGCTCAAGGAAGTGTCCAGCTACATTCCGCAAGGCCATTCACTGGTCTTGCTGCGTCCGCAGATCGACGACCTGCTGGATGACCATCGCGATGTGCTGCAGGGCCTCAACGCCAGAGCCCAGATGCTGATCGCACCGCAAACTGCCATGCACATCCTCCTGCTGCAACTGCTCTATTCGGTGCCCAGCGAGCAGCAACTCTACGAACAACTCAATTACAACCTGCTGTTCCGCTGGTTCGTCGGCCTGGACCTGAACCAGAAGGTCTGGAGCTTCAACGTCCTGAGTAAAGACCTCGCCACGCTGCTGGGCGATGCGCGGGCGGTGCGGCTCATCGAGAAAATCATCGGTGAAGTGTTCTGTGGCGCCTTGCTGCAAATGCCGGAGTTCTCCTTGAACTTCGCGCTGCTGCACACCTGGCTGGCCCGGCACGCCACGACATCGACCATAAGCAATTGAGCCGTACTTTGAACTCAGGGGGTGGTGTGGAGCATTTCTTCAAATCGCGGCCGGCGCTGTGGGGCTGGCTGCTGCTGGCGGTCGGGGGGCCGTCGGCCTTTGCCGCCGAAGGCGGGCAGGAGGCCGACGCGGCGCCGACGCGCCGGGTGGATGTGAACGAGTACTTCGTGCGCGGCAACACCGTGCTCGATGCCCGGGCGATCGAGGAAGCGGTGTACCCGTTCCTGGGACCGCAAAAGGCCTTGAGCGACATCGAAGGCGCCCGGGAAGCCCTGCAAAAAGCCTATCAGGCCCGCGGTTATCAATCGGTATTCGTCGAGTTGCCAGAGCAGAAAGTCGAAGACGGCATCGTCTACCTGCAAGTCAGCGAAACCAAGATCGGTCGTGTGCGCGTGGTCGGGGCCAAGCACTATTCGCCCGTTGAAATCCGTGACGACGTGCCGGCGCTGAAGGAAGGCGAGGTGCCCGATTTCGCCCGGGTCCAGGCAGAGCTGGCGCAGTTGAACAAGACCCCGGGGCGCCAGGTCATGCCGCTGGTGCGCGAAGGCCAGCGCCCCGGGACCATGGACGTGGACTTGCAAGTCCAGGACCAGGACCCCTGGCAGGCCAGCCTGGGGCTGAACAACGACTACAGTGCCGACACCGAAAAACTGCGCACGGTCGCCAGCCTGGGCTACAACAACCTCTGGCAACTGGGCCACAGCGTTTCGCTGACCTTCTTCACCGCGCCCCAGGACACCGAAAACGCCAAGGTCTGGTCGGGTTCCTACACCGCGCCGCTGAGCGAACGCTGGAGTGTGCAGTTCTCGGGGTACCAGTCCGACAGCAACGTGGCGACCGTCGGCGGCAGTAACGTGTTGGGCAAAGGGCATTCCTACGGGGTGTCGGCGATCTACAGCCTGCCCTCCACGGGGGCATGGGCCAACAGCTTTTCGGTCGGGGTGGATTTCAAGGACTTCGAGGAAGAGCTGAACCTGGGCGGTGCCAGCGACAAGGCGCCGCTCAAATACGCACCGTTCATCTTCGCCTATAACGGTTTCCGCTACACCGAGAACAGCCAGTTGGGCCTCGGCCTGAGCCTGGTGGCGGGTACCCGGAGTCTGCTGGGCTATGGCAGCTCCGACGAAGAGTTCGACTACAAGCGCTATCGCGCCAGCCCCAGCTTCGCGGTGCTCAAGGGCGACGGCAATTACACCTTCACCTTCGGCAACGACTGGCAGACGGCCTCCAAGGCCGCTTTCCAACTGGCCTCCGGGCCGTTGGTTTCCAACGAGCAATTCTCCGCCGGTGGCGCCACGTCGGTGCGCGGCTACCTGGCTGCCGAGCGCACCGGCGACGACGGCTACCTGCTGTCCCAGGAGCTGCGTACCCCGTCCCTGGCCAAGTTCCTCGGCAGTTATGTCCAGGAGTGGCGCTTCTATGCCTTCGCCGAAGGCGCGCAGCTGTATTTGCGTGACGAACTGCCCGACCAGGACGCCGACTACAGCCTCGCCAGCGTCGGCCTCGGCACCCGCGCGAGCCTGAGCAAATGGCTGTCCGGCAGCCTCGACTGGGGCTATCCGCTGCTCGAAGGGCCGAACACCTCGAAACAGGAATCGCGCCTGCACTTCAACCTGCAAGCGACGTTTTGAACCCAGGAGTCATGTCCATGCAACGCTTATTGTTATCCCTGTTTATCTGCCTGGGGCTGGTGCTTCCGGCGACCGCCAACGCCTGGTGGCAGGACGACTGGCACTATCGCAAACAGATTTCGGTGGACACCACGCCCCAGGGCGCCGCCATCGCCCAGGCCTTGGGCCGCACCGCGTTGCTGGTGCGCTTGCACACCGGCAACTTCACCTTCGACGGGGTCAAGGACGACGGCTCGGACTTGCGTTTCGTCAGTGCCGACGACAAGACCGTGCTCAATCACCAGATCGAAAGCTTCGACCCGCTGATGGGCATGGCGCTGATCTGGGTCGACGTGCCGAGCGTGGAGGGCGGTCAGCGCCAGGACGTGTGGATGTATTACGGCAACCAGAAGGCGCCGGCCACGAGCGGCGGCCAGTTGACCTTCGACCCGGACTACACCGCGCTGTACCACTTCGACGGCGCCACCGGCGTACCGCCCCGGGATACCACGGCCTACGGCAACAATGCCCAGGGCGCGACCGGCGTGAGCATCGACGGCGTGATCGGACGGGCCTTGCAGTTCAATGGCCAGCCGTTGTTGTTGCCGGCCAGTCCGTCGTTGCAACACAGCGCCGGCGCGGCGTTCACCTTCAGCACCTGGCTGCGCCAGGACCAGGCCAGTGGCGAACAGGTGATCCTGGCCCGTCGCGAAGCCGCCACCAGCCTGTTGGTTGGGGTCAACCAGGGTGTGCCGTTCGTGGCGATCAATGACCAGCGCGCCGTCTCGACCCAGCCGCTGAACCCCGGTCAATGGCAGCACCTGGCGTTGACCGCCTCGGGCGACCGGGTCGTGCTGTACGTCAACGGGCGTGAGACCGCGAGCCTGGCGGTGGCGATGCCGGCGTTCAATTCGCCGATCGCCCTGGGTGCCGATGTCTCCGCCGGAGCCTTCGCGCCTTTCAGCGGCGCCATGGACGAAGCGCGCCTGTCCAAGGTCGCTCGTCCGGCGCCGTTGCTGTTGGCCGACGCCAATGCCCAGGGCGCCGAATCGAAACTGGTGGCCTACGGCGTCGATGAAGAACAGTCCGGCTTCGGTTTCGGCAGCCTGGGGTTCCTGCTCAACGCCGTGCCGCTCGACGCTTGGGTGATCATCGGGGTGCTGGTGCTGATGATGTTCCAGTCGTGGATCATCATGATCCGCAAGAACCGCATGGTCAGCCGCCTCAGTGCCGCCAACGAAGTTTTCCGCGAGCAGTTCGCCAAGATCGGCACGCGCCTGGAAATGTTCGCCGACGACCAGGACCTCGCCCAGCGCCTGCAACATTCATCGCTGTGGCGCTTGTACCTGGTGGCCGTCAAGGAAATCCGCACCCGCCGTGAGCAGGGCGCGGACACCTCGTCGGTATCAGCGGCCACCATCGAAGCGATCCGTTGCTCGATGGATGGCGTGCGCACCCGCGAGAACCAGGCGCTGAGTTCGAAGCTCTCGACCCTGTCCAACGCCATCGCCGGCGGGCCGTACATCGGCCTGCTCGGCACTGTGCTGGGGATCATGGTGGTGTTCCTCGGCACGGCCATGGCCGGCGACGTGAACATCAACGCTATCGCCCCAGGCATGGCCGCGGCATTGCTCGCCACCGCCATGGGCCTGTTCGTCGCGATCCCGGCGTTGTTCGGCTACAACCGCCTGATCACCCGTAACAAGGAAGTCAGCGCCGACATGCGGGTCTTCGTCGACGAGTTCATCACGCGCCTGGCGGAGATGCACGGCGAAGGCCAGTCCGGTGAAGCGGCCCCTCGTCGCGGTCATCACGTCCAATCGTCCGTACCCGCCTGAGGGAGTCGCCATGGCTAGCGTAAACGCTTCACACGATGACGACGATGATGCAGCGGTCGACAGCATCAACATCACGCCACTGGTGGATGTGCTCATGGTGGTACTGGTGATGTTCATCCTCACGGCCACCGCCCAGGTGTCAGGTATCCAGATCAACCTGCCCAAGGCCAGTGCCTCGGTGTCGTTGTCCGAGGCCAAGACCAAGGCGATTTCGGTGAATGACGGCGGGCAGGTGTTCCTCGATGCCTATCCGGTGACCCTGGCCGAACTGGAAGAGCGCCTACGCATCGAAAAGGCACAGAGCCCGGACTTCCCGGTGATCGTGCGCGGCGACGCGACGGTGCAGTACCAGAAAGTCATTGAAGTGCTGGATCTGTTGCGGCGCCTGGAACTGTCCCAGGTCGGTCTCGTGACCGGCAAACCGAGCCAGGGCTGATCATGACCGCCAGACTTCCCATCGATCCGCCCCCGGTGAAGACTTCGCCGCTGCGCCTGCTTAAGTGGGTCGCCGGCCTGCTGCTGGGCGTCGTCGCGGCCTGGCTGCTGTGGCAGTGGGCCAATGACATGAGTGGCGTGCGCCGCGAAGCCCCGAAGGTGCCGACCATCATCCCGCTGCCGCCTCCGCCCCCACCACCGCCGGAGAAGCCCAAGGAGCCGGAACCCCAGGTCGAGGAGAAAGTGGTCGAGCCAGAGCCGACCCCGGAACCCGAAGAGGTCAAGCCCGAAGAAGAAGCGCCGCCGTCGCCGGTGGATGACCTGGCGAACCCGATGCAAATGGACGGCGATGCCCAGTCCGGCAACGACGCGTTCAACATCGGTGCCGGCAAGGGCGGCGGCATGGCCGGGGCAGGGGGCGGACGCCTGGGCAATGGCACCTACAGCCAGTTCCTGGCGTTCACCTTCCAGCGCTTGCTGCGGGAAAACCCCGACCTGCGCAGCCTGGCGTTCTCCCTGCAGGCCGATGTCTGGCTCAGTGCCGTGGGCGAAATCACCCGGGTCGAGCTGGTCAAGTCCAGCGGCAACCGGCAAGTGGACGAGCAAGTGATTTCCGCCCTGCGTGCCGCGCCCCATTTGAGTGAACGGCCCCCGGCCTCCCTGACGTTGCCCGTGCGCCTGTCCTTGCAGGGACGGCGGCCGGGTTAACCGACTATTTGAAAGTTTGCCAACAGGAGTTGTGTGCAGATGATTTCCAATGTGAATCGATTGTCGTGGGCGATCGGCCTGGTGGTCCTGAGCCTGGCCGGCCACGCGGCCGCCGCCCCGGCGCCTTCGGAAAACGCCACGATCAATCTGATCCGCCTGCTGGTGCAGCAGGGCGTGTTGAAACAGGACCAGGCCGATGGCTTGATCGCCCAGGCCGAGCGGGAGGCCGTGCAGGCCCGCCAAGCCGCCACGGCAGTCGCCGCGACGCCGGTCGGTGCGCCGGGGGACGTGCGGGTGCAATACGTGCCGAACATCGTGCGTGAGCAGATCCGCGACCAGGTCAAGGCCGAAGTCATGGCCACCGCCAAGCAGGAAAACTGGGCCCAGCCCAACACCTTCCCGGATTGGGTCTCGCGCATCAGTTTCGATGGCGACATTCGCTTGCGGGATGAGTCGCGCTATTACTCCGGCACCAACAGCAACGAAATCGTTGATTTCGCCCGGCTCAATGACAAGGGGCCTTACGACGTCAACCCCAACAGCAGTTCCAGCCTGCCGCCGTTGCTCAATACTCGGGAAGACCGGGAAAACCTGTTCCGCCTGCGTGCCCGCCTGGGCATGAAGGCCGTGATTGCCCCGCAATGGACGGCGGGCATCCGCATCGGCACCGGCTCGGACAACAACCCGGTGTCCACCACCCAGACCCTCGGCGGCGGCTTTGGCAAAAAAGACATCTGGCTCGACCAGGGCTACCTGACCTGGAAGCCCTCGGACGAGTTGACCTTGACCGGCGGGCGTTTCGCCAACCCGTTCTTCTCCACCGACCTGTTGTATTCCGGCGACCTGAACTTCGATGGCGTGGCGGCGAATTTCAACCACAAGCTCAATCAGGACTGGGGCGTGTTCGGCACCGTCGGCGCGTTCCCGGTGGAGTACACCAACGACACCAGCACCAGCAATGGCAGCGACAAGGAAGAGAGCGACAACAAGTGGCTGTACGGTGCGCAACTGGGGGCCAACTGGGCCATCAACGACAGCAACCGGATCAAGGGCGCGTTGGCCTATTACCGCTTCGACGACATCGAAGGCCAGCGTTCCTCGCCGTGCCAGCCCTGGGCCGGTGATCCAGGCTGTGACAGCGACGGTTCGCGGGTGGCGTTCATGCAGAAGGGCAACACCGTGTTCCTGCTGCGCGACATCACGCCCAACCCCCTCAACCCGTCGACCACGCCACAGCCGCAATACGTCGGCCTGGCCTCGGAGTTCAACCTGCTGGACCTGAACTTCGCGTGGGACACCGATCTGCCCGAAGACCTGAAACTGCGCAGCCAGGCCCACTACGTCCACAACCTGGGCTACGACGAAGGCGAGATGCGCAAGCGCTCCGCGGGGCAGTTCGCCAACAACCTGGACAGCGATGGCGAGGTGGAAAGCGGTGCCAACGCCTGGATGCTCCAGTTCACCCTTGGCAACTCCCTGGAACTCAAGCGCGAAGGCGACTGGAACCTGTTCGCCGGCTACAAGTACATCCAGCCGGACGCCTTGCCGGACGGCTTCAACGATTCGTCATTCCATCTGGGTGGCACCAACGCCAAGGGTTATTTCCTGGGCGGCAACTATGGCCTGGCGAGCAACGTCTTCGCCACCGGTCGCTGGTTGAGTTCCGAAGCGGTGTACGGCGCGCCGTACGACATCGATGTCTTGCAGCTTGAAATCAACACGCGCTTCTAAGCGCAGGGAGGTCTCATGAAAAGGCGTGTCATCTACCAATGTCCGGCCGCGTTACTGGTGCTGGGCCTGCTTCTGAGCGGCGGTGCCCACGGCGAAGGCCTGGAAGAACGCCTGCGGGCGCAACTGCGCAGCACCACCGCCCAGTTGCAGACCCTGCAAAGCGAACAGGCCCAGGCCAGTGCCGCCCGGCAGGCCGCGGAGAGCCAGGCCAAGGAGGCCCAGGCGCAGATCAAGCAATTGAGCGCGCAATTGAGCAAGGCCCAGGCCCTGAATGAGCAACTGGCCGGGCATCAGCAAAACCTGCAAAGCCAGGCCCAGGCCCAGGTGGCGGCCAGCAACGAGCAAATGGGCAAGTTCAAGAAAGCCTACGACGAGCTGCTGGTCCTGGCTCGCGGCAAAGAGGCCGAGCGCGCGCGTCTGGAGGCGCAATTGACCGAGCGTGACACACAAGTGCAGCAATGTTCGGTCAAGAATCAGCAGATGTACGAAGTCGCCAAGACGCTGCTGCATGCCTACGAAACCATTGATGTGACCGACATCGTGAAGATCCGCCAGCCGTTCGCGGCCAAGGCCCGGGTGCGTTTCGAAGAGCTGGCCCAAGGGTTCGGCGATGATCTCTACAAGAACCGTTTCGATGCGCCCCAGGCCTCGATCACTCACTGAACAGAACAAGGATGAATCGAACATGACCTCAATGATTGAAAATGTCGGTGCGAAATCCCTGACCGAGTTGTTGCAGGCCGCGGGTTATCGGGTCAACGAAACCGAGCAGAACGGCATTGTGCAACTGCTCAGTGCCAGCCAGGGCATCGGCTTTGCCGTGCGTTTCGGCAATCCGGCGGCGACGGCGGGCCAATACCTGGACTTCACCTTCAGCTGTGCCTTGCGGGTGCAAGGCCAATTGCCGGACGGGTTGGCAGAACTGTGGAACGCCTCGCGACGTTTTGCCCGGTTGTCGTTGCAAGGCGAATTCCTGGTGATGGAAATGGACGTCGTGGTTGCGGCGGGCGTGAGTGCCGATCATCTGCGCAGTCATCTGGAACTGTGGGACCGCCTGTTGCAGGAATTCATTGTCTACCTGCGTGAGTACAGCCAGAACGCGGTGCGGGCGCAAACCCCGGCCGAGCCCGTCGAGGCGCCCCTGGAGGAGGCCGTCGCATCGTGAAAAAACCGACCTTCGTCATCAGCGCCGCGGCGCTGGGGCTGATCGCCTTGGCGCTGGTGCTGGGCCTGCGGCCGGGCAGCGATCCGGTCGCCGCGGTGCAGGCCGCCAGCGTTGTGCCGGCCGACTCGCCGAGTTTGGCCCGATTAGGCAACCAGCAGGTCAGCCCCGAAGAACTCAAGACCTTGCTGGCCGCACTGGCTCCCGAGGTTCGTCAGCAAATGCGGGGTAATCGGGCTGCGCTGGAGGGCTGGATCCGTGCCCGCCTGGCGGAAAAAGCCGTGTTGGAGCAGGCCGATGCCCAGGGTTGGCGCCAGCGGCCCGAGGTGGAGCGGCAGACACGAGCGGCGGCCGAGCAGATTGTGTTTCGCGATTACTTGCAGTCGGTGAGCCAGGTGCCGGCCGGCTATCCCAGTGAGGACGAGTTGAAACAGGCTTACGACGCCGGGAAAGCCAATTGGACCGCGCCGGCATTGTACCGTGTCAGTCAGATTTTCCTGGCAGCCAGCGAGCCGCAAACCGTGGAAGCGGTGCGTCGGCAAGCGCTGGAGTTGAGCAAGAAAGCCCAGGCCTCACCTGCTGAGTTCGGCGCCCTGGCCAGTCGTTTTTCCCAGGACCGCACCAGTGCCGAGCGCGGCGGTGACAGTGGTTATCAGCCGTTGCAGCAACTGGTGCCGCCGGTGCGCGAGGCCGTGGCACGCTTGAAGGTCGGCGCGGTATCGGACCCGGTGCAGAGCCCGGCAGGGTTCCATGTCATCAAACTCACCGAGCAACAACCGGCCCGAGAGGCGACCCTGGACGAAGTCCGCGAGCGCCTGACCCAGGCCCTGCGTGCCCAGCGCCAGGAACAGATCGCCAAGGCGTACCTGGACGGCATGCTCGACACGGCGACGTTGAGCATCGATGGCGCGCAGTTGAGCAAGGTGCTGGAGGAGGGGCTTTAGCCCAGGTACTTTGTTTGATGTGAACACCTTTGTGGCAAGAGGATTAATTTGTGGCGAGGGGATTTATCCCCGTTGAGCTGCGTAGCAGCCCCTATCAATATCCCTCAGTGTCAGACCTGATGGAGTTCAAGCCAAGGGGGGCCGCTTCGCGACCCACGGGGATAAATCCCCTCGCCACTTCGTACAACCGACAGGGAGTCACCCATGACCTTCATCGAGCCCGCAGGACGCCAGGCTGTCATCGCATACCGCACACCGTTGCGTGCACCCGACCCGTGGCTGGCCATGGCCGGTGGTATCGAGCCGCAGGTGGCGCAGTGCTTCCTGGTCAGTGCCCGTTGCGGCTGCTTCATGCAAGCGGCCCGCAGCCTCAACGTCAAGGCGACCTGGCTGCGCAAGCAGTTGGCGCAATTGGAGGCGCGCCTGCAGCGTTCGCTGTTCAGCTTTCAGGGCAGCGCCTTGACCCTCAGCCGCGAGGGCCGGCAGTTACAGGCGCGCTTGATCAGCCTGGCCCACGAAAGCGCGCCGCCCCTGAACGATCAACCCTTGGTTCGCCTGGCCGTGGCCGAGTCGATACTGCATGACATCCTGGGCCGTGACCTGATTTCATTGCTGCGACGCAACGCCAGCGTGCGACTGCAGATCATCACCCTGGACAGTGACCTGGCGCTGCAAGCCGTCAGCGCCGACCTGGTGCTGTGGTTGAGCGATGCCCACACATTGGGGCCGGGGCCGAGTTTCGCCACATTGCCCGCGGATCGACTGGCGCGGCTGGACTATGTGCCGCACATCGCCAAGCGCTACTCACGCCCGGCCACGCGCCCGGACTGCCTGGACGACCTGAACGACTACATGCTGGTGCAATGGCAGGCGGACCGACACGTGGACGGCTTCGCACCGTGGAACGCCTTGATAGACCAACGCCGGGCCGGCGTGGTGCAGGTGCAATCCTACGAACTGATGCTGGAAATGATTCGCTGCAGCGCCTGCATCGGCCTGTTGCCGCAGTACATGAGCCGCTTCGACCGAGGCCTGGTGGCATTGCCGCAAGTGTTCGGCCTGTCGATGCAACGGCACTTGTGGATGGCCGTCAATGCCCAGGCCGAAGGCTCGCCGGAAGTGCAGATGCTGCGTGAACTGATCCACCACACGCTGGATGAGCGGCGGGATTGGTTCCAGGCCTGACCGAAACAGGAAGTAACACCCATGTGGGAGCGAGCCCGCTCGCGATAGCGGTCGTTCATTCGACATCAATGCCGGCTGAAAGGGCCTCATCGCGAGCAAGCTCGCTCCCACAGTAAATCGTCAGTGCCCCCAGACCTCGCAGTCACTCGAAACCCATGTGGGAGCGAGCCTGCTCGCGATAGCGGTGGTTCATTCGACATCAATGCCGGCTGAAAGGGCCTCATCGCGAGCAAGCTCGTTCCCACAGTAAATCGTCAGTGCCCCCAGACCTCGCAGTCACTCGAAACCCATGTGGGAGCGAGCCTGCTCGCGATAGCGGTGGTTCATTCGACATCAATGCCGGCGGACACCCTCGCCATGGCGCGGCTGCGCTGAAGGATCAGCCACGCAGGTGAAGTGGCTTTTACGTACACCGGCGTCTTGGACCTGTCATCATCCAGCTTCGCAGCACTCCCTAACCGAGGAACGGCCCATGGACGATGTACAGCAACTGGGCGAGATGCTTCGTCACTACGCCGACAGCGAAGCGCACAAGAAACAACTGCACCAGGCCCAGTCGGCGGTTTGGGCGCAACAGATCAAGGCGCTGTACGGGCAAATCGAGCAATGGCTGGCGCCGGTCATGGCGCTCGGCTTGTTGGAGCTGAACCGTGAGGCGTATGTGGCCCACGGATCGAACGTTCCGGTAGAAACATCCGCTTTCAAGACCGAAAAACTGACCTTGGCCATTACCGGTAAACCGGTAGAGTTCGTGCCGGATGTGATGGGGGGGGGCGGCTTGGTTTCTTTGTCGATCATCGGCCTGGCCGCGACCCGTCACGGCAGCATTTCCCTGGTGTGCCAGCCGCCATCGACGCAATGGCAATGGCGCCGTACCAATGGGTTGAAGGACCCCGACACGTTTGCCTTCGATGCAAACTTCCTCGCCCAACAATTGCAGAGCCTGATACCCCGCGAGCGCGGCTGAATCACTTGTTCTTTTCAGGGCAGGCAAAAAACTGCCCATTGGCTATACCTGTAGTTCCGGCCCCGCCTCGTGTGGCTTACAGGAGTGACAGCATGAAGTTCGCGTCAATGATTGGCAGCATCTGCATAGCCTCGCTTGCCTTGGCGGGTTGTTCGAGCAAAGTCACCCAGCCGGATGAATATTCCGGGTTCCTGGGGGATTACAGCCGGCTCAAGGAAGAGAAGTCGCCGTCGGGGGCCGAGGTCATGCGTTGGGTCGATCCGAAGATCGATCTGAGCAAGTACACCAGCCTCTATATCGAGCCGACGCAGCTTTACCCCAAGCCGCAGCCGACCGTGAGGATCCCCCAGGCCACGCTGTCGGGCATCACCGCGTATTACGATCAGGCCCTCATGCGGGAGGCGGGTAAGTCCTTGCCCCTGGCGACCGTCCCAGGACCGGGTGTATTGGTGATACGGGCGGCGATCACGGCTGTCAGTAGCAAGACCGAAGGCTTGAAACCGTATGAGGTGGTCCCGATTGCGCTGGTGGCGGCCGCTGTCAGCACTGCCAGCGGTATTCGCGACCAGGAAACCACCTTGGGCACCGAAGCGGCTTTTCTCGACGGTGGCAACAACGCGGTGGTCGCCCAGGTGGTGCGCAAGGGCACGGGCAAGCCACTGTCCAACGAATCCCAGGTCATGAAGCCCGATGATGTCAAAGGGGTCATCGATGGCTGGGCGTCGGACTTGCATCAGTCGTTTCTACAGCTCAAGGCCAAATAACCCTTACCGTCGCCGGGGTGTCGACGCCACGTCTTTTTATGTCCGCCCATAGGTCGCGCGAGCATTTCGTGGTTAACTCCGGCCTCACCATTTTCAAACTGTCAGAAGGAATCCGTTCATGGCTCAAGTCACCCTCAAAGGCAACCCGGTCCAAGTCAACGGTCAGTTGCCACAAGCCGGTTCCAAGGCACCAGCCTTTTCCCTGGTCGCCGGCAATCTGTCGGACGTTTCCCTGAAGGACTTCGCCGGCAAGCGCAAAGTGCTGAACATTTTCCCAAGCGTCGACACGCCGACCTGCGCCACCTCCGTGCGCAAATTCAATGCTCAGGCCAACGAACTGAACAACACCGTGGTGCTGTGCATCTCCGCCGACCTGCCATTTGCCCAGGCGCGCTTCTGCGGTGCCGAAGGCCTGGAAAACGTCCAGAACCTGTCCACGCTGCGCGGTGCCGAGTTCATCCAGGACTACGGCGTGGCGATTGCCGACGGTCCATTGAAAGGCCTGACCGCCCGTGCCGTGGTCGTGCTGGACGAAAACGACACCGTGCTGCACAGCGAGCTGGTCAAGGAAATCGCCGAAGAGCCGAACTACGACGCGGCCCTGGCTGTTCTGAAATAAGTGGAATGAAATAAGGTATTTATTACAATTGTTAACGGTCTGGCCCTGTCCAGGCCGTTTTCTTTTGTGCTTCAAGGCTTTAGCCGACTATTCGAAAGGTAAGCCCAACGTAAATTGCCGGTAAAGGCGCTTTGCTAAATACCCGCCAGTGCTTATCGTTCAGCCTCCCGTAAAAGAAGTCCACGCGCCCAATGGTTGATCACTCCATGCAATCGTCTGTTTCCCGCAATTCCCGTCGCTGGCTGTTCGGCCTGTTCGGCCTGTTCGTCCTGTTGGTCGTCGCGGCGCTGGCCTGGAAGTTCTGGCCCGGTGGTTCGGCCCAGAAGCCGGGGGCGGGGGACAAGGCCGCGACGGGGCACGTAGGACGCTCGGGCGGCATGCGGCCGGGGTTCGGTGGGGCGACGGGGCCGATCCCGGTGCGGGTGGCGCCGGCGGTGACCGGGGATTTCCCGCTGTACTTCAAGGCGCTGGGTACGGTCACGGCCCTCAACACCATCAACGTGCGTAGCCGCGTGGGTGGCGAACTGGTCAAGATCGCCTTCGAAGAGGGACAAATGGTCAAGGCTGGGGACTTGCTGGCCGAGATCGACCCACGGCCGTACCAGAACGCCTTGCTCCAGGCCGAAGGCACGCTGTTGCAGAACCAGGCCCAACTGAAAAATGCCCAGGTCGACCTTGAGCGGTATCGCGGCCTGTACGCCGAAGACAGTATTGCCAAGCAGACCCTCGACACCGCCGCGGCCTTGGTGGGCCAGTACCAGGGCACGGTCAAGACCAACCAGGCGGCGGTCAACGACGCCAAGCTCAACCTGGAATTCACCAGGATCCGCGCGCCGATTACCGGCCGCGTGGGCTTGAGGCAACTGGACATCGGCAACCTGGTGTCGGCCAACGACACCACGGCCCTGGCGGTCATTACCCAGACTCAACCCATCAGTGTCGTGTTCACCTTGCCGGAGAACAACCTCGACACCGTGCTCGCCCGTTATCGCAGCGGGGCGAAGCTGCCCGTCGAAGCCTGGGACCGGGGCGATGTGAAGCGCCAGGCCAGTGGCGTATTGCAAAGCCTGGACAACCAGATCGATGTCGCCACCGGCACCTTGAAGTTCAAGGCGCGCTACGAGAACCGCGACCAGTCGCTGTTCCCCAATCAGTTCGTCAACGTCCACCTGCTGGCCGACACCCTCAAAGGCGTGGTCCTGGCGCCGACGGCGGCTATTCAATTCGGCACCAACGGCACTTTCGTCTACGCCCTGGAGGGGGACAAGAAGGTCACCA
The DNA here is from genome assembly GCF_900106885.1 of Pseudomonas sp. NFACC14. NCBI lineage: Bacteria > Pseudomonadati > Pseudomonadota > Gammaproteobacteria > Pseudomonadales > Pseudomonadaceae > Pseudomonas > Pseudomonas sp. NFACC14. The sequence goes on from NZ_FNOA01000006.1 coordinate 22,901, forward strand.
TCAAGAAGCTGAAGATCGGGGCCAGCGACGGCACGAACACCGTGGTCACCGAAGGCCTGGCCGCTGGCGACCGGGTGGTGCTCGAAGGCACCGATCGCCTGAAGGAAGGCAGCGAAGTGGAGGTGGTCAACGACAGCCAGGAGGTGCCCACCACGCCGACCGAGCACTTGCAGGGCAAGTCTGCGGCGGTGCCTGGGTCGGCTGAGGCCGACAAGGCGAACAAGGGCGGCGCATGAATCTCTCGCGGCTGTTCATTCTTCGCCCGGTCGCCACCACCCTGAGCATGCTGGCGATCATCCTCGCCGGCCTGATTGCCTACCGGTTGCTGCCGGTGTCGGCATTGCCCCAGGTCGACTACCCGACCATCCGCGTGATGACCCTGTACCCGGGCGCCAGTCCCGATGTGATGACCAGTGCGGTCACCGCGCCCCTCGAGCGGCAGTTCGGGCAGATGCCGGGCCTGACGCAAATGGCCTCCACCAGTTCCGGCGGCGCGTCGGTGATCACCCTGCGCTTCAACCTGGACATCAACATGGATGTCGCCGAGCAGCAGGTGCAGGCCGCGATCAATGCGGCCACCAATTTGCTGCCCAAGGACCTGCCGGCCCCGCCGGTGTACAACAAGGTCAATCCGGCCGACACCCCGGTGCTGACCCTGGCGATCACCTCCAAGACCATGCTGCTGCCCAAGCTCAATGACTTGGTGGACACCCGCATGGCGCAGAAAATCGCCCAGATCAGCGGCGTCGGCATGGTCACCATCGCCGGTGGCCAGCGCCAGGCCGTGCGAATCAAGGTCAACCCCGAGGCCCTGGCGGCCAACGGCCTGAACCTGGCGGATGTGCGCACGCTGATCGGTGCTTCCAACGTCAATCAGCCCAAGGGTAACTTCGACGGCCCGACCCGGGTCTCGATGCTCGATGCCAACGACCAGTTGACCTCGCCCAAGGACTACGCCGAGCTGATCCTGGCCTACGCCAATGGCGCGCCGTTGCGGCTCAAGGACGTGGCACAGATCGTCGACGGGGCCGAAAACGAACGCCTTGCCGCCTGGGCCAACGAAAACCAGGCCGTGCTGCTGAACATCCAGCGACAGCCGGGGGCCAATGTCATCGAGGTGGTGGACCGGATCAAGGCCCTGCTGCCGAGCATCACCGATAACCTGCCGGCCGGCCTGGACGTCACCGTGCTGACCGACCGCACCCAGACCATCCGCGCCTCGGTCACCGACGTGCAGCATGAGTTGCTGATCGCCATCGCCCTGGTGGTCATGGTGACGTTCCTGTTCCTGCGTCGCGTCAGTGCCACGATCATCCCGTCGGTGGCCGTGCCGTTGTCGTTGATCGGCACCTTCGGCGTGATGTACCTGGCCGGTTTCTCCATCAATAACCTGACCCTGATGGCCCTGACCATCGCCACCGGTTTCGTGGTGGACGACGCCATCGTCATGCTGGAGAACATCGCCCGCTTCATCGAGGAGGGCGACAGCCCGTTGCAGGCTGCGCTCAAGGGCGCGAAGCAGATCGGTTTCACGCTGATTTCCCTGACCTTGTCGTTGATTGCCGTGCTGATCCCGTTGCTGTTCATGGCCGATGTGGTCGGGCGCTTGTTCCGCGAGTTCGCCATCACCCTGGCGGTGGCGATCCTGATTTCCCTGGTGGTGTCCCTGACCCTGACGCCAATGATGTGCGCCCGCTTGCTCAAGCGCGAGCCCAAGGAAGCAGAGCAGGGCCGTTTCTACCGTGCCAGCGGCGCCTGGATCGACTGGTTGATCGCCGCCTACGGGCGCAAGTTGCAGTGGGTGCTCAAGCATCAGCCACTGACCCTGCTGGTGGCGGTGGGCAGCCTGGTGCTGACGGTGGTGCTGTACCTGGCCGTGCCCAAGGGCTTTTTCCCGGTGCAGGACACCGGGGTGATCCAGGGTATTTCCGAGGCGCCGCAATCGATCTCCTTTGCCGCCATGAGCGAGCGCCAGCAGCAGTTGGCCAAGGTGATCCTCGCCGACCCGGCGGTGCAGAGCCTGTCGTCCTACATCGGCGTGGATGGCGACAACGCTACGCTCAACAGCGGTCGCCTGCTGATCAACCTCAAGCCCCACAGCGAACGGGATGACAGCGCCACCGAGATCATTGCCCGCTTGCAGCCACAACTGGATCGACTGGTGGGCATTCGCCTGTTCATGCAGCCGGTGCAGGACCTGACCATCGAAGACCGGGTCAGCCGGACCCAGTACCAATTCAGCCTGTCATCGCCGGACGCCGAATTGCTCAGCCTCTGGAGCGGGCGCCTGGTCGAGGCCCTGGGCCGCCAGCCGGAACTGACCGACGTGGCCAGCGACCTGCAGGACAAGGGCTTGCAGGTCTATTTGGTGATCGACCGCGACGCGGCGTCACGCCTGGGCGTCTCGGTGTCGAACATCACCGATGCGCTGTATGACGCCTTCGGCCAGCGGCAGATCTCCACCATCTACACCCAGGCCAGCCAGTACCGCGTGGTGTTGCAGGCCCAGGCCGGGGAGCGGATCGGACCGCAGGCGCTGGAGCAGATCCACGTCAAGACCACCGACGGCGGGCAGGTGCGCTTGTCGAGCCTGGCCCGGGTCGAAGAGCGCCAGGCGCAATTGGCGATTGCCCACATCGGCCAGTTTCCGGCGGTGATGATGTCGTTCAACCTCGCCCCGGGCGTGGCCCTCGGGCATGGGGTGGAGGTGATCGAAAAGGTCCAGCGGGACATCGGCATGCCGGTGGGCGTGCAGACCGAGTTCCAAGGCGCGGCCCAGGCGTTCCAGGCATCGTTGTCGAGTACCTTGCTGCTGATCCTGGCGGCGGTGGTGACCATGTACATTGTCCTGGGTGTGCTGTACGAAAGCTACATCCACCCGATCACCATCCTTTCCACCTTGCCCTCGGCGGCCATCGGCGCCTTGCTGGCGTTGATCCTCAGCGGCAATGACCTGGGCATGATCGCGATCATCGGCATCATCCTGCTGATCGGCATCGTCAAGAAGAACGCGATCATGATGATCGACTTCGCCCTCGACGCTGAACGCAACCAGGGCATGGACCCTCAGACGGCGATCTACCAGGCGGCGTTGCTGCGCTTCCGCCCGATCCTGATGACCACCCTGGCGGCGTTGTTCGGTGCCATACCGCTGATGTTCGCCACCGGTTCCGGTGCCGAATTGCGCCAGCCCCTGGGCTTGGTGATGGTGGGTGGATTGTTGGTGAGCCAGGTCCTGACCTTGTTCACCACGCCGGTGATCTACCTGTACTTCGATCGCCTGGGCCGCCGGTTTGCCAGGCCGGAAGGGAAAGAGGTGCGGGTATGACGGTCGGGAGCTTCCGGCTGGACCCTGCGCCGCGGAACTCGGGGCAAGTGCGCTTTTTGTGGCGAGGGGATTTATCCCCGCTTGAGTGCGCAGCGCTCACAAAAGGGGCCGCTGCGCAGCCCAGCGGGGATAAATCCCCTCGCCACAAGAGCCCGGTCATTCCTTTCGGTCTTTGGTCTGAAGCCCGGAGCGCTGGCCGATGAACCTTTCCGGCCCCTTCATCCGCCGCCCCGTAGCGACCATGCTCCTGAGTTTCGCCATCATGTTGCTCGGTGGCGTGTGTTTCGGCCTGCTGCCGGTTTCGCCGCTGCCGCAAATGGATTTCCCGGTCATCGTGGTCCAGGCCAACCTGCCAGGAGCCAGCCCCGAGGTGATGGCTTCGACAGTGGCAACGCCCCTGGAACGTTCCTTCGGCGCGATCGCCGGGGTCAACACCATGAGCAGCCGCTCCAGCCAGGGTTCTACGCGGGTCATCCTGCAATTCGACCTGGACCGTGACATCAACGGCGCCGCCCGGGAAGTGCAGGCGGCCATCAATGCGTCGCGCAACCTGTTGCCCAGTGGCATGCGCAGCATGCCTACCTACAAGAAGGTCAACCCGTCCCAGGCGCCGATCATGGTGCTGTCGCTGACCTCGGATGTATTGGAAAAAGGCCAGCTCTACGACCTGGCGTCCACCATCCTGTCCCAGAGCCTGTCCCAGGTGTCGGGCGTCGGCGAGGTGCAGATCGGCGGCAGCTCGTTGCCAGCGGTGCGCATCGAACTGGAGCCACAGTTGCTCAATCAGTACGGCGTGGCCCTGGACGATGTGCGCACCGCCATCGCCGACAGCAACGTACGCCGGCCGAAGGGTTCGGTGGAGGACGACCGGCGCATGTGGCAGGTCCAGGCCAACGACCAGTTGGAGAAGGCCAAGGACTACGAAACGCTGATCATCCGCTACCAGGACGGCTCGGTCCTGCGGCTCAAGGACGTGGCGAAAGTCACCGACAGCGTCGAGGATCGCTACAACAGCGGTTTCTTCAACAACGATGCCGCCGTGTTGCTGGTGATCAACCGCCAGGCCGGGGCCAACATCATCGAGACGGTCAACGAGATCAAGGCGCAACTGCCGGCGTTGCAGGCGGTGCTGCCGGCCAGCGTCAAGTTGAACCTGGCGATGGACCGTTCGCCGGTGATCAAGGCCACCCTGCATGAAGCGGAAATGACCTTGCTGATCGCCGTGGCCCTGGTGGTGCTGGTCGTGTTCCTGTTCCTCGGCAACTTCCGCGCCTCGCTGATCCCGACCCTGGCGGTACCGGTGTCGCTGGTGGGCACGTTTGCGGTGATGTACCTGTACGGTTTCTCCTTGAACAACCTGTCACTGATGGCGTTGATCCTGGCGACCGGGTTGGTGGTGGATGACGCCATCGTGGTGCTGGAGAACATTTCCCGGCACATCGACGAAGGCGTGCCACCGATGAAAGCCGCCTATCTGGGCGCCGAAGAAGTCGGCTTTACGTTGCTGTCTATGAACGTCTCGCTGGTGGCGGTATTCCTGTCGATCCTGTTCATGGGCGGCATCATCGAGAGCCTGTTCCGCGAATTCTCCATCACCCTGGCGGCCTCCATCGTGGTTTCGCTGGTGGTCTCGCTGACGCTCACGCCGATGCTCTGCGCCCGCTGGCTCAAGCCTCACGTACCGGGGCAGGAAAACCGCTTGCAGCGCTGGAGCCTGGGGCTCAATGAGCGGATGGTCCGTGGTTACGCCACCAGCCTGGACTGGGTGCTGCGCCATCGGCGCCTGACCTTGCTCAGCCTGCTGGTGACCATTGGCGTGAACGTCGCGTTGTATGTGGTGGTGCCGAAAACCTTCATGCCACAGCAGGACACCGGCCAACTGATCGGTTTCGTGCGTGGCGACGACGGGCTGTCGTTCAATGTGATGCAGCCGAAAATGGAAATCTTCCGCCGTGCCGTGCTCAAGGACGAGGCAGTGCAAAGCGTCGCCGGTTTCATCGGCGGCAACAACGGCACCAACAACGCCTTCATGCTGGTGCGCCTCAAGCCAATCAAGGAGCGGGGGATTTCCGCACAGAAAGTCATCGAGCGCCTGCGCAAGGAAATGCCCAAGGTGCCCGGCGGCCAATTGATGCTGATGGCCGACCAGGACCTGCAATTCGGTGGCGGTCGCGAGCAGACCACTTCGCAGTATTCCTACATCCTGCAAAGCGCCGACCTGGCGACGCTGCGCACCTGGTACCCCAAGGTCGTGGCCGCCTTCCGGGCCTTGCCGGAGCTGACCGCCATCGACGCCCGCGACGGTGGCGGGGCGCAGCAGGTGACGCTGGTGGTGGACCGCGACCAGGCCAAGCGCCTGGGCATCGACATGGACATGGTCACCGCGGTGCTCAACAACGCCTACAGCCAGCGGCAGATTTCCACCATCTACGACAGCCTCAACCAGTACCAGGTGGTGATGGAGGTCAATCCCAAGTATGCCCAGGACCCGAGCACCCTCGAGCAGGTCCAAGTGATCACCGCCGACGGCGCGCGGGTGCCACTGTCGGCCATTGCCCATTACGAGAACAGCCTGGAGGACGACCGTGTCAGCCATGAAGGCCAGTTCGCTTCCGAGGGCATTTCCTTCGACATGGCCGAAGGCGTCACGGTGGAGCAGGGCACCGCGGCTATCGAGCGGGCGATTGCCAAGCTCGGGATGCCCGAGGATGTCATCGCGAAAATGGCCGGTACCGCCGACGCATTCGCCGCCACCCAGAAGAGCCAGCCGTTCATGATCCTCGGCGCGTTGCTGGCGGTGTACCTGGTGCTGGGCGTGCTGTATGAAAGCTATATTCATCCGCTGACCATCCTGTCCACCTTGCCATCGGCCGGGGTCGGCGCCTTGTTGTCGATCTACGCACTGGGCAGCGAGTTCAGCCTGATCTCGCTGTTGGGACTGTTCCTGCTGATCGGCGTGGTGAAGAAAAACGCCATCCTGATGATCGATCTGGCGCTGCAACTGGAACGTGCCGGGCAGACGCCGCTGGAGTCGATCCGCAGCGCTTGCCTGCTGCGATTGCGGCCAATCCTGATGACCACGCTGGCGGCGATCCTGGGTGCCTTGCCGCTGCTGCTCGGCGCCGCCGAAGGCGCGGAAATGCGCCAGCCGCTAGGCCTGACCATCATCGGCGGGCTGGTGTTCAGCCAGGTGCTGACGCTCTATACCACGCCGGTGGTTTACCTTTATCTCGACAAGCTGCGCCATCGCTTCAACCGCTGGCGTGGCGTGCGCACTGATGCTGCCCTGGAAACTCCGCTATGACCGACCGTTCGCCTTTCAATCTTGCCGCGACGCTGGCGACCGCCCGTGGCTCGCGGGTGCTGAGCCTGGTGCTGTGCATGGCGATGCTCAGCGCCTGCGCCGTCGGCCCGGATTACCAGCGCCCCGCGGCAGCGGCCCCGGTGCAGTACAAGGAGGCCCAGGGCTGGCGCCAGGCCAACCCCAGCGATGCCCTGGCCCGGGGCGCCTGGTGGGAGCTCTACGGTGATACGCAACTCAACGGTCTGGTGGACAAGCTCAACGCCTCCAACCAGACCGTAGCCCAGGCCGAAGCCCAGTACCGGCAGGCCCGGGCACTGGTGCGCAATGCTCGTGGCGCGTTTTTCCCCACCGTGGACCTGACCGTCGGCAAGACGCGCTCCAGCCAGGGCACCGGCAGCAGCAGTTCGAGCCTGAGCAGTTCGTCCAGCGGCATTCGCGACACCTACAACGCCCAGGCCGGCGTCAGCTGGGAGGCGGACGTGTGGGGCAAGTTGCGCCGCACCCTGGAAGCCGACGAGGCGAGCGCGCAAGCCAGTTTCGCCGACCTGGCGGCGATGCGCCTGAGCCAGCAATCGGAACTGGTGCAGAACTACTTGCAGTTGCGGGTGATCGATGAACAGAAGCGTTTGTTGCAAACCACCGTCGACAACTATCAGCGCTCGCTGAAGATGACCGAAAACCAGTACCGTGCCGGGGTCTCCGGCAAGGACGCGGTGGCCCAGGCGCAAAACCAGCTCAAGACCACCCAGGGCGACCTGATCGACCTGATCTGGCAGCGGGCCCAGTTCGAAAACGCCATCGCCGTGCTCATCGGCCTGCCGCCGGCGGAGTTCAACCTGGCCGAGGTCCAGGACATCCCAGCACTGCCGCAGATCCCGGTGGCGCTACCCTCGCAACTGCTCGAGCGCCGGCCGGACATCGCTTCGGCAGAGCGCTCGGTGATGGCCGCCAATGCCAACATCGGCGTCGCCAAGGCCGCGTATTACCCGGACCTGACCCTGAGCCTCAGCGGCGGCTACAGCAGCAGTACCTACGACAACTGGGTGAGCGTGCCGAACCGCTTCTGGTCGGTAGGGCCGCAACTGGCAATGACACTGTTCGATGGCGGCCAGCGATCGGCGGAAGTCGACCGCACCGTCGCGGCGTATGACCAGACCGTCGCCACCTATCGCCAGACCGTGCTCGATGGCTTGCGCGAGGTGGAAAACTACATGATCCAGCTCAAGGTGCTGGAAGACGAAGCCCGTGTACGCCAGGAAGCCCTGGACGCCGCTCGGGAATCCCTGCGCCTGACGCAGAACCAATACCGGGCCGGATTGATTGCCTACCTCGACGTGGTCACCGTCCAGGCCACCGCATTGAGCAACGAGCGCAGCATGCTGAGCCTGCAACAGAGCCGCTTGATTGCCAGCGTGCAACTGATTGCGGCGTTGGGCGGTGGTTGGGATGGGCAGTTACAGGCGGGCGAGTAGCCGCGGGTAATTCAAAGGGGGGTGTGTCCATTGAAAACTCCTGTGGGAGCGAGCTTGCTCGCGATGACGGCAGTACATTCGCCATCGCTGCAAGCTGACCCACCGCTATCGCGAGCAAGCTCGCTCCCACAGGGGGGGATTCTCGCGCTGTAAGTCCCGCTTTTGGCCGATGCACTGCCTACGTCCTGTCGCGATGGCTTGGTATAGTTCAGGCCTCTTTTCAGCCGGTAAAGGATCACTGCCATGTCGAAATACCAAGCGTTCAACGTCGAACTTGCCGACAACATCGCCCATGTGCAGATCAATCGCCCGGAAAAGATCAATGCGATGAACGTTGATTTCTGGCGCGAGATCATCGAGATCTTCCAATGGATCGATGACACCGATGAGGCGCGGGTGGTGGTGCTCAGCGGTGCCGGCAAGCATTTTTCCTCTGGCATCGACCTGATGATGCTGGCCGGTGTGGCCAACGAGCTGGGCAAGGACGTGGGACGCAATGCGCGCCTGTTGCGGCGCAAGATCCTGCAACTGCAAGCCTCGTTCAACGCCGTGGACAATTGCCGCAAGCCGGTGCTCGCGGCCATTCAAGGCTATTGCCTGGGCGGTGCCATCGACCTGATCGCCGCGTGCGACATGCGTTATGCCGCCGAGGACGCCCAGTTCTCCATCAAGGAAATCGATATCGGCATGGCTGCCGATGTTGGCACATTGCAACGCTTGCCCCGGATCATCGGGGACGGCATGCTGCGTGAACTCGCTTATACGGGGCGCACCTTCGGTGCCGAAGAAGCGCGCAGCATCGGCTTGGTCAATCGCCTGTACAGCGACACCGCCAGCCTGCTCGACGGCGTGCTGGGCATTGCCCGGGAAATCGCCGCCAAGTCGCCGATCGCCGTGACCGGCACCAAGGCAATGATCAGCTACATGCGCGACCACAGCATCGACGACGGCCTGGAATACGTCGCCACCTGGAACGCCGCCATGCTGCAATCGACCGACCTGCGCGTGGCCATGGCCGCCCATATGAGCAAACAGAAACCCGAATTTCTGGATTGACTGACCATGACTTCACGCTGGACCACCGCAGTACTCGATACCGATCTTCCTGGCGGCTGGGCCGTGGCCCGTAGCCCGGAAGGCTTTCTGTTCGACGACAACGGCGCGCTGTTCCCCCGCGAGTGGCTCAAGCGCCAAGACCTGTCGATTCTCGCCGAACACGGCATCGGTCACCTGGATGGCGAGCCGGTCTACCTGTTGGAGTTGCACAGCCCGCTGGAGATTCCTGGCTGCAACTGGACAGGCCTGCGGGCGTTCATGCTCGAGGGCGACCACACGCTGTACAAGGTGTTGGGCTATGCGGCGCAGATCGGCACCTGGGCCCGGGAGCATCGTTTCTGTGGCAGTTGCGGCAAGCGCATGAGCCAGATTCCGTTGGAGCGGGCCATGTATTGCGACGCCTGTGACCTGCGTCATTACCCGCGGATTTCACCGAGCATGATCGTGTTGATTACCCGCGGCGATGAAGTCCTGCTGGCCCGTTCGCCGCGTTTCGTCACGGGCGTCTACAGCACCCTGGCGGGGTTTGCCGAGCCTGGCGAGTCGGCCGAGGATTGCCTGGTGCGGGAGGTGCGTGAAGAAGTCAGTATCGAAGTGAAGAACATCCAGTACATGGGTAGCCAGTGCTGGCCGTTCCCCCATTCGATGATGCTCGGTTTTCACGCTGAATATGCCGGCGGCGACATCGTGCCCCAGGAAGATGAAATCGAGGACGCCCAATGGTTCAACGTCCACGACCTGCCACCGTTGCCGGCCTCGCGCTCGATCGCCCGCTACCTGATCGACCTTTATGTGGCGCGGCGCTTAGGCCACGCTGAACCAGTGCTGCCAGGCTAGGCGCACGGTCAAGCCCAGCACCACGGTGATGAACACCGGTCGGATGAACTTCGCGCCGCCGCTGATGGCGGTGCGAGCGCCGAAGAATGCGCCGATCATCACCGACAGGCCCATGCTCAGGCCGATGACCCAGTCCACCTGTCCGGAAAAGACGAACACCGACAACGCCGCGATGTTGCTGACGAAATTCATGCTGCGCGCCACGCCGCTGGCCTTCACCAGGTCGATGGGGTAGAGCAGCAGGCTGCTGACCGTCCAGAACGCACCGGTACCGGGCCCGGCCACGCCGTCATAGAAACCCAGGCTGAAACCCTGGGACGATTGCCATGTCTTCTTGATCGGCGCATCGCTGTCCAGCGGTGCCTTGGGCGTGCCGCCAAACAACAGGTACAGGCCGCAGGCGAAGACGATCACCGGCAGCATCTTGTTCAGCCACTCGGCAGGCAGGTAATGGGCGACGATGGCACCGGTCAGGGCGCCGACCAGTGTGCCGACGAGGGCGTGGGTCCATTGCCTCGGGTGGAACAGCTTGCGCTTGTAGAAGGTGAAGCTGGCCGTCGCCGAGCCGAAGGTCGAGCTGAGTTTATTGGTCCCCAGGACCAGGTGAGGTGGCAGGCCTGCGGTCAGCAGCGCCGGCGTGGTCAGCAGTCCACCGCCACCGGCGATGGCATCGATGAAGCCGGCAATGAAAGCGACAACGGCAAGGATAGCGAGGGTAGTGAGGTCAACGCTGAGTTCGAAAGGCATGGAATGGGCTTATTTGGCAGGTCGCAGAAGGGCTGCGGGAAGGCCGGTATGTTACCCATAATGGTGCAGGGCTGCGACTGCTGGCGAGTGCACAGCCCTGCAGACACTGCAATCACTCTGGCCGGAACACTGCCCGGACACAATTCCCTGTCTTCTCCTTGAACATTGCATAACCTTCCACCGACTGTTCGAGCCCCATTGGATGAGTCAGCAGATAGGAGGGGTCCAGTTCACCTTTCTGGATGTGTTCGAACAATCGTTCCACGTAACGCTGTCCGGGCTGTTGGCCGGAGCGCAAGGTCAAGGCTTTATTGACGATGGCCCCCATGGGAAATTTGTCCAGCAGACCGCCATAGACGCCGACCACCGAGACCGTGCCGCCTTTGCGACAGGCTCGGATCGACTGGCGCAGCACCGTCCCGCGTTCGGTGTGCAGGCGCAGCATTTGCTTGGTCTTGTCGTAGAGATAGTCGATCTCTGTACCATGGGCCTCCATGCCCACACAGTCGATGCAGCGATCCGGGCCCCGGCCGCCGGTGAGCTCCAGCAAGGCGGCATGCACGTCCGTGGTTTCATAGTTGAGGGCGATGGCGCCGGTCTTTTCTTCGGCCAGTTGCAAGCGATCAGGCAGGCGGTCGATGGCAATCACCCGTTCGGCCCCCAGCAAATAGGCACTGGACATCGCCATCAACCCGACCCCGCCGCACCCCCATACCGCCACGGTATCGCCCTTTTGGATATTGGCGTTATCGGCGGCGAAATAACCGGTGGGCACCGCGTCGGAGACGAATACCGCCTGCTCGTCGCGGATGCCGTCGGGAATCTTGAACAGGTTGACGTCGGCAAACGGCACGCGAATATAGGTCGCATGGCTGCCGGCATAGCCGCCAAACGCATGGCTGTAGCCGATAATCCCGCATGCCGGTTGGCCGTAGGCGAGATCCGTGGCGCTGGGATTGGGGTTGGAGTTGTCGCAGCAGGAAAAATCCGAGCGCCTGCAATGTTCACACTCGCCGCAACCCAGGATCGAAACCGTGACGACCCGGTCGCCTTTGCGCAATGAGCTGACGGCTGAACCGATCTCCACGACTTCACCCATGAATTCATGGCCAATGATGTCGCCGGCCTGCATAGTTGGTACGTAGCCTCCCAGCAGATGCAGGTCTGACCCACACACCGACGACATTTTCACCCGGACGATAGCGTCGCGGGGATTGATAATGGACGGGTCATCGACGGTTTCAACTTGTAGCTTGTTCGGACCTTGCCAAGTCAATGCGCGCATCAGGCATTACCTCCAGTGGACGGCTGGTGGGTCGGTGTTTGAGGGGTATCGGTGGCCGGGTGGACGAACAAGAAATCCTTGGTGCCAGGGACGTGCATTCGATGGGTGGCCACCTCACCGGTTTCCAGTTGTTGCTTGATGCTGCGCAGCAGGTGCAACAAGGCTTTGTCCGAAAACTTCGAAAGAGCGGCTGCCAGGGCATATCCCGCAGCACTGGGGAGCGTCTGGCAGGCGACGATAACCTTGAGCTGCGTGCCTCGACCGGCCGGTGCATCACTGAAGTGCATCTGGATGTCATGCTTGAATCGTGTATCCGGAGCGGCCGTCCAATGCAGCTTGCGGCCGTCCTTGGGTTCGTCCTGTTCAATGTCGCAATGCAGGGTCTTATCCATCGGCCCGTGGGCGATCCAGCGGTAGGTGCGTTCACCGGTCTGTTCGATTGCATCGACCCAGGGTACCAGTGCACCGAGGTTGCCCGGATTGCGACAGAACGCGAAGACCGCTTCCCTTGGTTTACCCACGGTAATGCTACGAGAGATCACCTTGCTGCCGTCCCAGTCTCGATCCTGTTCGAAAGCTTGTTCGAAAGGAGTGTGGGTCAGCGCGCGCTTGATCCTGCACGTGCCTGAATAACCGCGCCAGGCGGCACAGGCCCCCAACAGCACTTGCGGCCAACCCTGGAGCCCGCCCTGGCGCAGTCCATTGGCGATCAACAGCGTGCCGGCCAGCAAAGACACCGCACGCTCCGGTGTGCCGAGATTGGGATGCGACGGGGTCGGCACCGCTGCCCGGCTCGCAACCAGTTTGGGTCGTTCAGACATGATGGTTTCCTCATTCTCCAGGGGCGACATAAGGAATGAGCCAAGGGGAGGTGCGGTTGTTCCGTCGACGTGCGAGCTTTCCGATGAGGCGAATCATGGCGCTGCAAGCGTTTGCCAGGGCGGTCCGGGATTCGCTGGTTGGTTTGACCAGGGAAGGGAAAAGCTGATCGTTCGACGAATTTTTTTTGAAATCAAGGGGTTGTCAGCCTAGGCAAATGAGTACATAATTGCGCCCATCGAACGCACTGGGACGTAAAAAATCTCAATGTTTTCAAGGAGATAGCGCTGAGTAAGTGGCTTGTTTCCTGATCAGGTTTGTACTGCGATTGATGTGGCTGCATCGCATCGAGCGTCTTGAGGCCGAATAGCAAAATGGTTATGCAGTGGATTGCAAATCCACCTACGCCGGTTCGATTCCGACTTCGGCCTCCACTTTTAAAAAGCTCTGTAGATCTATGATTTACGGAGCTTTTTTATTTTCGAAGCATTGAAAGGTTTTGTCTTGAAAAGGGCATAAGCGACCTTGCTTCACAGGGGAGGGATGTATATATTCCCCCTCTTGTTGCACCAGCCAGGACTTCGGCCATTGGATTTGCCGACGTTCCCATGGCTCACCGCGCTACCGCCCGAATGGCGAAACTGGTAGACGCATGGGACTTAAAATCCCCCGCTCGTAAGGGCGTGCCGGTTCGATTCCGGCTTCGGGCACCATCTAAAATCAAGGGTTTGCGAGCGAAAGCTAATGCAAACCCTTGTTCGTTTCGGTTTCCCGCTTGTACCGGCTCATCACAACCGCCGGCGAAACGCCTCGAGAATATCCCGCGTGCCTTTTTTCATTTGCAGTTGGGCAATGGCATCCAGCGGGTGCCAGAGACAATCGCTGATTTCATTCTGTGGCCGGGCCGCCGCCGAGTCGCTGACGGACGCTTCGAACACGTGGTGCTCGGTTTGCCCATCATTGATGCGCATCAGGTAGAGCAGGTTCTCGACGTCCAGGCCAGTTTCTTCCGCCAGTTCCCGGATGGCTGCGCCCTCACGGGTTTCTCCCCGTTCGACGGTACCGCCGGGAAGCGTCCAGCGGCTATTGGCTTTGCGGACCAGCAGGACGTGGCGATTGTCTTCGCAGATGACGGTCGCTCGAATTTTCATGATGGTGTTCGATCCGTGACTGTCATTAAACTGAAATATATCTGCAATATTTGAGCATGGCATTAGCTGCTCGTTCAAATATCGATTTCCAGGGTCCTATCCGTAAGACCACGACAGGGTTGAAAAGGCTGGGTTCATTTGAGTCTGTCATCGCTCCCGTCGATCTCCCTACCGTCAGCGCCAGGCTTTCGACCGGCTATCGCCTCAAATTGAATCAGCTCCAAAAAAATGAATCCATGTTGGGTGCAATAGCCTGCCCCGTAGGGGAGAAAGACAAATGACCACCGTTGAAGACTTCAAAATCAAATCCCATCAGCTCCTGGTGGAGCTCGATGCGGCCACAGCGGAAATGATGCAGCTCATATGCGTCCATCAAATGAGCGGAGCGACTTGGGATGAGGCGGTTCAGCGTCAACATGAAGCCTATGAGCGGTGGGTCGCTTATCTGAATGAGCGGGGGTAGCTGCCGCACGCGCCATGGGCGAAATTCTTTGAACGGTGCCTGAACGGCTGTGCCTAATCCTTAAACCGACAAGAGGATTAGGCCATGTCTGAGTTAGCCAGTTACTTCTGGATCGCTGTCGCGGTGCTTTTGCTACTCGTGGATCTATGGGCGATCGTCAGTGTCTTTCGAAGCGACAAGTCGGCCGGGACCAAGGCCGGCTGGGCGCTGCTGCTGATCATCCTGCCGGTGTTGGGGCTGGTCATCTGGGGCGTAGCCGGGCCCCGTGGCATCAAGGAGGGGCCGTCGTCACCGGAGCACAGCAAGGGCTAGGAACGAACAAGTTGCGCCGCACGTACCCGGCCTGTCACTGTCTTTTCCACTCGCCGCCGGTGCTTTCGCAGTCTTCCTGGGCCTGCTGTAGCTGCTCGACATCGTAGTAATACCAATTCACTTTGGCGTTGTCGGGAAGGTTGGCCGATCCTCCGTGCTTGTCTTTACTGGTTGAGCGCGGGTTGGCCAGCGCTTCCTGGGTCAGCCTGGCCTGGCAGGTCGCCACATATCCTTCGGCACAACGCTCGACTTTACGCTTTTGGGTGCTGAGCGTTCCCTTGCTTTCATTGCTGCAAGACCAATCCAGGGTTTCGGCGGGCATGCCTTTGTATTCGTAGCAGCTATGGCTTTCGATCACCGGGACCGACTGGCTCTGGGAGTGGGTGATGACGTCGCAGCCTTGGGCCATGACGGCGGCGGGGCTCGCACAAGCGATCAATAGCAGGATTCTGGCATTCATGTGATTTTCCCTCTGCGGCTTTTGCACCGGTGACTATCCATTTCGAGGCGCAAAAAATGGCCGCGTTCCATCAGTTTTCCAACCGGTAGAACTCGAGGGAAACCCCTGACGTAGCGTGTCAGCGAAACTTGGGCAGCGGTGGCTCAGCGGGCTTGAGTGACGTCAGCGCGCTCTGGATCGATGGAGCGTCTTTGTCGATGTCCGCGAGCCGGTCGCGGATACGCACCGCGGTAGGGTGCCCACCTTGGTGGTCGACCCAATCGGCGATTTCCTTGCAGGCTGCCGTGAGCCTGGCCTGACGTGATTCCAGCAGGGTGAGCAGGGTGGTGATGGACTCTTTTTCGGACATGTCACACCTCCATTCAGGGTTGATGAGGCAGCACGAAACCCGCCAGGGGCGGGCCATGCTGTGGTCTAAGCGTAGTTGAGTTATTTCGGATCTGTCGAAGAATCCGGCGCCCGGCCAGACAACCGGCGCGCCGGAACGGTACACGTTATTTCAGCCGGACTCCTTGACCCAGGTCGGCGCGACGCTCGCCCGCCAGCGTACATCGGTAATGCCGTATTTTTCCGCCAGGGGCTTGGAAACCCGCTTGACCTTCTCCCTGCCGAATTTCGGTATACGCCCGACTCCCGCGTCGCAACTGGCCCAATGCCAAGCCTCGGAGTTATTCATCACTTCTGCGCGAATAATGAATGACTTGGGTTCGCCATGGAGTATGTAGTCAATGATGTAAAGCGATGGCCCGCCCATAAATCCTCCCTAATATAGTTCTATACGGATGGATGCAAAGGCATTGGGAAAATTCCATCGAATTTCCAGACGGTCAAATTAATACCGCTCAAGCTCAAGCGCGGGGCGACAACAATTTTGCGAACAGCCATTGTTCACTGCAAGGAACCAAACCCGGTTACCCTTCTCCAAGGTGGGCTTCAACACCGTCGGCCAGGGATCAAAGGCGAAGCAACGCGGCATCAACTAAAGGCAAAACATGAAAAAAATCGCCAGGGTCCTGTCCATTGCAGCCCTCGCCATCGGTTTATCGGGCTGCATTGGTGCCCCCATCGAACTGACGCCGCAAACCGAACAACGCCTGCTCGAACAACCCCCGATCCGTTTCCTGCTGACATTCGACGATGGACCCAGTGCATCGTCTATCTGGAACCCTAGCCTGGAGGTGCTGGACGCACTTGCAGACAACCCGGTGCAGCCTGGCATCAAGGCGGTGTTTTTTCTGCAGACCCGCGGGCCGCGGGCCGGCGGCAGTGATATCGGCCGCTCAGTGATGCGTCGCCAGCAGCAGGAAGGCCATGTGCTGGGTTTCCATACGGCGACCTACTGGCACACCAATCATCGGTTCCTGAGCCCTGATGAGCTGGAGCAATCGCTCACCCGCGGCGGGAGTGATATCGCCGCCATGACCGGCGCGGCACCGTCCCTGGTCAGGCCACCTTTCTGGAGTTTCGACAGGCGTACCGCAGCGGCCTACCGGCAACACGGCCTGCACATCTTGTTGACCGACCTGAGCGCCAATGACGGCAAGGTCTGGGGCATCACGATGAGCCCGCGGCGGCGGATCAACCTGACCCGACAACTCTCCGAGGTGCGCGAGCGCATCGCCGCCGGGCAACTGCCAGCGGTGGATGGGGTCATCCCGGTGGTGGTGACTTTTCACGACATCAATCGTTATACCGCCCGACATGCCCGCGAATACCTGCAGATCCTGCTCGATAGCGCCAAGGCGACGGGCATGAGGACCGCCCCCAGGCCGTTCTACGATGACCACCAGGCATTGGAGCGAGCGGCCTTGGCCCGGACGGTCGATCACAGTGCAGAGCCCGTCCATTTGCCGGGATTGTGGGACTGGTTGTGGGATTCGGATTCCCACTGAGGGCATCACGGATGCAGTCGGCTTCGCGACGTCCGGTCGGCAGCCGTGGTCATCAGCGTGTATGGTAGGCGATGCACCCTTGTTGAAGTCGGAGGTGATCATGAGTACTGCGATGATGACGAAAATGCACATCAACGGTTATGACGTGCTCAGCGTAAACAGCGGCCCATGGCGAGTCTGTACCCAGGCTGACCGGTTGGGCTCCTTTGCGTCCCGGGAGGAGGCGCTGGCCTACGCGGCGGCATTGCCGACCCGGAGAAACCGTAGCGGCCGGCCTGGGAACACGAAATAGGTGGGAGCGAGCCTGCTCGCGATGCGGTCAGTACATTCGAAATCTGGGTGACAGCCACGCCGCCATCGCGAGCAAGCTCGCTCCCACAGTTTTTCCCGGGTGCCCATCAAGAGTGCGTCCATCATAGATCCCCTGTGGGAGCGAGCTTGCTCGCGATGGCGGTGGCTCAGCCTGCGTGTTTCGCTGATCAGGCGCGCGCCAGCTCCAACGGGATCTCCAGGGTAAACAGGGCACCTTGCCCGGGGCCGTCGCTATGGACATGGAGGCGGCCGTTCATTTCAACCGCCGCCAGGGCGCAGCTGTGCAGGCCAAAGCCATGACCATCCTTGCGGGTGGTGAAACCATGGTTGAAGATGCGCGTCAGGTTCTCTGGGGAAATGCCTTCTCCGCAGTCCTTGACGCTCAGGCACAGCTTGGTTTCGTCGAGGATACGGATCCCCAGGGTCATTTCACGCGGATGTTCGCTGATGTGCGACATGGCGAATTTGGCGTTGCTGATCAAGTTGATCAGGATCAGCAATAACCTGTGCTTGTCTCCCATGATCGCGGGTACGTCATGGTAATCCTTGATGACGCAGACGTGATGCCGGCTCAGGGCACCCGAGTTCATGCGCAGCGCATCTTCGAACAGGTCGCTGACATTAAGCGGTTCGATCAGCCTGGCGGCCCCTGCGTAAGTCTGTTGAGTCGTGACGATTTCCTTGATGTGATCGATGCTCTTGGTCAACTGTGCCAATTCATCGATAAGCAGTTTCTGTTCGGCGGCAATGGAGTCGACCAACTCGTTGAAGTAACGCGGCAGCAACCGGCCTTTTTCATCAAGGGTAATGAACCGGCCAAGGTCCTCGGCATGTTCGTTCATCATGTTGACGGCTTTGGTGAGTCCGAGCGTCTTGCTGCTCCTCAACTTGCGGGTCACCAGCTCGGCGGAAATATTGACGCTGTTGAGCACATTGCCGACGTTGTGCAACACATTCGTCGCGATTTCGGCCATGCCCGCCATTCGGGCCGCGTCCACCAGTTCGCGTTCGGCTTCCTTCAATTCACGGGTACGCTCCTGCACGCGCTCTTCCAGGCGTTCGTTGGACGATTGTAACGCTTGGTTGATCTGATTGATCACGGCATAGCTGCGAACCAGGCGCACCGCCAGGTAGATCATCAGCAGTGCCATCAGGCTGGCGCACACGGCCAGGTAGATGTGGTATTGACGGTCGGTAGCGGCGGTCCTGCGCTGTGTCTCGTTCAACAGCTCATTGATGTTGTCCAGTTCCTGGGCAACCGGAATGACGCTGATGCGGTCAAGCAGGTCATTGACCACCGGTTGCTCCTGGACAATGGTCTTGACGTGCTGGATGAGGCTGATGAAAGGCGCCTGATAGGTGGCGGGCAACTGGTGAATGTACGGCTCCAGCTCAGTCAGCTTGCCTTGTACTTCCCGGGCTTTGTCTGTCGTGACATAAAGCCCGAACTCCAGTGTCGTCAGGGTCAACTCAAGCACATTGGACGCCGCGGTCAGGCGCTCCATGGGGCTTTCGATGTGCATGTCCTCGAGCAGCGCTTGAATCTGGTCTTCGACCTGCGGCAGCGCATCCAGGGACGTGCGCAGATGGG
This sequence comes from Pseudomonas sp. NFACC14, assembly GCF_900106885.1. NCBI lineage: Bacteria > Pseudomonadati > Pseudomonadota > Gammaproteobacteria > Pseudomonadales > Pseudomonadaceae > Pseudomonas > Pseudomonas sp. NFACC14. The sequence goes on from NZ_FNOA01000006.1 coordinate 41,930, forward strand.
CGTTGTGTTGTTCGAATTGCTCAACCAGCAAGGTCTTGTTCTTGACGGCATCCACATAACCCTGGCGCCGGGACGCCCAAAGCGCCGCCAAGGGGCCTGAATTGTTGAGTCGTTCCAACTGCTGCCAGCGACTGTCGGCCTCCGGGGGCGGGGCCAGTGACAGGTTGTTGTTGATGCCGATCTTTTTCCTCAGGATCTTGCCGTTCCAGTTCGCATCGGATTGTTTGAGTTGACGAATGAAGTCGCGGGACTCGAAGTAGGTCGATGAGTCGTACGTGTATGACTTGATCAAAAAGAATATCAGTGCGGAAAACACAATAAGCGCGACGGCCAACAGGGCAGGCCATTTATATTTCTTGATAAGAGTGGTCACGCGACTCTCCTGTCCAGGGTGCTTATCGAATGCGTCGGTGAATTGCCGGGGGGAGGGAGTTGCTCAAGGCCTGAGCCGAAGGGGAGACGAGATAATCGTCGTACGGTAGGGCGTGTCGATCTGCTTTTGCCTGGGTACACGTTGAGCTCCCTGCTAACGATGGACGTCGGATTCATTGGCAGTGTAGCGCTAACGAGAGGGGCGACGCTTGCTCGGGGCGCGCCGGGATGGAGCTGGCGCGGCCAGGGAGGCCGCGCCTGGGGTGTCACTTGATGTCGATGAAGGGCATGGCGCTGTTCGGCAGCACGGTGGTGGGCAGCACGCCATTCCAGCGTTCGGCCTTGGTCAGTTCCACCAGGTTCTGGTTGCTGGCCAGGGCCTGGGCCCGCGCCTTGATGGCCTCGGCTTCGGCTTTGCCCCGCAGCTCGGTCGCCAGTGCGTCCGCCTTGGCCTGGGCCACTTGCGAATCGGCTTCCGCCTGGGCCTGGGTCACGCGGATCTGGGCCTGGACCTGCTCGGTGGCGAGCTGTTGTTCGCGGGTCTTGACCTGGACTTCAGCGGCCATGCGCGCCTCGATGGCTTTTTCGTAGGCATCGCTGAAATCGATGTTTTCGACCTGGACGCTGTCGATGATCACCGGCCCGGTAATGGTGGCCTTGATGGCCGTGGAAATATCGTTGACCAGTTGGACGCGGTTCTGCACGGCAGCCACGGCGTTGAACTTGCCAAAGACGTTTTCCACCTGGGTCGGCACCTGGCGGCTGATCATCCGGTCGCGGATGCCTTCAAGGTCCTTGAACTGGGTATAGACCTTCGCCACATCGGACGGGGCGATATGCCAGGACACGGACACCTTGAGCTGGGCGGACTGTTGGTCCTTGCTGTAGGCCTGCAGGTCTTCGTAAGCGGTGACTTGGCTCTGGACGCTGATCATGCGTACGGATTCGATGAAGGGCGTCTTGAAGGACAATCCCGGTTCAACCACCCCGACCAGCGCCCCATTGCGCAGCAGCACGCCACGCTCGGTCTCGTCGACCGTGTACCAACTGCCGAACAGTACGCACAACAAGACGATGCCGATGATTGCAGCACCGATGGAGCCGATGGTTTTGCTGGTCACTTTTCTTTCCTTGAGTGGCGGGGCGGGGTTTGCCATAGCGATGTCCAATGCTGAAGCTGCGATAGGTATTCAGAATGCCAGACACGAAAAAGCCCTGAATAATCAGGGCTTTGACGTTAGAAGATGGCGGAGGCGATGGGATTCGAACTCATGGACCTGTTACAGTCGACGGTTTTCAAGACCGTTGCCTTAAACCACTCGGCCACACCTCCGTATTGCGTTGCGGGCGCCATAATACCGGAATGAAACACACTGTCAAACTCTCTACGTAGCTTGTTACAGAGCGTCTGTTATGATCCTTGCCACTGAATGTTTCAAAACCGGAGGAGTGTCGCCATGCGCGAACAGGATTACGCAGTGAACAACAGCGTGCAGGCTGAGCAGCTAGAGGTTAGCCGCGTCCTGCGCAACACTTATGGCCTGCTGGCACTCACACTCGCTTTCAGCGGTGTGATGGCCTACGTCGCACAACAGATGCGGGTGGGTTACCCGAACATCTTCGTCGTGCTGATCGGTTTCTATGGCCTTTTCTTCCTCACCAACAAACTCCGTGATTCGGCCTGGGGCCTGGTGTCGGCTTTCGCCCTGACCGGCTTCATGGGCTTCCTGCTCGGCCCGATCCTCAATCGCTACCTGCAAATGCAGGGCGGTGCCGAAGTGGTCAGCTCGGCCTTTGCCATGACCGCCCTGGTATTTGGTGGCCTGTCGGCCTACGTGCTGATTTCCCGCAAGGACATGAGTTTCCTCGGCGGTTTCATCACCGCGGGTTTCTTCGTCCTGATGGGCGCCGTGCTGGCCAGCTTCTTCTTCCAGATCAGCGGCCTGCAACTGGCGATCAGCGCCGGCTTCGTGTTGTTCTCGTCGGTCTGCATCCTGTATCAGACCAGCGCCATCATCCACGGCGGCGAGCGCAACTACATCATGGCGACTGTCAGCCTGTATGTATCGATCTACAACCTGTTCGTCAGCCTGCTGCAGCTGTTCGGCCTGATGGGTCGTGACGACTGATTGCATCCGCGATGAACGAAAAGCCCGCTTCGGCGGGCTTTTTTTCGCCCGTGTTTCGAGTTATGGCCAATGGCCAACAAAAAATCTGAAACAGATGGCACCTTCGGATAAATGATCTACACCTAGGAAATGGAAGCGTATTGCCATGGGAGGCAAGAAGTGGATCGCTTGGTTACCTGCCTGAAGTTCCCCTATCACGTATTTGGCCACCGAGCCCGGTCTGGTCGTGGCCGTTCGTTGGGATCGGGAGGCTATCAAGGCGACTCCGCAGGACCGTGAGCAGGCTTGGGCATCGTGCTGCAGCCTGATAACAGAAGGAGGCCCTGCACATCGGCCAGGAATCCGATGCGGTAGCAGGCGCTTCCCTATAAGGAGATATTGATGAAGCAGTCTCAAGGAAAGATCATCGCGTGGCTGGCCCTGACGGGGGCATTGTCCACCGCTAGTGTCCATGCCGGAGTCTTCCCCGATTTCGGCTACGCCCCGCCCAAGAGCGCATACTCCGGAGCCCCGTTCCAGCTCAGCCAGGATTATCCGAAGGTGGCCCCGGGCGCATCGTCGGTACCGGCATTTTTCCAACATTTGCCCAAGACATTCTCCAATGACTTTGAAACCTGGCGCCCGTACATGGAGGAAGTGAAAAAATATTGCTTGGAAGGCAATACTGAAATCGGCTGGAAAGTACAGAAGAACAAGGTTCGCCAGTGGTATCACATGCCTTGGCAGCATTATGGTCCCAACGGTCGTGAAGGCATCAGCGGGCTGACCAAGGAGGCACCGATTCAGCCTGGGCAACTGGCAAGTACGCAGACCGACAGCGGGCAGACCTACGCGGTGGGTATCTATAACGACATAGGGGCCTACACCATCGGCCAGGTCTGGAAAGACCCGGATAATCCAGACCCAAGCTATACCTCCAAACCCAAGAGCTTTGCCAACGGCACGGTGGTCTGCAAGGCGCTGTTCGCCGATATAGACGTCAAGACAGTGCCGTTCCTGGCGAACCCATTGCTCTGGAACGCCTACACCGCCGAAACCTTCACTTCCACAAAACGGCACGTCACCAAAGTGGCGCTGATTCAGATGGACATTGCCGTGCGCGACACCCGCGTGAGCGATACCGGCTGGCTGTTCGGCACATTCCAATACAACGGCGCCAAGACCGGCAAGGCGAACTGGAACAACCTGGTGCCGGTGGGGATCATGTGGGGCAATGATCCCAAGGAAACCGGCAACGACTTCACCAACCCCAAGCCGGTGGTCACCAAGATCAACCCGGCCCTGAAACAGACCGCGATCAACGCCAACACCCAGGAACTGCCACCGACCCACCTGGGTTGGAATGGGCGACTCAATGGGCCGGTGGACAATCCCCAGGCGTCCTGCCTGAGTTGCCACATGACCGCCGAGTACCAGCAATTGGCGATCATGAACCCGACGTTCCAGGCCAACCCGCCAACTGTGGGGGGCGATGTCTGGATGCAATGGTTCCAGAACATTCCGGCCGGTCAACCGTTCAGCCCGGGTACGCAAAGCACGGACTACAGCCTGCAACTGTCCGGAGCCCTGGCCAATTTCTATGACTGGAAGTGCAACCACAGCGGCGTCTATGCCGATGGCGTCAATGCCTGCACCAAGCTCCAGACGCTGAAGTTGATCAAAGCGAGCAACGCGCCTGAGGAACAAGTGCACAAAGTGCAGCGCAGCCCCGAGTTGGAAGAACTCGAATAACCCTCTTCCCGGCCTCGGACGACCCGAGGCCGGTTTCCACTCACGCCATCGGCGGCAACCGCCGCTTGACCGGGCTCTTCTTGACAATGGCTGTATTGGTCTCGGCGTGGACATTGAGCTTGTCCAGCAAGGTATCCAGCTGTTCCATCGAGCGCACATGCAGGCGTGCGATGAAGCAGTCGTCGCCGGTAACCTTGTCGCATTCGGTGAATTCAGCGATGGCCTGGATCTGCCGCTCCACTTCCTGCAACTGCCCTGGCAGCGGGCGGATGCGCACGATGGCCTGGAGTTGATAGCCGAAGCACTTGGGGTCCACCTCGACGGTGTAGCCCCTGAGCACGCCCCGTTCCTCGAGCCGGCGAAGACGTTCGGCGACACTGGGGGAGGACAGGCCGCTGAGGTTTGCCAGGGCCTTGAGAGAGCGTCGGGAGTCTTCCATCAGGGCGCTGATGAGGATCTGGTCAATGTCGTCAGTCATTTCAGCTCCATTAGGCGAATGCGTGAAGTTGCCTTGATAAAAAAGGTCGAAACGCAGTTTAGCCTTTTTCAAGCCATGGAGAAGGCCCCAGTCGGCTCGGCATACTGTGCCCACTTGCTGAAGGAGCCTGAAGATGGACAAGACCTTACGCCGTGGTTCGCTGGAAATGACCGCCGCCATGCTGATCTCCGGAACCATTGGTTGGTTCGTGCTGGTTTCCGGTTTGCCGGTGCTGGATGTGGTGTTCTGGCGCTGCGTGTTCGGTGCCGTGACTTTGCTGCTGATCTGCGCCGGTTTCGGCTTTTTGCGGCCCGGCATCCTCACCCGTGCCACCTTCCTGCTGGCGGTGCTCAGTGGAGTGGCGATCGTCGGTAACTGGGTGTTGTTATTTGCCTCTTACTCCCGTGCTTCGATTGCCATCGGCACGGCGGTGTACAACGTCCAGCCATTCATGTTGGTAGGGCTGGCGGCGTTGTTCCTGGGGGAGAAGATCACCACGCAAAAACTGTTCTGGCTGGCGGTGTCGTTTCTCGGAATGCTGGCCATCGTCAGTGCCCATGGTGAGCAAGGGCAGGGCGGCGGTGACTATCTGCTGGGCATTGCGTTGGCGCTGGGGGCTGCGTTGTTGTACGCCGTCGCGGCGTTGATCATCAAGCGCCTGACGGGCACGCCACCCCATCTGATCGCCCTGATCCAGGTCAGCACCGGCGTATTGCTGTTGGCGCCCTGGGCGAACTTCTCGGCGTTACCGCAACACACCCAGGCCTGGGCCAGCCTGTTGACCCTGGGCATGGTGCATACCGGCGTGATGTACGTGCTGCTGTACAGCGCCATCCAACGGTTGCCGACCGCGTTGACCGGGGCCCTGTCGTTCATCTATCCCATCGCGGCGATCTTCGTCGACTGGTTCGCCTTCGGCCATCGCCTCGAACCGCTGCAGTGGCTGGGGGTGGCGGCGATCCTGCTGGCGGCTGCCGGCATGCAACAGGGCTGGGGCATCAAGTGGCGTCGCCCAGCCCTGCCGTAGCCCACCGGGCGTGGCTCAGAAGATGTAGTCCGTGGTCAGGAAGTTGGAATCCCGCTCACGGATGATGTCGCTGATCAACGCCTTGTTGCTCTCCTGGAACTTGGTCGCCACCAGCGTGCGGATGGAAAAGGTGCGCAGCGCATCATGGACGGACAAGGTGCCCTCGGCCGAGTTCTTCCGACCATTGAACGGGAAGGTGTCCGGGCCACGCTGGCACTGGGCGTTGATGTTGATGCGGCCGACCTGGTTGGCGAAGGTGTCCACCAGCTTGCCGACTTGTGCCGGGTCGGTGCCGAAAATGCTGAGCTGCTGGCCGAAGTCGGACTCCAGTACGTAATCGATCACGGTATTGAGGTCGCGGTACGGCACGATGGGCACGACCGGGCCGAACTGTTCTTCGTGGTAGACCCGCATCGCCGTGTTCACCGGGTACAGTACCGCCGGATAGAAGAATGAGTTGCGCGATTCGCCACCGTGGACATTCTTCACCTCCGCACCCTTGGCGACCGCATCGGCGACCAGTGAATGCAGGTAGTCGACCTTGCCCGCCTCGGGCAAGGGCGTCAGCGCCACACCCTCTTCCCACGGCATGCCGGGTTTCAGGCCGGCCAGCCTGGCGTTGAATTTTTCGATGAATGCCGGTGCCACGTCTTCATGGACAAACAGGATTTTCAGCGCCGTGCAGCGTTGGCCGTTGAAGGACAGCGAGCCAGTCAATGCCTCGCTGACCGCGTTGTCCAGGTCCACATCCGGCAGCACCAGCCCGGGATTCTTCGCATCCAGCCCCAGGGCGGCACGCAAGCGGTGCGGGCGCGGGTGGAGTTTCTTCAGGTCGCTGGCGGCCTTGTTGGTGCCAATGAAGGCGAAGATGTCGATCTTGCCGCTGGCCATCAGCGCGCTGACGGTTTCCCGGCCGCTGCCGTAGATCACGTTGATCACACCCGCCGGGAAGCTGTCGCGGAAGGCTTCGAGCAGCGGCCGCACCAGCAGCACACCGAGCTTGGCCGGCTTGAACACGACGGTGTTGCCCATGATCAAGGCCGGAATCAGGGTGGTGAAGGTTTCGTTCAGTGGATAGTTGTAGGGCCCCATGCACAACGCCACGCCCAGGGGAACGCGGCGGATCTGCCCGAGGGTGTCCTGTTCCAGCTCGAACCGGCTGGAGCGGCGGTCCAGTTCCTTGAGGGCATTGATGGTGTCGACGATGTAATCGCAGGTGCGGTCGAATTCCTTCTGGGAGTCCTTGAGATTTTTGCCGATCTCCCACATCAGCAACTTGACCACGGCCTCGCGCTGCTCGCGCATGCGCGCCAGGAAGGTTTCCACATGGCGGATGCGCTCGGCGACGCGCATCGTCGGCCACTGGCCCTGGCCGCGATCGTAAGCCCGGACAGCGGCGTCCAGGGCGGTGAGGGCGGTCTCGGCATCCAGCAGGGGCGTGCTGCCGAGAATCACTTGTTCATCACCCAGCTCGCCGGTCAGGTAGACGGGGCTGCGGACGACGGCCAGCGGCCCTTGCCAGGTTTCCAGGACGCCATCGACCAGGTATTCGCGCTGCTCGATCCGACCTTCGAGGCGGTAGGCGTCGGGGATGTCGGCGGCACCGGGGAACAGGTTGGCGAGGAAGGGGGCTGTGGTCATGTCGTTACTCCATCAATGAAATGAGCCATGTGCAGGCATGAAACGCTTTTAGCGTTATACGCCTTAATGGAGGTGTTTTTTAAGTGGCGGCAGATTGCTTGCGCCGGACTGCATTGCAGGAGCTATGCAGGAGAGGAGCTATGTAGGAGCTGACGAGTGAAACGAGGCTGCGATCTTCCCCCCGGACACTCGAGTCCCCAAGCGAAAGCGAGGCCGCTGACCTGGCAGTTGAAACCAGCGCCAATAAGGCGCTGATTTCAATGGGTTACTGTGATGCCTATTGGGGCGTCAAGACCCCGTCTACCAACTGATCCGCAAACCGACGTTCCCCATGACACTGTGTTGCTGGTTGCTGTCGAGGTTTTGGCTGTAGTTCGCGCCGGCGTACAGGGCGACGGTGGGCGCCAGGCTCACGGTGACGCCAATCCCGAGGTCACCGGTGGAGGCGCGCTGTTGGGTCTCGACCCGTTCGGTGTCGTCGAATATCACCGAATCGGTGCCGGAAAACGTATGCCAGAGATTGGTGCGCAAGTACGGTTCCACGGGCATGCCGCTGACCTGGTAGCGGCCCTTGAGGCGCGCACCGAGGCGGCCGGTCCAGGCACCGTCGGAATCGAATTCGACCTTGGAGACCCCATCGTTTTGCGTATCCAGGGAAACCTTTTGGTAGATGATCTGGGCCTGGGGTTCAAAGTCCCAGTCAGTGGTCACCTTGAAGGGGTAGCCGGTCTCTGCCGAAGCGGTCAAGGCGTGCCCGCGATTGTCGATTTTCAGGCCGCGCTCGGAACGGTTGTCGCCGTTCAATCGCGTGCCCATCACCACGGTGTCGACGTAGCCGCCGCTGGGGTCGGTGAGCGTCCAGTAGAGCCCGTAGCTGTCGCCGTCGAGTTCTATCTTGCCGGCGTGCCGGCCTTCGAACCCCAGGTTGAAGCCTTTGACATCGCCGTTCAATTCCGTGTGCCCGACGAAGAAGCCAATGCGCTGGGTCTGGCCGCCGGACAGAAGCGAGCTGTACAGATCGTTGCCCACCTGGAACCCCTTGATCGACCCATCGAACTGCGGCGTCACCGTACCGGCCCAGGTTTTATCCAGGTCTACGCCATAGACCCGGCCCCAACCCGCGCCGAACGCGCCGGTTTCCGTGAGCAGGCGCTGGTCACCCTGACGGTCATGGAACGTACCGAGGGCCATCAACGTCAATTGCGCCGCCGCCGGAGGCAGTACCGACCAGGTCGGCACTTCCGGGCGATACAACGGGATGGGGGCCGCGCCGGGCACTGCGGTTGGCAAGGGCGGCAGCGTCGGGGCGGGGGGCGCGCCCGGCGCGGGAGGCGCCGTCGGGATGGGCGCCGCTACCGGCCCGGCGACCACGGTGGAGCGCAGGTACCAGTTGTCTGGGTTGCCGCTCACGCCACCCTTGAACAGACGGTAATCGAACGCGCCGGCCGAGACGGACTGCGCCAGCGAAAAGGCATTGACGTTACTGACCGCGCCACCCAGGGCCTGGACCACTTCGATGCCATCCTGAGTCGTCAGTGCGCCCGTGCCGCCCAGGTTCGTGACCGTGATAGCGGTATTGCCGGTGAGTGTCCCGCCATTGACCACCAGTTTGTCGCTGGCCGAGCCATCGGCGCCGACGACCGTTTGCACGTGTAACTGGCCGTTGCCGCCGACGTAATTGCCCTGGACGGTAAGCGTGTCGTTGGTGCGGGTGTTGCCCTGGGTAAGGTCTATCGTGCCGGCGTTATTGAGTGTCGCCAGTTGGCCGGCAGTAAAAGGGGCGATGACGCCTTGGGTCGCCGTCAGCGTGCTGCCGCTCTCGATGTTGAGCGTCCCGGTGCCGGTGGCGCTGTCACCCAAGGTCAGTGTGTCGTTGAGGTCCAGTTGCGAGCCCTGGGTGAGGTTGACCGTTTCCCAGTTGAGATAACGGGCGCCGGTGCTGGAGGTGCTGCCACTGAAGGTCAAGACGTCCTGGCCCGCGCCACCGTTCAGGCTGGGTGTGGTAGCGAGCTGGGTTTCATTGAGGTTGCTCAATAACGCTGTGTCGCTGCCGTCACCCATCAGGATGGCCGAGTGAATGAGGCCGCCGCTCCACCGAAACTGGTCATCGCCGGCACTGGCCCGGACTTCACCGAGGATTTCGCCACCGCTGACGGTAATGCTGTCGTTGCCGCCGCTGACACTGACATTGCCGCCGATGCGTCCCCCGGAGAGGATGATGGTGTCCTGGCCGAAACCGGTCACCAGGTTGCCGATGATATTGCCACCGGACATATCGAAAACGTTGTCATCGAGCTTCATGTCGACCCGGCCGATGGTACCGCCCGTCATCTTGGCGATGTCGCCGTCTTCGAACGCATCGACGATGGTGCCACCGGTCATCAGGAATTGATCGAGACCATCACCTTGGGCCAGGGAGAGGATCCTGCCGCCGTTCATGACGAAAGAGTCGGCTTCCGAGCCTTGCTCGACATCACCATCAATCACGCCGTTGGCGTTGATTTCGAGGGTATCGACGCCGGTGCCGAACGTGACATCCCCGGTAATGACGCCGCTGCCTTTGGCGGGCATGGTCAGGCTGTTGTTGCCTGAAAGGTCCGTCAGCCCGGGGCTGGTGCCGCTGTCGCAGACATAGGTGTCATCGCCTGCGGTTGGCGCCAGTGTGCAGGCTGCCATGGCGGCGGGCGCGGGTAACAGGAAGGGAGCCGATACCCACAAGGCGTTGAACAGCCGATTGAATCCTTTATCGTGCCGAATCATGTGCTATCCCTCTGCATCGGCATCCCCATGGACACCGGTTTCAGCATCGGTTGCACAACAGATGGCACACAGGGCCTGGCAACGCTCGCTGTATGGAATGGCACGCTAGCAACGAATAAAGGGCGTCGCTACTGTCAGAACTTACAGGTCCAAGGGCGGAAAGCGTGGGGGAAGGCGCGCTCTACAAATGCACTTCCACCGAAAGCGGCAGATGATCGCTCAGGTGGGTCCAGGGCTTGTTGCCCAGTATTTGCGGGGAATGACTGCTGGCGTTGCGCAGGTAGATGCGGTCCAGGCGCAACAGCGGGAAGCGGGCCGGATAGGTTCTGGCGGGGCGGCCGAGGTGGTGCTCGAAGGCTTCGTGCAAGTAACCTCGGCGGGCCAGGGCGAGGTTGCCGCGCAGTTGCCAGTCATTGAAGTCACCGGCAATGATCACCGGGGCGTCCTCGGGCAGCGAGTCGAGCAATTGGCAGAGCAGTTTGAGCTGCAGCTGGCGATGGCTTTCCAGCAGGCTCAAATGCACGCAGATCCCGTGGACCGCGGCGTGGCCTGGCACATCCAGCACGCAATGCAGCAACCCGCGCCGTTCGGGGCCGGTGATGGACACATCGAGATTGCGGAATTGGCGGATCGGGTACTTGGAAAGCAAGGCGTTGCCATGGTGGCCATCGGGGTAGACCGCATTACGGCCGTAGGCGAAGTCGCTCCACATGCTGTCGGCGAGGAATTCGTACTGGGACGTCTGGGGCCAGTTGTCGTAGCGTGACGCGTGGCGGTCATGTTCGCCGAGTACTTCTTGCAGGAACACCAGATCGGCACCGGTACTGCGCACCGCTTCGCGCAATTCGGGCAGGATGAAGCGCCGGTTGAGGGCGGTGAAGCCCTTATGAGTGTTGACCGTCAGGACCCGCAGCCGATGAACCGCCGCAGGCGCGTCCGATGGCATGGGTTCGACAGCTCGCCAATCGGGATCTTGAGTCACGTTCACTCCTGAATCAGACGTACTTGTTCATGCGACTGATCCAAGACACCGGCAGTTCCGGATTTTTCGTGTCCCCACCGATCCATTGTGGGAGCGGGCTTGCTCGCGAAGACGTCGGCACATCCAACATCATCACTGAATGTACCACCGCCATCGCGGGCAAGCCTTGCTCCCACAGGGGGGCGCACGCAGAGGTTGCATTCCCAAGGAACCAATGTGGGAGCGAGCTTGCTCGCGATGGCGGTGTATCTGAACCACCGCCACCGCGAACAACAGGCAGGCGTTCAAATGAAGACAATCTCATAGGGCAAGCCCATCCGGTCAAGAATGACCCTGGGCAACAGTGGGGCGATGCCGCTCGCCGGTTCGCCGCTGAGTTGGCTGACGTAGGCGTGCATGGCGTGACGTTTGCGGGCGGTGGTCCAGACGTCGAGCCGCAGTTTGCGGGCCCGGTGCCAGGGGATTTTATTCTGCTCGCGGACCGGCCAGTGCCAGGCCCACACCGGCAGCTCGTTGAACGCCACTCCGATCCTGTCGGCGGCCAGGGCTCCGGCGCGCCCGACGGTGTCGTGGTCGCTGTCGCCATCCTGGCGCCAGGTGCTGAACACCACGTCACCGGGGCGCAGGTGACGGGCAATGAACGTGGCCAGCTCGGTTTCGTGCTCGGCCAGGTTTTTTTCCGGGAAACCGCCGCGCACCCATTGCAGGCCATGGGCAGCGATGCCCAGGCGATGCAGGGCGTCGACGCTTTCCTGGGGATGAGGGCGGTGTGCACGCAGGCGTTCGTCGTTCCACAGCGGTGAGCCGGGGTGGGCGAGGGCGCCATCGGTGACCGAGATCAGCAACATGGGCTGGTCCAGGTTGTTCAGCAACTGCAGCAATCCGCCACAGGCCCCGATCTCATCGCCCGGGTGCGGGGCAAGGATGACGGCGCGAGCGCCGGCGGGAATGAGTGTCTGGGTACTGATGATCGGAATATCGGCCAGTTGCGCGGCACTGTTCCAGATTTGCGGGTGCTGCCGGCCAGGCAGGCGAGAGGCGGGCTTCATAAGCGACATCCTTGTGTGTATTCAATCTTTCAGCCATGCACCGGGCCTACTGTCCGATGGCACCGATGGGGCATGACTGCGATTCACAGTGCTCCGAATCCTGGAGACTACCGCAGGGGTAAGTATTGACCATGTCAGCCGATCCGTCTCGTGACATGTGCATCTGAGCTGCATTTTTTTCTTGAAACTGGACGGTGTGGAATAAAAAACCGCGTCCTTGCGGTTCCTTATGGCTGTTTACAGCAGGTATTTCAATCCTCTTCTTCGCGTTGCAGTTCGAACAGCAGCAGCGAGCGTCCGGTGACGGAGTATTCGGAATCGAAATCGAAGCGCTCCTGTCCACGAACGGTCGGCTGGTTGGTGTCGACCATACAGGTCCAGAAACTCCCCTCCGGGACTTCCGACAAGCGGAAGTTGACGATGTCATGATGCGCGTTGACCACCAGCAGCAGCGTCGCATCGCCCCCTTTGCGCCGAATACCGGTTTCCTGGGCGCGGCCGTCCATCAGCATGCCGAGGCAGCGACCATGGCTGTCCTGCCATTGTTCGATGGTCATTTCGCTGCCGTCCGGGGCCAGCCAAGTCACGTCCTTGACGCCGATGTCCTCGTTGTAGTTACCCACCAGGAAGCGTCCGCGTCGCAGGATCGGGTAGGTCAGGCGCAACTTGATCAGGCGCCTGACGAACTTGAGCAGCGCCGCGCCATCCTCGCTCAGGTCCCAGTTGACCCAGCCGATCTCGCTGTCCTGGCAATAGGCGTTGTTGTTGCCGTGCTGGGTACGGGCAAACTCGTCGCCGGCGACGATCATCGGCGTGCCTTGGGCCAGCAGCAGGGTGGCGAAGAAGTTGCGCATCTGCCGATGGCGCAGCGCATTGATTTGCGGATCATCCGTCGGGCCTTCGACGCCATGGTTCCAGGACAGGTTGTTATTGCTGCCGTCCTGATTGTTCTCGTCGTTGGCTTCGTTGTGCTTGTCGTTGTACGACACCAGGTCATGCAAGGTGAAACCGTCGTGGGCGGTGACGAAGTTCACCGAGGCATACGGCCGCCGGCCACGCTGGTTGAACATCTCGCCCGAGGCGGTCATTCGGCTGGCAAAATCGGCGAGCTGGCCGTCATCACCCTTCCAGAAGGCCCGCACCGTGTCGCGGAACTTGTCGTTCCACTCGACCCAACCTGGCGGGAAGCGTCCCACCTGGTAGCCTCCGGGGCCGCAGTCCCAAGGCTCGGCGATCATTTTCACCTGGCGCAGCACCGGATCCTGGCGACAGGCGACGAGGAAGCTGTGGCGCTCGTCGAAACCGTCATGGTAACGGCCGAGAATGGTCGCCAGGTCGAAGCGGAAGCCATCGACGTGCATTTCCGTGGCCCAGTAGCGCAGGGAGTCGGTGACCATCTGCAGCACGCAGGGATGGCTCAGGTCCAGGGTGTTGCCGGTTCCGGAGTCGTTGATGTAGTAGCGCTTGTCGTCGGGCATCAGCCGGTAGTACGAGGCGTTATCGATGCCGCGCATGGACAGGGTGGGGCCCTGTTCGTTGCCCTCGGCGGTGTGGTTGTAGACCACGTCGAGGATGACTTCCAGGTTGGCCTCGTGCAGGTGAGCGACCATCTCCTTGAACTCGGCGATCTTGCCGCTGGCCAGGTAGCGCGGGTCGGGCGCGAAGAAGGCAATGCTGTTGTAGCCCCAGTAATTGGTCATGCCTTTGTGCAGCAAGTGCTGGTCATTGACGAAGGCATGGATGGGCAGCAGTTCCACCGAAGAGACACCGAGCTTGCGGATATGCTCCAGCACATCGTCGACCATCAGCCCGGCGAACGTACCGCGCAGGTTCTCGGGCACCGACGGGTGGCGCATGGTAAGGCCGCGCACGTGGGTTTCATACAGGATGGTCTTGTCCCAAGGCACGCTGACGCGCTGGTCGTGGCCCCAGGTGTGCGCGGGGTCGATGACTTTGCACTTTGGCACGAACGGGGCACTGTCGCGCTCGTCGAAACTGAGGTCGCCGTCGGGGTGGCCGATGGTGTAGCCGAACAGGGCTTCGGACCACTTCAATTGACCGACCAGCTGTTTGGCGTAGGGGTCGATCAGCAGCTTGTTCGGGTTGAAGCGATGGCCGTTCGCCGGATCATAGGGGCCATAGACCCGGTAGCCATAGATCAATCCCGGGTGGGCATCCGGCAGGTAACCGTGATAAATCTCGTCGGTGTACTCCGGCAGCTCGATGCGTTCGAGTTCGACTTCGCCGGTATCATCGAAAATGCACAGTTCGACCTTGGTGGCATTGGCTGAAAACAGCGCGAAGTTGACCCCGAGGCCATCCCAGGTTGCACCCAGTGGAAAAGGCAGCCCTTCACGAATCCGCGAAGCCTCGATAACGGGCGGCGGCGTGGTTTTGTTTGGACGGGTCATAGTTGCTCCTGCAAAAAAACAGACAGATACAGCGATGTTGTTCACTTCGAAGGGATGGCATCACCCTTCACCTGTGGCGAGGGATTTATCCCGTTACGTGGAACTAAAGTTGCTTCTTTGTGAGAGCAAGGCTGTCCCTTGACGAAGCGATGGGTTCCTCCAGACATCGAGGCGCCTGTTTCGCGAGCAAGCCTTGCTCCCACCTGACGAGGAGATCGGTAGGAAGAATCAAACCGCCGGTGGCTTGCGCGGTGCCCGAGGTTTTTTGTCGGCGGCCTTGTTCGCCGGTGGCACGACCGCTGCGGTCGCCGCGGCAGGCTTGGCCGCTGGCTTGGCCTTGGGCGTGGTGTTTTTCGCGGCGGTCTTGGCCGTGGTGCCCTTGGTTGCAGCAGGCTTGGCGCCATCGGTCTTGCTGGCCGCCGATTTACTCGCGGCCTTGGGTGGCTTGCTCGGCGCCAGCGCTTCGGCTTCAGCCAGTTTGCGCGCCATCTCCCAGTGGCGTTTTTCCTGCCCAGCAGGCTTACCTTCGGACTCCCAGATCTGATAGGCGAATTCGCGAATGCGTTTATCGTCGGTACTCATCGCAGTGCTCCTGATTCAACTCAAGGTTGGATAAAGACATTGACCGGGAAATTCCCCAGCGCGGTGCTGATCAGCAGCTCCCTTTGGGGTGTGACTGTTGCGCTTGAAAAAAGTCCCTTCAGTTTTTCATCCTTGGCGGCGAACGGTAACGATACGCGGGTATCGCCCCAATCCGACGCAGCCACCAGCGGCACGGCACTGTTTTCCAGCAAATGCGCCACATGGACAGGTACGACAACGACCGCCCGTTGCTGCGAGTCCTCGCGCATGAAAGCCAGTACCCGATGGGCCTGCTCACCGAGCACGTCCAGCGGTTGGTAGCGGCCCTGGCGCCACAGTTGCGGATACTCGGCTCGCACGGCCAGTGTCCGGGCGATCAATGCCTGTTTGATCCGGCCGTCACGCCAATCGCGTACCAACGCGGCTGGGGTGTTGTCGGCCTGCATCGCTTCGCGGCGTGCCTGGAAATCCACTGGGCGGCGGTTGTCCGGGTCCACCAGGCTGAAGTCCCAGAACTCGTTGCCTTGGTACAGGTCCGGTACGCCGGGTACGGTCATGCGCAGCAAAGTTTGCGCCAGACTGTTGAGGGCGCCCGCCGGCGCGACGGCCTGGACCGCCTCGGCGATGGCGCTGCGCAAGGGCAGCCCCTCATCGCCCAGCAGCAGGCGTTCGAGGAACATCTGGGTGGCTTGCTCATAAGCGTCGTTGACCGCCGCCCAGCTGCTTTGCAACTTGGCTTCGCGCAGAGCCTTGCGTTGCCACTGCCACAGGCGTTCGTTGTAGGCGGCCAGCGCCTGGTGGTCATGGAGGTCGAGGTCCAGGGGCCAGCTGCCGAGCAACGCCTGGTACAGGATCAGTTCATCACCGGCCGAGGGCGCCGCCGGGTCGCTGTGCAGCGAAGGCGAGAGGATGCGCCATTGCTCCACGCTGGCGGTGTACCAGTCGGCGCGCTCGCTGAGCACGGCCAGCCTGGCGCGGGTGTCTTCGCCGCGCTTGTGGTCGTGGGTGGCGGTGGTCATCAGGTTGTCGGGAAAGTGCTCGAGGCGTTCGGCGCATACCTGGTGGAACGCCTGCGCCGGGGCGCTGAAACGCTCGGTGTCATAGCCCACGTCATTGCGCGACAGCAGCACCGCCGAGCGATAGAGGGCAGTGTCCTCCACGGCCTTGGCGGCGGCCGGCGAGGTCAGTTGCTGGAAGCGTACGCAGGCGTGGCGCAGGCGTTTGCGCTGGCTGCCGCGGGGGCGTTGCCGCCAAGGCATGCCACCGAGCCAGCCGGCCAGGCAGTCGAGCACTGGCCAGTCGGCTTCGCTGAGGGTTTGCCGGGCGCCTTCCAGGGCCTGGTTGAAAAACACCTGGTCTTCAGCAGAGCGTCCCAACGGCGTGATGTAGGTGCGATACACCGGGAAATGCACGACCAATTCCTGCAAGGCCCGCCGAATCGCGCCCAGGGTCAGGTCGCGGGTCATCACATCGTCCCTGGCCACTTGCAGCAGGGCCTGGGCAACGCTTTCGAAATCCCCGGCCAAGGAACCATTGAGTATCTGCTGGCGAGCCAGGCGGGCTTCTTCGATGAAGTGCGCCGGCCGCTCACTGTGCCGGCTCCAGAATTCGGCCAGGGGGGCGGCACCGGCCGGGTCATGCTGCAACAGCGAGACCTGGTTCATGAACTCGTAACCGGTACTGCCGTCGATGTTCCAGTCCCGCCGCAACGTCTCGCCATCGCCGAGGATCTTCTCGACGAAAATCGGCAGGTGTCGGGTCGGCGACAGCGAATTCACGCGTCGGCGCAATTTGCGGCAGTAACCACGAGGGTCGGCAAGACCGTCGATGTGATCGATCCGCAGCCCATCCACCAACCCTTCGCCGATCAATTCGAAGATCTTGGCATGGGTGGCTTCGAATACCGCCGGACGCTCGACCCGCAGCCCGCCCAATTCATTGACATCGAAAAAACGCCGCCAATTGATGTCGTCCGCCGCGGTGCGCCAGCTGGCGAGCCGGTAGCTCTGGCGCTCCAGCAACTGATGCAGGCGTTCGAAACCCTGGGGCTGGGTAGAGTCGTAGCCAGCCAGGTTGTCCTCGACGGCGGCCAGGATGCCGGCGTGTGCCGCCAGGTCCCGCAACTCCGTTTGCAGCGGGCGAGCGAGGGCGTGGGCATCGGTCTGGTAATTCAGCGTGGTGAAGCGCTCAGCCAGGGTCTTGAGCGATTCGGCCTGCTCGACGGGCAGGGTTTCGGCGGGTTTGAGCAGCTCGCCGTAGTGCATCGGGCAAATCGGGAAGCGATGTTCATAGTGTTCGACGTAGAAGCTGCCATGGGTGGCATCCAAGCGCAGTCGCAAGGTGCCTTCCTGCAAGGCCACGCCGTAGTCGCTGCCCAGGAACGGCAGCAACAGCTGGCCTTCCATCAGCGGGTCGGGGGAATGCCATTGGATGTCGAAGAACTCGCCGTAGGGGCTGAGTCGACCCCATTCCAGTAGATCCAGCCACCAGGGATTGTCATTGCCGCCGACGGCCATGTGATTGGAGACGATGTCGAGGATCAAGCCCATCCGGTGCTCGCGCAAGGCTGCAACCAGGCGCCTGAGCGCGGTTTCGCCGCCCAGCTCGGGGTTGACCAGGGTCGGATCGACCACGTCGTAGCCATGCATGGAGCCGGCCCGGGCTTTGAGCAATGGAGAGGCATAAATGTGGCTGATGCCCAACGCGGCGAAGTACGGCACCTGGGGTATGGCATCGTCCAGGGTGAAGCCTTTATGGAACTGCAGGCGCAATGTTGCCCGCAGAGGTTGGATCAATGGCTGTTTCATCGGTCACGCTCGTTCGCCTGAAGTCGCGCGCAGGCGAGTATTTCCAGACGCCGGGCGGCGTCCGGGTGATCCAGCAACGCCTGGCTCTGCTGGGCCAGGCGGCGGCGCCAATTGGGATGGGTATCGATGGTGCCGGGCAGGTTGGCCTGCTCCTCGATCCCCAGGGCATCTTCGAGCGGCAGCAACACCAGCGGTGCGCGGGTGTGGCCGAGGAAGCGCACGCTGGCATCCAGCACCTGGTCGGTCTCGCGGTGTTCTTCGCGAAAATTCTGCGGATCCTGATTCAACACTTGGCGCAGACCTTCGCGTTCGCGCTCGCGGTGTTTGCGCCAGTCGATTTCGGTGTGGGAGTCGATCAGGTCCAGGCGGGCGTTCCAGTCGATGTCGTGACCGTGCCACCAGCCGTTGAGCGTCGGCAAGTCATGGGTGCTGGTGGTGGCGAGGGCGTTGTCCGGCCAGTCGAGGATGGGTTTGAAGTGGGTGTTGTCCTGTTCGAACAGCAGCACGCGCATGCCGAGGATCGAGCGGGCGCTGAGTTTGTCCCGCAAGCCATCCGGCACGGTACCGAGGTCTTCGCCCAGCACGATGGCCTGGTGCCGATGGGATTCCAGTGCCAGCAAGCGCAACAGGTCGTCTACCGGGTAATACAGGTAGGCACCGTCGCTGGGTGGGGCGTCGTTGGGAATCACCCAGAGCCGTTGCAAGCCCATGACGTGATCGATGCGCAAGCCACCGGCGTGGGCAAAGTTGGCCCGCAGCATTTCAATGAAGGCGCGAAAGCCGTTGCGCACCAGGCCTTCCGGGGAGAACGCCGAAATGCCCCAGCCTTGGCCGGAGCGATTGAGAATGTCCGGCGGTGCGCCCACGGTCAACGATGCGAGCAGTTCGTCCTGCCGGCTCCAGGCCTGGCTGCCAGCGCCATCGGCACCTACCGCCAGGTCGGCGATCAGGCCGATGCCCATGCCGCTGGATTTGGCTGCGCTCTGGGCGCGTTCCAGGCAGCGGGCGATCAACCATTGGCAAAAGGCGTAGAAACCGATTTCGTCGGCATTTTCTTCGGCGAAACGGGCCAGGACCGCGCTGCGAGGATCGCGCCATTCTTCCGGCCACTGCCGCCAGTCGAGGCTTTCGCCACGGGCGGCGCGTTCGGCCTGCAAGGCCTCGAAGCGGCAATGGTTTTCCAGGGCCTCGCCGCTGGTGTGGCGGAAACTGCTGAAGTCTTCATGCAGCGGGTGCGCGCCCTGGCTGAACCCGTCGTACAGGGCGCGGAGAATCTTCTGCTTGGCCTGGGCGGCGACTGGCCAATCGATCAGCGGCTGCTCTTCCAGGTTGCGCAATTGGTTGGTCAAACCGGTGGCGTCGATGGCGGTGCGCAGGGCGCGTTCGCCGAGGATGGTGCCGGGGGCGGCATACAGGCTGTTGAGGAACAGTCGGCTGGACGGCGAGTAAGGGCTGTAGCGCCCGGTGTCGCTGCTGAACATCGCGTGCATCGGGCTGATGGCAACGGCATCGGCGCCGCGTTCGCCGGCCACCCGCACCAGTTCCTCCAGGGCCTGGGTATCACCGAAACCGCCGTCCCCGGGGCGTCGCAGGGCATACAATTGCGCGCTCAAGCCCCAGGCACGGGGCGTCGGGTCGTCCACCGCATCGGCCACGCTGTAGCAGCGGGCGGGTGCGACGGCCAGGGTGAAATGCTGGCCCCGGATGTTGACGTGCTGATAACCCACCGGGACCATGCCCGGCAGCTTGCCGTCGGCATCGAGGTTCAGATTCAGTGTCGCGCCGTCTTCGAGTTTGATTTCGCAGGGTGTCCCGGCCTCGAAGTAGCGGCTCAAGTCCAGGCTGGCCCCGACATCGGCGGTGATCAGCGGTGGCAGTTGATGGTTCTGTTGATCTTTCTGCAATTGCAGCAGGCTGGCGTCGATTTCCTGGGCACTTCCAGCTGGGTGGCCCAGGCCCGTGAGGACTGAGCGCAAGACCGCCGCCGAGACTTTCTGGGCCCGGCCATTGGCATCGATCCAATCCACCGCCAGGCCCGCTCGGCTGGCGAGGATTTCCAGTTGCGCATCGCTCATAGGCGCTCTCCAGTGATGTTGGGCAAGGTTGTCGCCTGCGTCAGACTGACCAGCGCGCTGTAGGGCGCGAGGACGCCCTGTTGCAACAGACCCACGATCTGCTGCGGATGTTCGAAAAGAATGCGTGTCTCTTCCGGGGCGTGGTGTGCGACGGGCTGGTCGCCAAGGTTCAGGTCGATGCGCAACACGCTGCCATCGCCCAGTCGCCAGCGTGCGCTGACGGCACCATGGCCCAGCACATCGGCCCCCAGGGCCTGGGCACCGGGCAGGCGCGGGACGATCTCTTCACGGCGGATTTTCAGCAGTTGGCGATACAGCGCCTCGCTGGCCTGCTGCTCCGCACGTTGCGATTCCAGGCTTGGCCGTGAAACCTCGAAGGTGCTGGCCGCGTTGGGGTCGGGAATTCGCTCGCGTTTCTGCGGATCGGCAAAGGCACTGAACGCCTTGAACTCGTTGCGTCGGCCTTCGCGCACGAGTTCTGCCAGTTCGCCGTGATGACTGGTAAAGAACAGGAATGGTTGTTCGGCGGCCACCTCATCGCCCATGAACAGCAGCGGAATCATCGGTGACAACAGCAACAAGACGGTCGCCGCGTGCAAGGCCTGAGGTGGGGCGAGCTGATGCAGGCGTTCGCCCAGGGCACGGTTGCCGACCTGGTCATGGTTCTGCAGGAACAGCACGAATGCGCTCGGTGGCAGGTGACCGCTGGGTTCGCCCCGGGATTCGCCGTGGCGATTGGTATGGCCCTGGAAGACAAAACCCTGGCTCAGGCAACGTGCCAGTTGTTCCGTCGGCTGCTCGGCATAGTCGGCGTAGTAGGCGTCGGTCTCGCCAGTCAGCAGTACGTGCAAGGCATTGTGGCCATCGTCGTTCCACTGGGCGTCGTAGCCCTGTTCCAGCAGGCTGGCCTGGTTGTGTTCGTTTTCCACGGTCAGCCAGACATGCCGGCCCGGGTCCACCTGTTCGCGCACCCTGGCCGCCAGCTCCTGGAGAAAGTCCGGGTCTTCGATGGCGTGTACCGCGTCGAGGCGAAGGCCGTCGAAGCGGTATTCCAGCAGCCACATGAGCGCATTGTCGATGAAGAAGTCTCGCACTTCGCGGCGGCGGAAATCGATCGCCGCGCCCCAGGGCGTGTGCTTGTCTTCGCGGAAGAAGCCCTTGGCATAGCGATGCAGGTAATTGCCGTCGGGGCCGAAGTGGTTGTAGACCACGTCCAGGATGACGGACAGCCCATGGCCGTGGGCGCTGTCGATCAGATGCTTGAGTTGTTCAGGCGTGCCGTAGGAGGCTTGGGGCGCGTAGGGCAGGACCCCGTCGTAGCCCCAGTTGCGATCGCCGGGAAACTGCGCCAGCGGCATCAGCTCGATGGCGGTGACGCCCAGCCCGGCCAGGCGGGCCAAATGCTGTTCGACACCGTTGAAGCCGCCCAGGGCGCCCACGTGCAATTCGTAGATGACGGCTTCGTGCCAGGGACGGCCACACCATTGGGTGTGCCGCCATGGGTAGGCATGAGGGTCGACCACCACGCTGTGACGGTCGATGTCGCCGGCCTGGGCGCGAGAGGCCGGGTCCGGCACCTCCAGCTCGCCGTCGATGTTGTAGCGGTAGCGGGTGCCGGCGGGGCAACGGGTCTGGATCATGAACCAGCCGTCGGCTTGGGGCAGTAACGGTATTGACTCTCCAGTGTCGAGTTCGACACTGACAAAAAAGGCATCCGGGGCCCAGAGGGCGAAGCGGGTGTGCTCGTCATCCAGCATGACCGCCCCGTGGGTCCATGTATTAGGCGTCCTTGACGTCATTGTTACCTCATTGTCTGGCCGATTTTCCCAGTGACTTCGCCACCAGCTGTTCGTAGAGTTCGGCATAGGGTTCCACGGCCTGGCGCCAGTTGAACGGTGCCGACATGGCCCGGCAGCGCATGGCGTTGAGCAGGTCGGGGAACTCGAAGACCTTGAAGGCCCGGCTCAAGGCCTGTTGGTAGCTCTCCACGGTGGACTCATCGAACAGGAAACCGGTGACGCCATCCTCGATGGTGTCCGCCAGGCCTCCGGTATTGCGCGCCACCGGCAGCGAGCCGAAACGCTGGGCGTACATCTGGCTCAAGCCGCAGGGCTCGTAGCGCGACGGCATCAGCAGGAAATCGCTGCCGGCGAACATCCGCCGCGCATCGGTTTCGTTGAAGCCGATGCGCACGCCGATGCGGCCGGGGAAGCGCAGTGCCAGTTCGCGCATGGCCTGTTCTTCCTCCGGTTCGCCGCGGCCGATGATGGCGATCTGGCCGCCGGATTCGACGATGAACTCGGCGACCGCTTCGGTCAGGTCCAGGCCTTTCTGGTAGACCAGGCGCGACACCACGGCGAACAGCGGGCCAGGGGAGTCGTCGAGGCCAAACAGTTCACGCACATGGCTGGCGTTGACGGCCTTGCCTTCCCAGTCGCCCATGGCGAACTGACGGAACAGGTGGGTGTCGGTGGCCGAGTCCCAGCTTTCATCGATGCCGTTGGGGATGCCACTGAGCAAGCCTTGTTGGGTCTTGGCAGCCAGGAAGCCGTCGAGTCCGCAACCAAACTCAGGGGTGGTGATCTCCTGGGCATAGGTGGCGCTGACCGTGGTGATATGGCTGGAGTAGGCCATCCCGGCCTTGAGGAACGACAGTTTGCCGTAGAACTCCATGCCTTCCTGTTGCAGGGCGTGCTCGGGGATGCCCAGTTCCGGGCAGGACGCCAGGCTGACCACGCCCTGGTACGCCAGGTTGTGGATGGTAAACAGGGTCGGGGTGCGTTGCCCGCGCCAGTGCATGTAGGCCGGCGCCAACCCGGCTGGCCAGTCGTGGGCGTGGACCAGGTCCGGGCACCAGTGGATCTGCGCCAGGTTGGCGGCGATGTCGGCGGCGGCCAGGCCCAGGCGGGCGAAACGAATGTGGTTGTCCGGCCAGTCGCGACCGTTGTTGGCGCCGTAGGGAGAGCCTTCGCGGGCAAACAGTTCCGGGCAGATCAGTACGTAGATCACCAGGCCGTCGGCCATGTCCATGCGCCCGATCTTGCAGGGCGGCAGTGCTGCGTGGCCGCCCAGTTCGCCGACGATGTGGATCGGATTGCCGCTGTTCATCACTTGCGGATAGCCGGGGATCAGCACCCGGACGTCGTGCAGCCCGGCCATGGCCCGGGGCAGTGCCGAGGACACATCGCCCAGGCCGCCGGTCTTGACCAGATCGGCGATTTCAGAGGTGACGAACAAGACTTTCTTGCGATTGGGATTCTGTCGAACGACAGGGAGCAGTGCCTTGCCGCCGGTGACCAGCACCGGGGCCGTCGGCGATCCGGCCGCCGGCGGTAATTGAGAACGAACTTGTTGTGGTTCCAAGGCAGCACTGATCATAAATATCTCCCATTTTCTCGATCTGTTTCCGGCAAGCGCCAGAGCTGTTGTTTCATTGGCCGAATCCTGCGGCCAGGCGCACAAGCGCTACGCAAGGAAAGCGAACGGCTACCCAAACGCGACGAAGCGAATCAGCTGAAGGAGCTGTTGCAATGACCAGTGCAAGGACTGCACCAGTCGCTGTTGCCCTACCTCTAACCTGACCTGTCGCCGTTGCGAAAAGTTTCGACTTTTTTTCGTCCGGATGACCGGTCGGTTTTCTCCCCGGTTTGGCAGTCTAGGTCATATCCTAGAGCGGTGCGCCTCGGTTCGTCGCATTGTCAGACAATCACGTTTTTTAGCGGCAATGTCTTACACGACGAAGGGGAGTACGCACCGACGAAGTGCAGTTTTCTGCAAAGGAAAAAGTGTATGGGGAGGGCGTTGGCTCATTGGCGTGCGCGATGGAATGGCGTGATGCACCATTGGAGGGCGGGTGGGGTAGAGGCGTTTTGATGGCCAATAACATCTTGGAAGCACGCTGTTTCCCGTGGGCGCGAGCTGGCGATAGAGGTGTGTCAGGCACAAACCTGCAACTGACCCTCCGCTATCGCGAGCAAGCTCGCTCCCACAGCAAGGGAGGATGCTCCGCGGGGTTCAGCTCGTCGGCGTCAGCAAGCGAATTGGCTGGCCCGCCGCCCAGGCCAGCAGGTCTTCGATCATTTGGGAATAGAACTGCTGGTAATTCTGTCGGCTGACGTAACCCACGTGAGGTGTGGCCAGCACGTTCTCCAGGGTGCGGAATGGATGGGCCAGAGGCAAGGGCTCCTGGGCGAAGACGTCCAGGGCGGCGCCGGCCAGGCGCCGCTGCTGGAGGGCGTCGATCAGGGCGGTTTCATCGACGATCGGCCCGCGGGAGGTGTTGACCAGCAGCGCCTCCGGTTTCATCCAGCCCAGCGCCTGGGCATCCACCAGGCCGCGGGTGCGTTCGCCGAGCACCAGGTGGATCGAGAGAATGTCGGCCTGTTCGAACAACACCTGCTTGCTGACGTAGGTCACGCCCACTTCGGCGGCCCGTTCGGCGCTGAGGTTCTGGCTCCAGGCGATGACCCGCATGCCGAACACCTGGCCGAACTGCGCCACCCGTGTACCGATGCTGCCCAGGCCGAGGATCGCCAGCGTCTTGCCGTGCAGGTCGCCGCCCAGGCCTTGCTGCCACAGACCGGCGCGCAAGGCATTGGCTTCCTGCACCAGGTTGCGGGCCAGGGCCATGATCAGCGCCCAGGTTAGTTCGGGCGCGGCATGCTTGTAGCTGTCGGTGCCACACACCTGGATGCCCAGCTCGGCGGCGGCCTTCAGGTCCAGGGCGGCATTGCGCATGCCGCCGGTGAGCAGCAGCTTGAGATTAGGCAGGCGGCGCAGCAGGCCTTCGTCGAACACGGTGCGTTCGCGCATCACGCAGATCACCTCGAAGCGCTGCAAGCGTTCGGCGAGGGTGTGGCGGTCGGCGGGATAGTCGTGGAAAAAGGTCACTGGGCCGACGCTGTCCAGCACCGACCAGTCCACCACACCGCGTGCCACATCTTGCCAATCGTCTATGACTGCTATTTGCACCGCCATGGAACACCTCGTCAGGGAATGGGTTTGTCCAGCCAGTCCAGCAGGGCCTTGTGAAACCGATCCGGCTCTTCCATCTGCGGGGCATGCCCCAGATTGGGGAACTCCACCAGGGTCGAGCGGGGAATCAGCCCGGCGGCCTGCTTGCCCAATACCTCGTAGCGGCCCAGCTTGGCCTTTACCGCCGGCGGCGCGATGTCGCTGCCGATGGCGGTGGTGTCGGAGGTACCGATCAACAACAGGGTGGGTACGGTCAGGTCCTTGAACTCGTAATAGACCGGCTGGGTGAAGATCATGTCGTAGATCAGCGCCGAGTTCCACGCCACTTGTGTATGGCCCGGGCCCTTGTTCAAACCGGCGAGCATGTCCACCCAGCGGTCGAACTCAGGTTTCCAGCGGCCGGCGTAATAGGTCGTGCGCTCGTAATTGCGAATGCCCTCGGCGGTGACTTTCAGCTCACGGGCGTACCATTGGTCCACGGTGCGGTAGGGCACGCCCAAGGCTTTCCAGTCTTCCAGGCCAATGGGATTGACCATCGCCAGGCGCTCGACCTGATCGGGGAACTGCAAGGCGTAACGGGTGGCGAGCATGCCGCCGGTGGAATGGCCGAGGACGATGGCTTTCTGTATACCGAGGGCCTTGAGCAAGGCCTGGGTGTTGGTCGCCAGTTGCTGGAAGCTGTACTGGTAATGCTCGGGTTTGCTCGATGTGCAGAAGCCGACCTGGTCCGCGGCGATGACCCGGTAGCCGGCTTCGCTCAGCGCCTTGATCGAATCGCCCCAGGTGGCGGCGCAGAAATTCTTGCCGTGCATCAGCACCACGGTGCGGCCATTGACCTTGCCTTGGGCCGGCACGTCCATATAGCCCATCTGCAACGATTGGCCCTGGGACTGGAAGGCGAAGTGCTTGAGGGTATAGGGGTATTCGAAGCCCTCCAGCTGGGCGCCGTAGGCCGGGCTTTCCGGCGGGGTGGCGGCCTGGACGAGCAGGGGCAGGGCGGCGCTGAGCAAGAGGCTGGGCAACCAGCGCGTGGGGGTTCGGGACATGGTCAATCTCCTTGTGGCCGCCGCCGATCCTGGCGCGACCCGATTATGGCGACATTAACCACAGGCAACCGAACGGCCCGAATGTTCAACCCATCCAGCCCAGCGTGGCCAGGGCGAGAACGCCATAGCGCAAGCCTTTGGCAACGGTCACGATCAGCAGGAAGCGGCGCCACGGCTCACCCATCACCCCGGCCACCAGGGTCAACGGATCGCCGATGATCGGCAACCAACTGAGCAGCAGCGACCAGCGGCCGAAGCGCTGGTAATGCACGCGAGCCTTGTCCAGGTGTGTCGGGCTGACCGGAAACCAGCGTCGGTCCTTGAAGTGTTCCAGGCGCGTGCCCAGCCACCAGTTCACCAGCGAACCCAGGACGTTGCCGAGCGTGGCGACCCCCAGCAACAGCCAGACAACGTGTCGCTCGCCGAGCAACAGGCCGACCAACAAGGCCTCCGATTGCAGCGGCAGCAAGGTCGCCGCGCCAAATGCCGCCAGGAACAAGCCGATATAGGCTTGGCCCATCAGTGGGCCGGGTAATCCGCCACTACGGTTTGGGTCCCGTCTTTTTTCAGGCCGATCACTTGATAAGCGTCGCTCATGCCGTCCATTTCCATGCCGGGCGAGCCCATGGGCATGCCCGGTGCGGCCACGCCGAGCAAGTCATCGCGCTTGCTCAGCGCCAGTACCTGGTCGGCCGGGACATGGCCCTCGACGAATTTGCCGTTGATTTCGGCGGTGTGGCAGGAGCGCAGGTTCGGCGCCACGCCCAGGCGTTGCTTGACCGAACTCATGTCGGCCTCGACATGGTCGTTGACCTTGAAGCCGTTTTCTTGCAGATGCGAGATCCACTTTTTGCAGCAGCCGCAATTGGCGTCGCGGTGCACATCGATGGTGACCGGTTCGGCGGCCTGGGCCAGGGTGGTCATGAACAGGGCGCTCAAGGCGAGCAGGTGCAGGGAGTTGGCCATGAAGGAGGTCTCGTGTCGAACGGTTTGGCGCAAGGATAACAGAGTAGCGAGCACGAGCTGACAGGGGGCTGAGGCAGGGATTACAGAATTGTCAGGTTGGGAGGGCGAATACAGTCCTGTGGGAGCGAGCTTGCTCGCGATAGCGGTTTGTCAGTCACAACCTTGCAGTTGATCCGACGCTATCGCGAGCAAGCTCGCTCCCACAGGAGATGGTGAGGTTTTAGCGAACCTTGAAGCGCCCCATGATCGCATTCACCCGTGTGTTGGCTTCCAGCAATTGCCGGGTGTTGGTTTCGCTGGCCAGGCCACTTTCCACCAGTTCCTCCACCATGTGGCGGATTTGCACCATGCTGCGATTGATCTCCTCGGTCACCGCGCTTTGTTGCTCGGCGGCCGTGGCGATCTGGGTGCTCAGGCTGTTGATCTGGCTGACCGAGCCGGCCATTTCGTCCAGGCCAGAGTTGACGCGGGAGGTCGCGTCGGCGGCCGACTGGCAGCTGGCCTGGGTGTTTTCCATGGCCGAGACCGACGAACTCACGCCTTGGGTCAGGCGGGTCAGCATTTCATTGATTTCCGAGGTGCTGGCCTGGGTGCGGGCGGCGAGGGCGCGGACTTCGTCGGCCACCACGGCAAAACCACGGCCTTGCTCGCCTGCCCGGGCGGCTTCAATGGCCGCGTTGAGGGCCAGCAGGTTGGTCTGCCCGGCGATGGCGCCGATCACACCCAGGATCTCGGTGATGCGCTGAGCGTCCTGTTGCATGCTCTCGACTTTGCGGGTGGCGCTGGCCACTTCGTCGATCAAGGCCACCACGCTGTTGGAGGCCTCACCGACCACCACGCGGGAGCGATCGGCATGCTCGTTGGCGCGTTGGGTGAACGCCGCGGTCTCGGCCGCGTTATGCGCGACGCTTTCAGCCGTGGAGCTCATCTGGGTGATGGCCGTCACGGTCTGGTCGGTTTCCGAGGCGTGGCGCATCAGGATTTCACTGGTGTGGGCCGAGGTCCGCTGCAGATCGCCCAGGCTCGACGCCATGGCGCCGGTGGCCTGGGTGACTTCACCGATCATGTCTTGCAGGTAAGCGATGAAGCGGTTGACCGAGTGCCCGATCGCCCCCAATTCATCCTCGGCCCGGATGGTGATGCGTCGGGTCAGGTCGGCATCGCCAGTGGACAGGGCGTCGATGTTGCCTTTGAGAACCTTCATGCGATTGGTTAATTGGCGGATCGCGTACAGCTGCATCAAGACCAGCAGGATCACCATCGGGATCTGCAGCAGGCTCAGCGTGCTCAGTACATCATCGCGCTGGGCCGTGATCAGGCGGGTCGGCAACGCGGTGGCAAGGAACCACGGCGAACCTTCGATAGGGCGCATGAAGAAGGTACTGGCCTCGCCCTTGTTGTCGAACTCCACACGTTGCAGCGGCTGGTCGCGCTTGGCCAGGCCCGCCTTGACCTGGGCGGCGAATGGCGAGGTGGCCGCCAGTTCACTGATGTTCTTCAGCACGATCGGACCGCTGATGCGCGAACTGTTGCTGATGATCTTGCCGTCGCCTTCGACGATCAGCATCTCGGCGCTCAGGTCGGCTTCCTTGCGTGCCACCAGCTCATTGAAGAAGCCCAGGGTCACGTCGATGGTGGAAACGCCGTAAGGCACGCCGTTTTTCTGGATGGCCATGGCGCAGTTGGTGCGTGGTTCGGCGCTGGCGTCGTCTTTGTAGGCCGCGGCCCAGGCGCATTTGCCCGGTGGAGTGGCCATGCCGCCCTTGTGCCAGGGTTGTTCGTAATAGTTGGGCGCGGCGTCACTGTTCCAGAAGGTATTGACCACCAGTTTGCCGGACGCGTCGCGGTGCCAGAACGTGCTGAATTTGCTGCGTCCCTCGGCCCGCTGGTTGGGCAAGGGCCAGATCCCGCCGCCGAAGACTTTCAGCTCGCCGTACTGGTCCACCAGCCCCGGCAGCACTTTGTCGATGGCATCGCTGTCGAGCAGCGGGATGGTCTGGGTAATGCTGCGTTGCTGCGCCTGTACCTTGTTCAGTTCGCCCTGGATCTGCTCGGCAACCTCGGCGATGCGGTTAAGTGCCACTTTCTCTTCCGTCTGGCGCAGCTTGGGCGCGACCAGGTAACTGATGCCCACCACGGTCAAGAGGGACACCACCAGCATGAAAACAACCAGAAACAGGGTATAGCGAGCCTGAATCGTTCGGAGTGAGGGCATACGGGGAATCCTTGCACGAAGGCGATTTTCTGGAACTGGCGAATGGGCAGTTCCGTATATATCGGCCTGGGAGGACGCAGCTTTAGAGGTCAGTCAGCCAAGGGATAAAACGAGCGGATTGCACGAAGACACGCCTTCGGCTGTACCATGGGGTCCCGTTGGTGAGTCGTCATTCCGGTAGATGAGGTATGGATCGGCAAGCCTTCGGATACAGAACGGATACATTCAGGAAATTGGCAATGACTCATTCGCAACGTTTGAAATACTCGATTCTGATCGTCCTCGTCGTCCTGGCAATCATGCTCGGGCTGTCCTGGATGCAGGGCAAGGGCATGATCAGCGAGCAGCTGTTTCAATACATCGCCATTGCCGTGGCGGTCATCGTGGTGGTGATCAACGGCGTGATGCGGCGCAAGGTCAAGCCCTGAGCGCCGGCTTCATTCCTCGGCCTCGAGCACGGCCAGCGCGCTGGGGTGCAGGCGGTAGCTTTTATCGGGGTTGAGGGTCACGACACCCTCGCTGCACAGGCGCTTCAACACCTCGCGCACGCTGAGAAAGGACAACGGAATGTCCAGCCCCAATAACTGACTGTGCACACCACGCACGCCCAGGCAGCGGTTTTCGTGGGCGGCCTTGAGCAACGCGTCGATGACTTTGAGGCGAATCAGGCTGGTCCTGAGCCCGAAGCTCTTGAGCAGGCGCCTGATATGGTCGTTGCCGCCGCGCTCTGGCGGTCTCTCGAATTCACGGTGGGTGGCGCTCAGCGGGACGCCGGTCGGCCTTGGCTTGCCCTCCATGGGCAGTTGCGCGTTACGCATGCAGAAACTCCTTACCAGCCAGATCAGAAAAGGTCACGAATGCTCTCCTGTAATAGGACGAACGAGGATGCGCAATCATGAGGGCGGTGATGTGAAAAAATTGCCCCTGCTTCGTCAAACCCCCGTATTCAAGCGGTGTGCGGTCATTAATTTTTTTTCATCCGGTTCGTTTTCAAGGTAGGCACATTCCGGCCCAGTATGCGGCGTGTGATTTCCCAGGCGGGCCGAGTGCTTGTCTACTGGCGCACCGGTAGCCGTCCTGGTTTCTGCAGTTTTCATCAGGAGTGAACGTGAGAATGTCCGGGCAGTTATCGAGGGTTGGCCTTGCAGGTGCTTTTCTAGGGATCGCCCTCGGGCTCAGCCCCGTGGTCAATGCACAGGACGATGGGCAGCAGGCCAGTGCCGAGATCCGTCGCACCCGTTTTGGCGTGCCACATATCCGGGCTCAGGACGAGCGTGGGCTGGGTTATGGCATCGGTTATGCCTATGCCCAGGACAATCTGTGCCTGCTGGCCAACGAGATCGTCACGGTCAATGCCCAGCGCTCGCGTTATTTCGGGCCCGAGCAGGTCACGGTCGAGCAGCGGCAGAACCGCGTCAGCGATCTGTTTTTCAGTTGGCTCAACACGCCGCAAGCGGTCTCCGGTTTCTGGCAGGCCCAGACGCCTCAAGTGCAACAACTGGTCGAAGGTTATGCGGCGGGCTACAACCGCGCGTTGGCCGAGCGCAAGGCCAAGGGCCTGCCCGAGCAGTGCGCCAGCGATTGGGTGCGGCCGATCACCGCGCTGGACCTGGTCAAATTGACCCGTCGGTTGTTGGTGGAAGGCGGCGTCGGCCAGTTCGCCGAAGCCCTGGCTGGCGCGCAACCGCCCCAGGCGACGGCCCTCGCGCACACCCCGGTCGCCGGTTTCGCCGCCGCCGCAACCCGCCAGCAGCGTTTTGCCCTGGAACGCGGCAGCAATGCCCTGGCCATCGGCAGTGAGCGTTCGTTCAACGGTCGCGGGATGCTGCTGGCGAACCCGCATTTCCCGTGGGTGGGCGGCATGCGTTTCTACCAGATGCACCTGACCATTCCCGGCAAGCTGGACGTCATGGGGGCGGCGCTGCCAGGCCTGCCGATGATCAATATCGGTTTCAGCCAGCACCTGGCCTGGACCCACACCGTCGACAGTTCCAAGCATTTCACCCTGTACCGGCTGCAGCTCGACCCGAAAGATCCGACCCGCTACCTGCTCGATGGCAAATCCGTGCCGATGAGCCAGCAGACGGTCGCGGTGGACATCAGGCAACCCGACGGCCAGGTGCAGACGGTTTCCCGCGTGGTCTATGGCTCGCAGTTCGGCCTGATCGTGCAATGGCCTGGCCGGCTGGACTGGGACAACCGGTTCGCCTACAGCCTGCGGGACGCGAACCTGGAAAACGATCGCGTGCTGGCCCAGTGGTACGCCATGAACAAGGCCGTCACCCTCAAGGATTTGCAGGACGCTGTCCA
The DNA here is from genome assembly GCF_900106885.1 of Pseudomonas sp. NFACC14. NCBI lineage: Bacteria > Pseudomonadati > Pseudomonadota > Gammaproteobacteria > Pseudomonadales > Pseudomonadaceae > Pseudomonas > Pseudomonas sp. NFACC14. The sequence goes on from NZ_FNOA01000006.1 coordinate 73,485, forward strand.
TAAGATCCAAGGCATTCCCTGGGTCAATACCCTGGCGGTGGACGACCAGGGGCAAAGCCTCTACATGAACGTGTCGGTGGTGCCGAACGTCGACGCCGACAAACTGGCCCGGTGCAGCGATCCCAGGGCCGGATTGCAGCTGATCGTGTTGGATGGCAGTCGCAGCGAGTGTGCCTGGGGCAGCGATGCCAACGCCGTGCAAAAGGGCATTTATGCCGCCGACAAGCTCCCGCAGTTGCTGCGCCGCGATTACGTGCAGAACTCCAACGATTCGGCCTGGATGGTCAACCCCGCGCAGCCGTTGTCCGGTTTTTCCCCGGTGATCAGCCAGCAAGGCCAGCCGCTGGGCCTGCGGGCGCGGTTTGCGCTGGAACGGGTGGGCCAGTTGGCCAAGGACGGGCCGGTGAAAGTGGAGGATTTGCAGCGCATGGTCATGGACGATCAAGTTTACCTGGCTGACCAGGTGATGCCGGACCTGCTCGGCGTTTGCGCCGGTGACCTGGGGGGCGATGCGTCGACATTGGCCGGGGCCTGTACCAGCCTCAAGGCCTGGGATCGCAAGGCCGGCCTGAACAGCGGTCTGGGGTTCGTGTACTTCCAGCAGATCATGGAACGGCTGCAGGCAGTGCCGGATTCATGGCGCGTTGCGTTCGATCCCAAAGACCCGCAACGCACCCCGCGTGGCCTGGCGATCGAGCGACCGCCGGTGCTCAAGGCTGTGCGCGAGGCCATGCTGGCTTCGGTGGAGGCGGTGAAGGTTGCGGGGTTGTCGAAGGACAGCCGATGGCAGGACGTCCAGGTGGCCAGCAGCGGCAGCCGACAGACGCCGATCCACGGCGGCCCCGGGGAGTTGGGCATCTATAACGCGATCCAGAGCGTGCCGGGGGCGAACGGCAAGCGGGAGGTGGTCAGCGGTACCAGCTACCTGCAAGTGGTGACGTTTGACGGTAAAGGTCCGCAAGCCCAGGGATTGTTGGCGTTCTCCATTTCCAGCGACCCCGCTTCACCGTATTCGGCCGACCAGACCCAGGCGTTTTCGCAGAAGCAGTGGAGTGTGCTGCCTTTCACCGAACAGCAGATCAAGGCCGATCCGCATTATCAGGCCGTGATTATCCGTGAGCGTGATGAGGCGGGCAGGGTGGCGACGCAGTAACCGCTGTTGTGCTTGCCGGCGTCATCGCGAGCAAGCTCGCTCCCACAGGGGCGTTGCGGCGTTCACATAACCTGAGTCCACCACACTGCCAATGTGGGAGCGAGCTTGCTCGCGATAGGGGCGGTACTTCAAGAACGAGTCAGGCTGATTCACCGCTATCGCGAGCACGCTTTACTCCCACAGGGGAGACTTTCAGTTATTGGACCGGCCGCTGCCCAATGGAGTTGAGCACCGGGTTGCCGTCCTTGTTCTGGGTCAGGTAGACCGGCAGGACTTTGGGTAACGAAGCCACGAGGTTCTGTACTTCGCTGATGTTGTAGACACCGCCGACACGCAGGCCGCCGGTGCTGTTGTCAGCGAGCATGACGGGACGCTCGAGGTAGCGGTTGATCAGCGGTAGCGCGTCGCTCAGGGCGAGGTCATCCAGCACCAGCTTGCCGTTGCGCCACGCCAGCGAGCTGTCGTTCGCGGCCGTCTCGCGGACTTGGGGCTGATAGTCGCCCGCCTTGTAGCTCGCCTGCATGCCCGGCGAAAGTTGCAGGCCGTTATGGGTGAGCGCCTGGTTGCTGGTGACCTTGACCGAGCCTTCCACCAGCGTGACCCGCACCTGGTCCTGGTACATCCAGACGTTGAAGCGAGTACCGGTCACACGCACCTGGCCTTGGCCCGCGCGCACGACAAACGGATGCTGTTTGTCATGGCTGACGTCAAAAAACGCCTCGCCCTTTTCCAGGGTTACCCGGCGCTCGTGCTTGTGGTTGGCGAAGGTCAGCTCGCTGCCCAGGTTGAGTTCCACCTGGCTGCCGTCGCTCAGGGTGACATGGCGCACGCTCGTGCCGGCTTCGAACCGCTGGTAGGAATTGGCGATCCAGTCCAGGTTCCAGCCAGTGTAGGCGGCCAGGGGCAGGCCGACGACGAACACTGCGGCCGCCACAGCCAACCGGCTCCAGCGCGACCGGGGCCTGGACGCTGGAGTGGCGGCTACGGCCTCGACACGCGGCAGATGATCGGCAACATCCCAGATTTCCAGCATGGCTTGGTATTCGAAAGCATGCAGGGGATCGGCATCGTGCCACTGCTTGAATGCCTGCCGTTCGGCATCGGTGCAGTCGACGGCATGCAACCGCATGCACCAATGGGCTGCGGCATCGGTAATGGCGTCGTATTCGGCTTCCGAGAGGGTATGTTCGGTCATTGATTCGTCCTGGTTTGCCGCATTCTAACCTTCGGCATGAGCTGCCGAGAACTGCCGTCATGGCGTTTGCGCATCAATGAGCCTGTTTTTTCGCTCAAACAACAGTCGTAGCCTACCGTCGCATACTTTGCGTGAAAAAAAGATCAACACCCCTAGCGCCAGTCAGTCAAGCCTCAAACCCGTGGAGCAAAGCTTGCTCGCGATTGGGTGAGCCAGTCGACATGCCATTGACTGATCGGCCGCTATCGCGAGCAAGCTTTGCTCCCACGGGTTTTTGACTGGCATTAATCAACCCCCCTCTTGTGCAGCTCACGGCACGGCAAGTTGCCGGGAAGGACTCGCATCGAGTTGCCGTCCTAGTTCACAAATCACCAGTGTGAGCGAGTCGGCGTTGCGAAGTATGACGTCGATGCGCTTGCCCGGCAAAATCGGATCCAGAAAATCATCGCGGGCAATATCCATGGTTTTGGCGCCAGTGATCTTCAGGATCTCCCGGGTTGTTTCTTTGTACAAAGGCAGCAGCTCAAACTTCTTGTAGGTGTTGTCTGCGCTGTCCCAATGCATGAACAGTTTGGATTTTGGGGTGGTCAATGAAAGTCCGTTGAGTTGCAGGTCCTTTTGCTTGGCGTATTGCACTTGCCCTGGATGAGTCGCTGTTGAAATCAAGTCGAGGAATGGCAGTACCGCGTCCAGATAGATGATATCGAGGGTATCGAACAGCTGATGGGAGACTTCATGGATGAAGGTCGCTGCCTGGGCATGGGCGTCGACATTAAACGTATCGGGGACGACGGCCTTGTACCCATCCAATTCCATGTCGAAGAAGAACTGTGTGAGGTAGATTCTTCCAACGGCGGTCGGTTCGAGCACGAATGCAGTGGCTCTGTCCTCCAGATGTTTGAGGTGGCCGACAACGATGCGGTTCGCATTTTGCAGTTCCCAGGAAGGATCGGCCAAGGCCTGGCATATCGGCGAGATCGCCGTCTCTATTTTGCGGATAAGACTGGCGTCGACGCTGCTGACACCAAAAAACAATCTGAGGTAGTTGTCCAGTCGAGAGCCCGGAACAACCTGTTGCTTGAGTTGATGGAGGTTGTGAAGGGCATTGAACGAGTAGAACCGCGCGGTCTCCAGGGCCTGCACGATCGCATTTGCCCGATGTTGATATTTCCGGCGTATTTCCGTCATGCCTCGTGCTTCAATATTCAATGAGCCTTTGGCTTTGAAGTCGCTATAGGTGATGGCCATCTTCGAGCCGGCCTTGCCAAAGCGGATGGTTTGGCGCTGTGGGTCGATTTCCCATGTCCGGCCATCCGGGGACTTTTTCAAAAACGGTCCCTCGCCGTGTTCATGAATGATTCGCCAGTTTTGGCCGGCTTTTGCCACTTGAAAGACTTTGCCGGCCAAGGGGATATAAAGCCTGCCGTTTTCCATGGCCTTGTAAGTTCCATCAGCCAGGTTTTTTTGCAGGTTGGACAGGCTGACGCCCGTGGCTTCGAAGACGCCCAGGTCGGTACGCAGTTGGCCGGTGGAAGCGATGCTCTTCCAGTCGAGCGTCGACGGGGCACTTGGCAAGGCGGGTTCAACGGGATCGAGCAGACCGAATGTATCGTCGCGATTGAGCAGGCCCAGCGAGACCATCTCGGCGGCGCCGGCGATGAAGTTGTGCAAGCCGGCTTTCCAGTCACGCGCTTGCAGGGCCTCGGAAGACGCCTTGAAGTCCTGGTAACTGTCCCACAGCGTTTCTATGAACGTCAGTTTGCCTGGCAACTGTCTTCCCACTAACCGGATGCCCGAGCTGAACAGGTGCAAGACGGTACTCCAGTCGAATTGACGCTTGTCCTGTGCCTGGGAACCCAACAGTTCTGCCAGCAACTTCGTGTTGTCATCGAACAGCGTGTCGAGCAGGTTTGTGCGAACAGGGTTGGACCCCAGGGTGATTTCCGAAAGGCGCCCGAGTGTCGAAGCGAACAGGTTCTTGAAAATGGCTCGCTGATCCTCGGGAAGCCGGTGGACCAGCAGATCCTGGAGCGCGCCGGGCGTGTTGAAGGCCGCGACCACACTCGCTTCGTCCTTGAATTCGGTAAAGCAATGACCTGAGTGATAAGGGGCATACAGGACAAGGGGGTTGGCTGCCTGGGCGCTCGAACCCACCAGGTAAAGCCCAAGGGCCTTGACCGCCGCCGCGCCGCCGGTCTTGATCAGTTCCACTGGGCGAAACACGGCGCTGGCGCCTTCGACCGCGCTACGGGCGATGGCGTCCGGCATGTCCAGTACCTGGCGAATCAGGTCGAATGCCTTGCTGGAGAGCTGTTGCTGCAGGTGCCGGGCGTGAGCATGTTGCAGCAGTTGCCAGGGGAGTTGTCGGCGGAACCGTCGCTTGCTTTGCAAGCCTGGCGCGGCAGAACCGGAAAGTTTCTCCACGACCTGTGCTTTATAGGCGGTGGAAATATCCAATGACGATAATATTTGCCTGACCGCCATCTCGTTCAAGCCGTCGGGCAGTTTGTGCGTGGAGGTTGACGAAATCTTGAAGCCGTTTCGGGTCACATCGACATGATGCAAGGCAAAGTCGGTCAACGCGCTGGCCGGCCCCACGACGGCAAGGTTCGGTGTGATCTGGAGGGTGTCGGGGTCGAGGTTTTTTCCAGGGAAACGTGCGTCCAGTAACGCTTTGAGCTTTTTATGCACGTAGGTGCGCAATGGCTCGATACCGTCGAGGTAGTCCTTGGCATCGGCATCGACCACGCTGTTCCTGTACTGCTCGAGCAGTTCGATATGCAGGCGTTGATCTTCCAGGGACGCCGTACCGAGCCAGGCGGGCAGTGTCTGTTGTCGCCTGTTGGCTCGGGCGATGTCCACGGCGCGCTTCAGATTGGTGGGCGCGCCTTTGGCCAGCAAGGCGTCGAGGCTGTTGCGCAGCGCCGATCCGCTGAGTTTCCAATCCCCGACCTTCAACGTGCTCAAGTAATTGCGCTCGCTCTTGAACTGTTCGATGAACGAATTCATCCGATTCACCAGCACATTATCTTCCAGCAGTTCATAGGCCTGGAGTTGGTAGCGTCCGTGGGGCAGGCGTTGAGCGGGCGCCAGGTTCGAGAGCCAGGCAAAGCGTTTTCGAGTGTCCAGCAGGTTTTTGTTCAATTGCTCCGTGGCCAGCTCGACGTTCGCAAAAGCCTGTAGGCCGTCGGTGGGGGACCAAAGGATGGCCATGCCCGAGTAGGGAGTATCCAGGCCGCCGCGCTCGGTCATTAAAAAACAGTTGGCCAGGCGTAGGGAAATCACGCGCTCCTCGGTACGGCATGTCAGCTTCAACGAATAGACATCTGGCTGAAAGCCTCTGACGCCCGGGCGCTGCGTGCGGTCCGGGTAGTCGGCGTCGTAGGCGAAAACGCTCCTGATCAAGTCATGGGCGGCGGCGGGTAGCGTTGCGTCACGTTCTCTGAGTTCGGTCTCGGCGCGCAGGCCCAGTGAGAAAACGTTGGTCAGTTCAGGCAGCAGCTTGTCCAGCCCGCTGTGCAGCGAGGCCGTGTTGGCGGGGGGCAGCTTGATGAAGTGGGTGTGAAAAGCGTCTTCGACATCGGTGTAGCTCTTGATCTTCCTTTCCAGTTGGTCGGCCATGAAGTTGGACGGTCGCAAGTCTCCGTAAAACGCCGGTCGTGTACCCCAATGCCCATCGGTTTTCTGATCCAGCAGGCTTTTGTTGATCAAGGTGCGGATATCCAGCGCCTTGTCGATGAGTGAGTGGAGGTTGACGTCGCCCTGGCGGGACATTTCCAACGCGTAGTGCAAGTTGTCCAGCTGTTTGGCAATGATCGCGTCTGCCAGGGATTCGGCCACTGGCAGGTTCACCGATTCGCCCGACACTTGCGGCTGGTCGAAGCGCAGAAAACGGTTGCGTTCTTCCAGGCTCAAGAGGTTGTAGAGCGCTTGCCCGGGCTTGACTGTGGCGGGGGGGTTAAACAGTGCATCCTTGAAGCCCAGGTAGTTCGCGACCTTCTGCAGACCATGGCTGGGGGTATAGAGATAATGATCCTTGCCGCTGATCATCAACGAACCCGCCAGTTCGACGAAACGCGGCGCATATTCCCAGAGGCGAATCGTTTCGATGAACAGCAGTGGCTCTTCCCGGCGCGAAGGCCTGAACAGTCGAAGCAACTCCTGGCTTTGGGCCTGGGTCAGTTGCCCTTTTTCACGTTTGATCAGGATCGCGGCCTGCAATGCGTCGCGAATGACGCGGGCAAGAAAGTGGCGGCGCGACAGGTGGAAGGGGCTGTTCGCCGCCCAGTAGGCATCGATGCATTGGCTGAGCTTGGGGATCAGGTTCCTGGCCGTGGCCTCGATGATGCCTTCCCATTGCTGCGCCGTGTGTGCGCTCGTGCCGGGGTGCGTCAGGTCGACGTCATGCCCGGCAGGCCAACCCTGATGGTGAAAGTACACCAGCACGGCGTCGCTCAGAGCAATGCTCTCGGTGACGGGGATCGCATGGGTAGCGCCCAGCGGGACACCCTTGCGCAAGGCGACGCGGGCCTGTCGTTGATCGAAGTCGGGAAGCCGCTCGTTCAAGGCCTGGTCAAGCATCGAGGTCAGTGTGGGCAGTTTGATCAGCTCATCCACCATGGCCAGGGCGTTGAGGCTCTGGGCGTATTCGATGGATTCGATCTGCGCCTTGAAAACGTCTTCGTCGATGATCTGGCTGGTTTGTGTGAGGTCGGTCGTGCTGTTCAGTTCGCTGCGCTGGGAAATCGACAGGTAGCGAAACAGATCGTCGCGCCCTGCGGCGTCCTGCAGCATTTCATCGATCTTGTTTTCGAGGGCTTGCGGGTCGCTGAACCGGGTAATCCCCTTGTCCGGCGTGTAAAGGAACGCAGGCTTGAGGTCGGCTGCGTCGGTATCTGGCAGGACCTTGAGGGTAAAGCAGCCGGCCAATGGAATCGGCGCCTTGTTCTCGGCCTGGAGCAGGATCGTTTCGGCGGACATCGACGGCATCTGCGCCGCACGTTGCGCATGGCTGGGCAGGGAGACATGGTGCAACCAGTCGAGGTCGGCCTGGGTCAGGCCGTGGGGAGCGGTCAATTCGTCCAGGCGAGTGGCGTTCAATACCTCGGGAAATAGCAGTGGCGTGGTTTCAGTGGTCATCGTTGCTTCTCGATCAAGGCGCCGCGAATGGGGCGCAAGCGCTCAGACTAGGCAGCGATGGATGGGCAAGGGTGGTACATAGTTATTGCACGCCGGGCTTCTTCGATCGGCAGTGGAAGGATTGACAGTGCGCGCCTGAAACAGTGTTTAATCACCGGGCGGGTCCTTCACGCTGTTGCTACCTCCAACAATCATTCCGGAGCTTCAGATGTCTGCACCATCCGATCATGCCGCTTCTTGCACCCTGTCCTTCGATGCTCTGGTGAGCTTGCTGGAGAAGATTTTCCTGCGTCATGGCACGTCGACCGAAGTCGCCCGGTGCCTGGCTGAAAACTGCGCCGGGGCCGAGCGCGACGGTGCCCATAGCCATGGGGTGTTCCGCATCCCCGGTTATGTCTCGACGCTGAACAGCGGCTGGGTCAACGGCAAGGCCGTGCCGGTGGTCGAAGACGTGGCGTCAGGGTTCGTCGCGGTGGATGCCGGCAATGGCTTTGCCCAGCCAGCCCTGGCTGCTGCGCGGCCATTGCTGGTGGAAAAGGCCCGCAGCGCCGGTATCGCCGTCCTGGCCATTCGCAACTCCCATCACTTTGCGGCGCTCTGGCCGGATGTCGAGCCGTTTGCCTACGAAGGCCTGGTGGCGTTGAGCGTGGTCAACAGCATGACGTGTGTGGTGCCCCATGGCGCGGATCGTCCACTGTTCGGCACCAACCCCATTGCCTTCGCCGCACCACGGGCCGACGGTGAGCCGATTGTCTTCGACCTGGCCACCAGCGCCATTGCCCACGGTGACGTACAGATTGCTGCACGCAAGGGGGAGTTGTTGCCGCCGGGCATGGGCGTGGACAGCCTCGGCCAACCGACCCGCGACCCCAAGGCGATTCTCGAAGGCGGAGCGCTGCTGCCGTTTGGCGGGCATAAGGGCTCGGCGTTGTCGATGATGGTCGAGTTGCTGGCGGCGGCCCTGACCGGGGGTAACTTTTCCTTCGAATTCGACTGGAACAATCATCCGGGCGCCAAGACGCCGTGGACTGGCCAGTTGTTGATCGTGATCGACCCCAGCAAGTCCGCCGGGCAAGATTTTGCCGAACGCAGCCGGGAACTGGTCAGGCAGATGCATGGCGTCGGGCTGCGGCGGTTGCCGGGAGACCGTCGTCATCGCGAGCGCAGCAAGGCCAATGAGCAGGGGATTACCCTGGACGAGCAGACTTTGGCGCAGTTGCGGGAACTGGCGGGCATTTGAACCACCGGCTTTTATCAAGGCCTCGCCCCCGTGCCTCGCCGTGACACGTTGCGCCAAGCCTTCTACTATGAGGGCTTCTTTTCTCTGGAATCGCCTGGATGAGTAAGCCCGGCCAAACGGTGCTGGTTGCGCTGCGCAAGATGATCGCCTCGGGTGAGCTGGCCGCTGGCGAGCGCTTGATGGAAATTCCCACGGCTGAGTTGTTCGGCGTGTCGCGCATGCCGGTGCGCATGGCGTTCCGCACCCTGGAGCAGGAAGGGCTGCTGGTGCGCTTTGGCGGGCGAGGTTTTCAGGTGCGTTCGGTCAGTGCCGAGCAAATCGCCGGGGCTGTGGAGGTACGTGGCGTGCTGGAGGGCCTGGCGGCACGGCAGACGGCCGAGCATGGCTTGTCTGAAGAAGCGCGCGCGATACTCGAGCAATGCCTGGTGCAGGGGGATGAACTGTTCGCCAAAGGTTATGTGACCGAGGATGACCTGGAGGTCTATCACGACCTCAACATGCGCTTTCATCAGGTGATCGTCGAAGGCAGCCACAACCCGGCGATCGCCGACGCCCTGGCTCGCAACGATCATCTGCCTTTCGCTTCAGTCACCGCCTTGGCGGTGGATCGCCAGAACATGGCCGGCGAGTTTCGCCGTTTCAACTATGCCCACATGCAACACCATTCGGTGTTCGACGCACTGATCAATCGCCAGAGCGGCCGTGCCGAGGCGATCATGCGCGAGCATGCCAATGCGACGCTGCGTTACGCCGAAGTGTTCGGCTCGACGCTGGCTGACGAGCGGATGACGGTGATTCTGCGTTCGGAGTAATTCGCCCGGTCGCAGGCAATGGCAGAATTTCCTCTTGCCCAGATCCCTTGTGGGAGCGAGCTTGCTCCCACAGTTGTTTTGGGGTGGCCCCAGGATTCGCATACGCCACAGATCTCCTGTGGGAGCGAGCTTGCTCGCGATTGCGGTGTGTCAGTCGCCACCAATGCTGCTGAGCCGACGCCATCGCGAGCAAGCTCGCTCCCACAGTGTTCTGCGTTAGAGATCCAGCACCAGCACCGGCGTCTTCGACCTGGAGCAACACGGTGTGAACTGGTCGTTGCAAGCCTGTTCAGCCTCGGTCAGGAACATGTCCCGATGCTCCGGCACGCCTTCCAGCACGCGGGTCAGGCAAGTGCCGCACACGCCTTGTTCGCAGGAGATCGGGATCTCGATGCCATGGCTCTCCAGCACCTGCACCACGCTGCGGTCCGCCGGCACCTCGAAGACCTGGCCTGTGCGGGCGAGCTTGACTGAAAAGCTGCCGTCGGCACGGGTGTCGGTAGGGGCGGCGGCGAAGTATTCGCGGTGCAGGCGGTCTTCCTGCCAACCCTGGTCCTTGGCGGTCTCGAGGATGTGCTGCATGAAACCACCGGGCCCGCACACGTAGAGGTGCAGGTCGTTATCGGGGGCGGCCAGCACCCTGGCGGCGTCCAGCAGGGTTTCTGGTTCTTCATCGAAATGCAGGAACACCCGGTCAGCGTAAGGGGCCTGGCGCAGGCGTTCGACAAAGGCAGCACGGTCTCGGGAGCGGGCGCAGTAATGCAGCTCGAACGCTGCACCGCTCTGGGCCAGGTGCTCGGCCATGCACAGGATCGGCGTAATGCCGATGCCTCCGGCAAACAGCAGGCTGCGCCGGGCGTGGGGGGCGAGCGCGAACAGGTTGCGTGGTTCGCTGATGTGCAAGCGCATGCCTGGCTGGATCAGCTCATGCAGGCTGCGCGAACCACCGCGGGACGCCGGGTCCTTGAGCACGCCTATGAGGTAGCGATGCCGTTCCTCGGGATGATTGCACAGCGAGTATTGGCGAATCAGCCCGTCGGGCAAGTGCACATCGATGTGGGCACCAGCGGTGAAGGCCGGCAACGGCGCGCCGTCGACGCGGGTCAACTCGTAGCTGCAGATATCGAGGGCTTCGCGGTGTCGCGCCGTGACCTGGACTTCGATCATGGCCGTTGCTCCGCCAGATGTGGCTGTTGGCTGCTGGCGATCAAGCCGGCTTGAGGCTCGCGCTCCCGTGCTATCCAACGCTCCAGCACCCGCCGGGACTGCACGCCGCCCGCATCGATGTTGAGCTTGAGCAAGTTGCGTTGCGGGTGGTCCAGCAGGTTGCGTTGCTGGCGTTCGAGCATTTCCAGGTCTTCGCTGAAAATCTTGCCTTGGCCTTCGCGAATGGACGCGGTGAGGGCTTCATCCTGCGGCTGGAAGTGCCGGGCCATGCCCCAGAAATACCAGATCGAGGTCTCGGTTTCCGGTGTGATGAAATCCACCACGATGCTCGACGCCTTGAATTGCGGCGCGGCGTGATAACCGCCGTTGCCGGCATGGGCCACGCCCACTTCGATCAGCACATGGCTGGGCGGGGTGAAGCGGCAGATCTGCCAGCGGTCCACCGGCACGTCATCGGCCAGGTTGTTGCCGCGCAGGGCCATGCGCCAGAACGGCGGGGCCATGATGTTTTCCATATGGCGGGCGGTGACCACTTCATCGCCTTCGACGGTGGTCACTGGCGGCGCCTCATCGATTTCCTTCTGGCCGATGCTCGAGGCGTGGACGTAGGTTTCGTGGGTCAGGTCCATCAGGTTGTCGATCATCAGGCGATAGTCGCACTGGATGTGGAACAGGCCGCCGCCGTAGGCCCATTCATCGCTTTCAGCCCATTCCAGATGATGGATCAGTGCCGGGTCGGCCAGCGCCTGGTCACCGGGCCAGACCCAGATGAAGCCATACCGTTCCTGCACCGCGAAGGTCTTGTTGCAGGGGAATCCCCGTACCCGTTGCCCCGGCATCTCGACGGTCTTGCCATCACCGCCCATCACCAAGCCGTGATAGCCGCACACCAGGTTGCCATTTTCGACATAGCCCAGGGACAGCGGGGCGCCGCGATGGGGGCAGAAGTCTTCCACGGCCGCGACCTTACCTTGATGGCCCCGGTAAAAAACCATCTTTTCACCGCAAATCTGCCGGCCCAGGGGTTTGTCGGCGATTTCATCGGGGGTGCAGGCAACGTACCAGGCGTTCTTGGGGTACATGACGGATCTCCAGGCGGATGTTGTTCTTGTCTGTGGATCCATTAACTCTCTTAACTAATTTCTTTGTCAACGGTTTTGCTGGATAAGTGGATGATTGGCTTGTTCAGTGGATCCATTGGCTGCCGTTTTGCGACAGCGTCAGAACCGGTAGGCCGCCGGCACCTGCGCTTCGATGAATCGCTTCATGTGCTCCAGGAAGCTGGCTTGCAGCCTGGAAACCGGCCCCTGGATGGGCAGGAGCATGCTGAAGTCCATTTCTATCGCCGGTTCGAAAGCCCGGAAGACGATGCCCTGGCCGCGGTACTCGACGGCACTGATGGCGTCCACCAACGCCACGCCCAAACCTTGTTCGACGAATGCGCACATGGGCAGCGAGAGTTGGGTTTCCAGCCGCAGTTCTCGGTCTACGCCGTGGGCGGCGAAGATCGCATCGATGTGTTGGCGCGAGGCAATCGACTGCGGGTAGGAAATGAACGGTTCGCCTTGCAAGTCTTCCGGGCGGATCGTCGCCTGGCCCTGCAAGCGATGGCCAGCGGGCAGGGCGCAGAGCATGCGCGTTGCCAACAGTTTTTCGGCGCGGGGGCTTGGGTACGTGTTGGGCAATACGATCAGGCCCAGGTCGCAGCGTTGCCCCACCACCAGGTCCACCACTTCCCGGGACGAATGCACCACCAGCGAGATCTGTACCTGATCGTGTTCGGCCATGAACGCGGCAATCGCCCGAGGCACGAATGACAGGCCCATGGCCGGTGCGCAGGCAATGTGCAGCGAACCGCGCTTGAGCGTGCGGATGTCCTGGGCGGTGCGCGCAATGCGTTCCACGCCCAGCAACGAGCGTTGCACTTCCTGATACAGCGTCATGGCCTCGGCGGTGGGTTGCAGCCGTCCCTTGACCCGGTCGAACAGGCTGAAACCGATGTCCTCTTCCAGGCTGGCGATCAGCCGGGTCGCCGCCGGTTGTGAGATGTGCAGCATTTCGGCGGCGCGGGTCACGGTCTGGCCCAGGATGACGGCGCGAAAGGCTTCCAACTGACGGAGATTCATGGTGCGGACCAACCCATAACAAAAAGACATGAGGTTGCCAAAATAAAGCATTTTTCAAGCCGTTGTCATCGCCCTAGGATCGACGCAAAGCACTTGAACCAGCCATGGGCCGGCGCCTGACTGAATTATCGGCGCCGAAAACAGCGATCCGAAAGCCATGCTAAAAACTGATGTCATTGTCGTAGGGGGTGGCCTGGTGGGCATGTCCATCGCCTATGGACTGGCTTTGCTCGGGCGCCAGGTGAGCGTGCTCGACGAGGGCGATGACGCTATTCGCGCCGCCCGGGGCAACTTTGGTTTGCTCTGGGTCCAGGGCAAGGGCTACCGCATGAGTCCGTATGCCCGGTGGACGCGGGAATCTGTGGCGCTCTGGCCTCGGTTTGCCGCGGCGTTGCAAGCCGATACCGGCATCGACATTCATCTGCGCCAACGGGGTGGCTTCCAGTTGTGCCTGAGCGACGCGGAAATGGCCGAAGAAAGCCGTCGACTGGGTTGGCTGCGCGATGCCTTTGCCGGCGACTACCCCTTTGAACAGCTGAACGCCGCGCAACTGCGGGCGCGCTTGCCCGGCATCGGGCCGGATGTGGTGGGCGGCTGCTTTTCGCCCATGGACGGTCACGTCAACCCGCTCAAGCTGCTGCGCTCGCTTTTTGCCGCCTGCCAGTCTCGCGGGGTCAGGCTCATCAACGGCCATCATGTCGATGCGATCGATGCGGTTGCCAAGGGTTTCGAGCTGCGGGCCGGAGCGCAGCTCTGGTCTGCCCGCCAGGTCGTGCTGGCCGCCGGCCTCGGCAATCGGGCGCTGGGGGGCATGGTGGGGTTGGATGTACCGGTGCAGCCGAACCGTGGCCAGATCCTGGTCACCGAACGGCTCGAGCCATTTCTGCATTACCCCACCACCTATGTCCGCCAGACCGACGAGGGCACGCTGCAACTGGGGGATTCTCACGAGTCGACGGGCTTGGATGACGGCACCGGCAGCCAGGTCATGGCCGCCATTGCACGGCGCGCGGTGCAGTGCTTCCCGCGCTTGGGCCAGGTACGACTGGTGCGGGCCTGGGGGGCGCTGCGGGTGATGAGTGCCGATGGCTTTCCCATCTACGAAACGCCGCCAAGCTGCCCGGGGCTGTCGATTGTCAGCTGCCACAGCGGCGTGACGCTGGCTGCTGCCCATGCCTTGCGCCTGGCGCCGTGGATCGCCGGCGAATTCGATGATTCGGCGGTGAAGCCATTCGGGCTGCAACGTTTCAACCTGCAAACAGAGGCGCGCCATGTCGGCTGACAGTCTGTTCCGGCCATTGGCCTCGGAAGATCACACCGTGCAAATCGAGTTCGAAGGCACGCCCTTCACGGTACCCGCCGAGGTATCCCTGGCGGCGGCGCTGCTGGGTTGCGGCATCCGACACACCCGCGAGAGCGCCATCAACGGCCGCCCCGGCGCGCCTTATTGCATGATGGGGGTGTGCTTCGAGTGCCTGGTGGAGGTGAACGGACACGCCAATACCCAGGCCTGCCTGGTGCCGGTGCGTGCCGGCATACGCGTGCGTCGTCAACGCGGGGCCGTTTGCCTGGCACCGTGGGAGGAGGGCGGCGATGAGTAACGCGGTCATCGATCTGATTGTCATCGGCGCTGGCCCGGCGGGAATGAGTGCTGCGCTCGAAGCCAGGAGCCACGGCCTGTCGGTGGTCGTGCTGGATGAGCAGGCCAGTCCAGGCGGGCAGATTTATCGCCAGGTGCTCCAGGCTGACGCACATCGCCGTGCCGTATTGGGTGATGACTACGGGGCCGGGGCGACATTGGCCACCGACTTTCTGCGCTGCGGTGCTCGCTATTTGCCCAATGCGGCCATCTGGCAGGTGACGCCGCAGCGCCAGGTGCATTACCTGGTCGAGGGGCGCGCCGAAGTCCTGCAAGGGCGCCACCTGTTGATTGCCACGGGGGCTTTCGAACGGCCGATGCCGATTCCTGGCTGGACCTTGCCGGGCGTCATGACCGCTGGCGCCGGGCAGATCCTGCTCAAAGGCGCGGCCATGGTGCCGGCCACGCCCGTGGTACTGGCCGGGTGTGGTCCATTGCTTTACCTGCTGGCAGTGCAATACCTGCGTGCCGGCATCGTCATTGAAGCGCTGGTGGATACCAGCCACCGAAGCGATCTGCTGCGGGCCTGGCGACACATTCCCGCTGCGTTGCGCGGTTGGCGCGACCTGCTCAAAGGGCTGGGGCTGCTGACGGAACTCAAGCGGGCTGGCGTCCGGCATTTTCACGGTGCGCGCAACCTGAAGATTGAAGGCGCGGATCGGGCCTGCGCCTTGAGCTTCGACAGCCAAGGCCGTTCGCAGCGCATTCGCGCCGATTTGATCCTGCTGCATCAAGGCGTGGTGCCGAACACCCAGGTCAGTTGGTCATTGCGCCTGGAGCATGATTGGAGCGAGCAGCAGCTGTGCTGGATGACCCGCCGTGACCAATGGGGTGAAAGCAGCACGCCGGGCATTTTCATCGCCGGTGACGGTGGCGCCATCGGCGGAGCCCAGGTGGCGAGACTGGAAGGACGCCTGGCCGCGTTGGCCATCGCCGGCCAGCAGGCGCAGGCGCGGCCCCTGCAATACGCACTACGCCGCGCCCGCGCCGCACGGCCGCTGCTCGACACCCTGTATCGCCCCCAGGTCGGCCATCGTATCCCCGCCGACGACGTCACCGTGTGCCGCTGCGAAGAAGTCAGCGCCGGGGACATCCGCCGTTACGTCGACCTGGGTTGCCTGGGGCCCAACCAGGCCAAGGCCTTCGGCCGTTGCGGCATGGGCCCGTGCCAGGGGCGCCAGTGTGGTCTGAGCGTCACCGAAATCATCGCCGAACGCCGCCACGTCTCACCCATCGAGGTGGGCTACTACCGCATCCGTTCGCCCCTCAAACCCATCACGCTCGCCCAATTGGCTGGCGAGCGTCTCTCTGTCGAGGAACCCTCATGAGTATTCAACGCATCGAAAGCAACCCACGCCTGAGCCGCAGCGTCGTGCACAACGGCGTGGCCTGGCTCAGTGGTGTCGTCGCTGCCGATTGCAGCCAGGACATCCAGGGCCAGACCCGCCAGGTGTTGCAGCGGGTCGATGAGCTGCTGGCCGCGTCCGGCAGCGACAAACACAGGCTGCTCAGTGTGCAGATCTGGATGAAAGACATGGCCCGGGATTTCGCTGCGATGAACGCGTTGTGGAGTGACTGGGTCGATGCCGCGCACACCCCGGCGCGGGCCACCGCCCAAGTGGCCTTCGACGATCCCGAGATTTTGCTGGAGTTGATTGTCACGGCGGCGGTCTGAGGCCTCCGGCCGGATCACCGTTGTGCTGTCACCGGGCAGGCGACCGCCAGAGTCGCCGTCCGGGCTTGTTCACATTGCTGCTGCCATAACGGGCGACTTCTGTGGAGCGCCCGAACTCAATAACATCGCACCTGGAGCAAATGAATGAACGTTAAACGCATTGCCCTGAAACTGGGTTTCATCTCGCTGCTGGCCTTCGGCGCGAGCCTGCAAGCCGCCGAATCATCGTTGCGTATCGGCATTGAGGCGGCTTACCCGCCATTCGCCTCGAAAACCCCGGATAACGCCATCGTCGGTTTCGACTATGACATCGGCCAGGCATTGTGCGCCGAGATGAAGGTCCGCTGTGTCTGGCAGGAGCAAGAGTTCGATGGCTTGATCCCGGCGCTGAAGGTGAAGAAGGTCGACGCGGTGATTTCGTCCATGTCGATCACCCCGGAGCGCTTGAAGTCGGTGGATTTCACCGACCGCTACTACCGGATCCCGGCGCGCCTGGTGTTCCGCAAGGGCAGTGGTATCAGCGACATCCCGGCACAACTCAAGGGCAAGCGGATCGGTGTGCAGCGGGCGACCAACTTCGATCGCTATGTCACCGATCACTTTGCCCCGGCGGGTGCCGAAGTAGTGCGCTATGGTTCGCAGAATGAAATTTTCCTCGACCTGTTGGGCGGACGCCTGGATGCGACCATGGCCAGTTCGGTGGTGATCGATGAAAGCCTGCTCAAGCGTCCCGAGGGCAAGGATTTTGAGTTTGTCGGACCCAATTTCACCGAAGAACAATACTTCGGCACGGGTATCGGCATTGCGGTACGCAAGAACGATGCGCTGGCGGGCCGCTTCAATCAGGCACTGGCGACCATTCGCGCCAACGGCACCTACGACAGGATTCGCCAGAAGTACTTCGATTTCGATATCTACGGTGAATGACGTTCGAGGCTGTTTTTTGGCCCGCAGGTCTAGCCTGCGGGCTTCCTGTGGCACAGCACGGAGTGATCCATGAAAAGCAAAGCGGTACTCACTGAACAGGATGTCGCGCAGTTGCTGGTGGCGGCCAAGGAACTGGCGCACCAGCGCCAATGGGCCGTTTCGGTCTGCGTGGTGGACGACGGTGGCCATCCCCTCGGGCTGTTGCGCCTGGACGATGCCTCGCCGTTATCGGCCTATATCGCTACCGAAAAAGCCCGCACGGCCGCCATGGGCCGGCGCGACAGCAAGGTTTTCGAAGACATGATCAATGGTGGTCGCTACGCGTTTCTCAGCGCTCCGCACCTGCAGGGCATGCTTGAAGGTGGGGTGACGATCCGTCATGACGGTCAATGCATCGGCGCCATTGGCGTGTCCGGGGTCAAGGCCGAGCAAGACGCCGAATTGGCCAGACTGGCGGTGGAGGCGGTGCTGCCCGCGATCACCCCGGATGCCTGAGACGGCCATAAACCTGTGGGAAGGGGGCTTTGCAGGGGAATGCGATTTTGTGAGCACCACAAGAAACGGTGGGAGCGAGCTTGCTCGCGATAGCGGTAGGTCAGTCGCCCCGTGTATCTACAGGCTGAGCGCCTTCGCGAGCAAGCCCGCTCCCCACAGGGTTTGCACAAATCTTCCAGACACACGCCCCATCAGCAGTTAATCTGTCAAGAGCACATTCGTTAAACGGGGCAGGGCATGACAGCGCGCAACTGGATCGATCTCAAGCAGGACGCCACGTCCGGTATCGAGACCGTGCGCGCGCATTTCGAGGGGCATGCCTATGATCCCCACTGGCATGACAGCTACCTGGTGGGCGTGACCGAGCAGGGGGTGCAGCAGTTCCATTGCCGTCGCCAGCAGCACAACAGCACGCCGGGCAAGGTATTCCTGCTCGAGCCCGGCGAGTTGCATGACGGCAACGCGCCCCACGACCACGGCTTTACCTACCGCACGTTGTACCTGGAACCCCAATGGCTGGAGCGTGAGTTGCGTTCCTTGTTCGACGGGGCGCCGGACAACGCCCAATTGGGATTCGCCGCCACCCTGACCGACGATGCGCGGCTGGCGAGTGCCACGGCCTTGGCCTTCCAGAGCCTGCATGAGCAGGAAATCCGCATCGTGCGCCAGACGGCCCTTGATACCTTGTTGGCCAACCTGACCCAACACCTGCATTGGCGGGCGCGGATCAACCCGGATCCGCGGTTGCCATTGGTGGCGCAGCAGGCCCGGGATTATCTGCACAGTCACCTGAGCGACGACATCGGTCTGGACGATCTGGCGCAGGTCACCGGTGTGGATCGTTTTCGCCTGAGCCGTGCATTCAAGGCGGCTTTCGGCCTGGCCCCCCATGCCTATCTGATCCAATTGCGCCTGGCCCGTGCGCGGCGCTTGCTGGCTTCTGGCGAGAGTGCCGGGACGGTGGCGGCCATGCTCGGTTTTGCCGACCAGAGCCACTTGGGGCGCTGGTTCCAGCGTGCCTATCGCCTGAGCCCGGCGGACTACCGCAAGCGCTGCTCAATTGTTCCAGACTGAGCGGGCCTTCGTGGGGATGATCGAGTGACGATCATTCACCGAGAAGTTGCTCCATGGACCAGTTGCTGCCGTTTGCCTTGTTCGCCTTTGTCGCCTCCATCACCCCGGGCCCGACCAATATCCTGGTGCTGAGCCATAGCTCGCGCTTTGGCCTGGCCACCACCTTGCCGATCATCCTGGGGGCCTGCGCCGCGGCGGCTTTGCTGGTGTTGCTGGTGGGCACCGGATTGGGCGACGTGCTGGCGCGCCACGCCACGCTGCAGACCGTGCTTTCATGGGCCGGCATTGCCTGGTTGAGCTGGATGGCCTGGCAGATTTTCCGCGCCCCGGCCCAGGCCATCGACCCGGACCGTCCGGTTGAGGGCCCGCGACTGGGCCTGGCGGGGGCCGCCGGGTTGCAATTGGTGAACCCCAAGACCTGGATGATGGCGCTGGCGGTGGTCAGCGTGTTTGCCGGCGCCGAGGCCGACCGGACGATCCGGGTCCTTTGGTTGTCCCTGGCATTTTTCGCGATCTCCATTCCCTGCATGACCGTCTGGGCCTACCTGGGCCTGGGGGCCGCCAGGTTCTGTCGCTCAGCCGTGGCGATGGGACGCTTCAATCGCAGCATGGCGGTGTTGTTGCTGGCGTCGGCATGGTTGACGCTGGTGGTGTAGCCGTTTGCCAGGCCCCGCGCCGCGCAACCCCTTGCAACGGTTGGACAGTTTCAAAAGACAGCCATTTCTTGGAGCATCGGGTTCGTGCCGGTCAAGCGTACGTCACCTGTCGAATACCCAATCGCCCCCAAGGATGGAGGTCCACCATGTCTACCCTCGATACCCATGTCGAGTTTATCCAGGCCAGGCTGCCCGCCTGGCTGAAACGAGCCCCACGGCCCCGGCAGGAGCGCTTCAGGGTGCTTACCCGGCAACTGCAACACGACAGCGATGCACTCAACGCATTGCTTAAGGACCTGCCCGCGCCCTATGCCTTTACCCTCGACCTGCTCAAGGAGCAGCCGCAGGTGCAAGGCTGGAGCCAGGTGAATGGCCGCGGCGATGTCGCGGATGCGCTACGTCGGGCAAGGGTCCGGCGCAGTTCGTTCGTCACGGACCCCGCGCTGTCGATCGTCGAGGCGGCCATGCGCAACTATCCGCCCGACGATGCAGTCACCGGCAGCGCGTTCGATCGAAAAGGCGAGCTTTTCATCAAGGGCAAGCCTGGGGAGTTCTATCGTTGGGGTGCCCCAGCGGACACCACGCCGCTGCCCATGACCCCGGCCAGCTTCGCTCGCCTGTGCCGCGGCGTGGATGTGGGCGGGGCTTACCGGCGCTCGCTCGAATGGCGGCTGCCGCGTATCGGCCGTCAAGTACCCATTGTCGCCACGGCTTACATGGCCTATGCACGCAGCCAGCTCGCCTATGACGCCTACGAGGCGAAGCTGGATGGACGCCTGGACAACACCGGTGAGCGTTTACTGGCCCATGTCGGCGTGCAGTTGGAAGATCGGTCCGTGGCGCCCCTGGCCTGCGAGGTCAAGGCGCTGGCGTTGCTGTCGGCGCCGTTGTTCGGCGCACGGGTGTACTGGGGACTGGAAGGAGATGCCAAGGGTGTTCGCCCGATCGTGCTGCACATGCCTCATGATGCAGTGGCACCGCTCAAGCAGTTTCCCAGCTTGCAGGCACTGTCGGCCGAGCTGACCGAGCGGGTCCGCAAACGCAGTTACCGCCAGACCCTGTTGCGTTATCTGCCGCTGCGTCTACAGGCCAGCCTGGGGTCGGCCCTGCACGATCAGGTGGAGTGGAAGGTCACGGACAACCTCAACCTCTTCCAGGAAATCCATGCCCGCATCACCGGTTGGCGCGAGGGTGAGCGAGGCGAGGACGACAACCCTCGACGCGTCCGGATCCCCACGCCCAAGGTGGCCTGGGGCCTGGATGACCTGCGCGAGGATCCCTGGCACGCCACCTACCATGAATGGCGCGGTCATACCTTGGCCAACGCCTCGGCATTGATGGTCCCGACCCGGGACCAGGACTGGCGGGCACTGCTGGCACGCCTCGAATACTGGGAAAGCCTGGTCGAGCGTTCGCTGATGGTCGCCGCGACCTTTTTCCCGTTCTGCGCGCCCGTCGGCATGGTGGCCGCCGCGGTCGGCGGGGTGCGCCTGGTATACGAAATCTTCGAAGGGATCCAGGCGTTCAATGAAGGGCATGCGCAAGAAGGTATCGAGCATATCTTCAACGCCTTGTTCGGGGTTGCCCAAGGCGCTTACCTGGGCTTCATTGGTGCCGCCATCGAGCCCATGCCGGTGGCTGACGGCACCACCCGGCTGTGGAATGGCGACGTGCGCTCCTTTGAAGCACAGCGCTTGCCTCCGGTGGATGCCGAGCAGGACGCCTGGGGTGTCTGGCGCACCGCTGACGAGGCCTGGGTGCGGATCGAGGATCGTTACTTCGAAGTGCAAGGCACGCGGGACAAGGTGAATCTGCGCCTGCCTCCCGGGCATAGAGGCGTTGCCCCGCCGCTGGAATGGAACCGCACGCGA
Source organism: Pseudomonas sp. NFACC14 (assembly GCF_900106885.1). NCBI lineage: Bacteria > Pseudomonadati > Pseudomonadota > Gammaproteobacteria > Pseudomonadales > Pseudomonadaceae > Pseudomonas > Pseudomonas sp. NFACC14. Next base: position 94,654 of record NZ_FNOA01000006.1, read on the forward strand.
GGCTGGCAGTGGGCGCACCGCAACCCCTTGCAGCGAAGTGGCCTGGAGCTGTTGCGAACCTTCCCCGAGACGCCCGTCGAACTCGACGACTCTACGATCCTGGCCGTGCAACGCCAGGTCGGTATCGGCGAAGCGCATCTGCGCTACCTGCAAGTGGAGGCGCGGCCGATGCCGGCCATATTGGCCGACGCCCTGGACGAGGCACGGAACTGGCAATGGGTGCGGCACACCATCGAACGCCTGCGCCGTGGCGAAGCACCGAAAGGAACGCATTTTCGCATTGTCCAGACCCTCGTGGAGTTGCCGGGCTGGCCGGAAGACATGACCTTGCGCTACCACGATGGCATCAATCTGTACCCGGTAGGCGATACGGCCGACACCCGTTCCATCCTCCTGACCAAAACCGACCTGGCCCATGACGCTTGGGCCGCTCGCATCCTGGAAGGCCTGAGCAGCGACGAGCAGACCGTACTGCTGGGGCAAAGCAGTATCGGTTTGCAACCGCTGGAGCGAAGTCGTCTGTTGGCCGGCCGTTGGGCCGCACGCCTGGAGCGTGACGCCAGGCGGGTGACGATGGCCATGGGCAGGTCCACCCGGCTCGATCCGCTGGCAGTGCCCTTGGTCCAGGCATTCCCGAGCCTGCCTGAATCCATCGCCAACGAACTTGTGCGCGACGTGACGGGCGATGACCGGCTGCGTTTGCTCGAGGGGCGGGTGGCTGGGCAGCTCGGCAGGCAGGCGGCCGAAGCGTTGCGCGAGCTGCGCTTGAGCCGTGCGCTGCGCGCCCTGGAGCGTGGCGAAAGCAGCGTCGATCGGGATCGCATCGTCATGGGCCTGCTGGCGGATATGCCCAGGCTCCGCGGGCGTCTGCACCTGCGCCTGTGGTTGCGCGAGCTGGCGGATCCGGTCGGGCTGGGGGACGCCGGACCACTGAAAGTCATCCGCCAGGAAGGTGAACGGTATCGCCCCTTCGACGAAACCGGCGAAGAACTGGCGAACGCCGTGGCCCTGGAGGCGGCGCTGCTAAGGGCGATGCCGGATGAAGCGCGCAGCGCCCTGGGCCTGAACATCTGGGAGGCGGAGCGGCTGCGCAGCCAACTGCTGGCACAGGCCCTGGAAGACCGGCAAGCCCTGCGTCCGTACTTGGCGATGCGTCGCCTGGGCAGCCTCGGGTCTCGTCCGCAATGGCTGAACGGACACCTGGTTTACCCGCTCAGCGGCCGTGGCCGGCTGCCGTTGCAGGAATGGCAAGGCAGCACGCGTCAGCGCCTGGAGCGGCTCTATCCCGCCCACGCGGGCAATGCACTGGAACGGCTGCAGCTTGGCCTGACCGAACAGGCCGGGCTCGAGCGCATCAGCCTCGACGACGTGATCACCCGCTTGGAGCATGAATGGACCACCTTGGACGAGGGGCTGCGCCAATGGGTCGACCAGGAAGGCTTTCACCATCCCGCCGAACAGGTTCTGGACCGTGAGGCGCTCGTCGCGCAGCGCCAGGTCATCGCGAGGGAAATCCGCCGGGCCTGGCAACGCGCGCCTGACCCGGGCCGGGAGGGCGCAGAGCTGGTGCTGCGGATAGAGAACGTCAACATCGGAAGGCTGCCGCCCATTCCTGTTCGTTTCGAGCACATCGAATCGGTGGTGCTGGCCAACCTGGAGCTGGTCGAGGATCCTTCAGCCTTCCTGCGCATGTTCCCCGGCATCGAATCGCTGAACCTGCGAGGCAATCACCTCACCGCCGTCCCCGTAGCGGTAGGTGAGTTGCGGGCGCTGGTGGATCTGTCATTGGCTCGCAACCCGTTGCACTTGAACCCGGATGTGTTTGCCCCTCTGCTGGGCGATGATCCCACGATCCCGTTATGGACCCTGGACGTGTCCGGGATCAGCAGCGGCGCGGCTTCGGGCACCAACGCCGAGGTGCTTGCCGCCATTGGCAGCCTGGCCTCGCTACCGTCCCTGCGTGAAGTCATCTGGACCGACAACCTGGATTTCACGCCCGAGCAGTTGCAGGCCCTGACGGCCACATTGCCTGACCTGCGGGCGCTGAACCTGGCGCGCTGTGGTTTGCGGCTGGACGAGGAGGGCAGCGCCTTCCTGCGCAGCGCCACTGCTTTGCAGGAACTGCGCCTGAGTGGAAACAACTGCCGGGACCTGCCGGAGCTCCCCGAGCTTGCAAACCTGATGACGCTGGAGCTGGGCAGGACCGGCCTGGATCGGGTGCCCTCGTTGGCCTTGGCGGTGCTGGCCAGGCATTCCGATGTGTTCATCTCCGATACGTTCGTCGTCGATCTCAGCGGCAACCGTATCACCTCTATCCAGAATGACCTGCTCCCTGCGCTCAACCGTTTGCCGAGCCTTGACACACTTGGGGTCTGGCTTGATGACAATCCCTTGCCCAGCGCCCAGATCAATGCCCTGCGCAATGTGTTTCCCGAGGCGTTTCACTACACCGTCGACGAGTGGCTCTATATTTCTGCCTCGCTCCAAAGGGCACTGGAGGTCGCCCGTGACGATCCCGGGATGCGGGGTTTCATCGATTGGTTTTCTGGCCGCGTCCGCGAAGCCGACGAGGATTCCCCAGCCGGGCTGGCGTTCGGCGTTCGCCAGAGGGCCGGGGCCGTTCTGCAGCACTTCATCGGTTATGGAAACGTTTATGGCCGCCTGCCCACCTTGATTGGCGATTTCGATGTGCAACTTCGCCAACTGCGCACGCGTTTGCAAATCCGCAGTCATGATCGGCAGCAGCCGGACATCGGCGAGCTGGAGGTGCACTTCACGATGTTCGAGTCGGTGATGCGTGCACGACTGGCCCGGGACGGGGCGCCGTTTGCGAGTTTCCTGGCCGAACACCTCTCCCATTGGGACTTCGCGCTGATGGATCGCTATATCGATCCCTTGCAACGCCATGCACAGATGAGCCGGGAGGCATTCATAGAATGGCTCAGCGACGCCCAGGATACGTTCAATAGCAACGATCAAACCCCACGTACCGGCGAGATGACCTGGCGGCCTTACCTGGGGTTGATGTCCCGCGACTGGCCCGAAGGACTGGCGATCTGGGAAACGGTCGATGACGACCTGGTGAATGCCTTCAGCGAGCCCATCGATCCGTCCCGCTGGCCCCAGGTCATGCTGGATAACCTGGTCCTGCCGGACCCCGAATTACCCAGCCCGTTGGAGCCGGTCACCGAAGGCGAGCGGATCGTCTGGCGTCGCGCGGGACTCGAAGCCGTCGCCGATGTGGATTGGAGGGGCGGCCAGCCGGTGACGCTCAACGAGGATCAGTTGCGTCGCACCATGGCCATCTACCGCTCGGTCAAGAGCCGGGAGGTCGAGGCCTTGGTGCGCCGGGTGACCAGGAGCCTGGTTACCGCCTGGTGGCCGGTGCTGCCGCTTTGAAGATCAGCGCCTTCAGGCCACATTGCACGTCGGCATCGGGAAACTCCGGTGGGTTGGCCAGGCGCTGCTCGAACCTCAGGCCGGGGGCTTCGCGGGTGACCCCGTCGATGAGGAAGTCCGGGCCGGTGGCCGGGTCATTGCTGCAGGCCAGGACCGTGCCGTCTGCCGTCAGCAGTTCCGGCAGGCGGCGCAGGACCCGCTGGTAGTCCTTGGTCAGCAGGAAGCTGCCTTTCTGGAAGGTCGGCGGGTCGATGATCACCAGGTCGTACGGCCCGCTATTGATCACCTTGCCCCAGGATTTGAACAGGTCATGCCCGAGGAAACTCACCTGGCCAAGGTCGTGGCCGTTCAGGCGATGGTTGTCACGGCCTCGACTCAGGGCCGCCCGCGACATGTCCAGGTTGACCACATGCCGCGCACCGCCGGCGATGGCCGCCACCGAGAAACCGCAGGTGTAGGCGAACAGGTTCAGTACCCGCTTGCCACTGGCGTTGGCCCGCACCCAGTCGCGACCGTAGCGCATGTCGAGGAACAGGCCGTTGTTCTGTTTCTTGCCCAAGTCGATCCGATAGCGCAGGCCACCTTCGGTCAGGGTCCATTCGTCGATGGGGTCGCCCACCAGCCATTGGGTGAGGCTCTGGGGCAGGTAGCGGTGCTGCACGGCAAGCGTATGGGCGCCGCTGTCTTTCCAGGCGGGCGAGGCGGCGAGGGCGAGCAGCATGGCCATCAGGTCATCCAACTGCGCCGGCTCCGGTTCCTTGAACAACGAAACCAGCACAATCCCTTGCAGCCAGTCGACGGTGATCTGCTCCAACCCCGGCCAGCAACGGCCGCGACCATGGAACAAACGGCGGGTTTCTTCCGGCGGGGACGCCAGGGCTGTCAGCAAATGGGTCTGCAGGTCATGTAGAACTTGAGGGGTCATCAGGCAAGGCCAGCGATTCGAAAGGCCGGCATTTTAACCTGCGGCGAGGCAGCTTGCTCCCGCTCAGTTACGCAGCGACGGCCTGTTCAGCCACCGCTGGTAGCCAGAATGCTCGCCACCTGTTGCGGCTGGCAGTTGAGATAGGCCGAACGCTTGAGCCAGCCCGGGTCCGGGTACCAGGAAAACATGAATTGGCCGCCCTTGAGCTTGTCGATCACCTGCCGCGCCACTTGCGGGCGCACCGCCGGGCAACCCTGGCTGCGGCCGATACGCCCCTGGCGCACGCTCCACAGCGGATTCACGTAGTCGGCGGCATGGATCACGATCGCCCGGTCACGGGCCTGGTCATTGAAGCCCGGTTCGAGGCCGTCCATGCGCAGTGAATAGCCGTGGGTGCCCTGGTAGCTTTCCTGGGTACGGAACAGGCCCAGGCTCGACTGATAGCTGCCCAGGCGATTGGAGAATTGCGTGGCGAAATTTTCCCCGGATTTCTGCCCATGAGCCACCAGGTCGCGCAGCACCAGTTTTTTCTGGCGCAAGTCGAAAATCCACAAACGCCGGGCCGTGGACGGTTGCGAGTAGTCGATCACCGCCAGGTGACGGGCTTGGCCGGCGCCATTGGCGACCGCGCATTGCATGGCGCTCAAGGCACTTTTGAGCGCCAGGGGATTGAGTTCCGGCGCTGCCTGGGCGAGGCTGTGGTAAAGCGTCTGCGGCTTTGCCTTTTTTTCGGCCAGTGCCGGGCTGCAAATGATGCCCAGGCCCAGCATGACCAGGCAGAGTCGGCGCAAAAGGCCCGACACAGGCGAAGGGGTTCCAACGTGGTGTTCGTTCGCGGCATCCCGTCCGATTTTGTTTGTCTGCATGATGGCGGGTCGTACCTGTCGCAAAATTCACCGTCAACGAGACGGCCATGGATTGGAGTAAAGCAGTTGTTCAAAAAGTCCGCATGTTACCTGAGCCTTTTATTGCTCACTGCGCCATTGGTCGCCACAGCCGAAGACAGCGATCCGGCACTGGTGCAGACCACCCTGGCGCAATTGGCGGTCGCATGCCCGGACATCGCGGTGGGTGTCGACTTTCCGACGCTGCTCGATTTGCACGCGTTCTATCAGCAAAACGCAGGCCAGGAAGTCTGGTCGGACGACGAACGACGGGGGGCGTTGCAGGTCCAGTTGCAACAGCTTGCCGATGACGGCCTGGATCCCGCGCGCTATGGCTTGCCGGGCGAGGGGGCAACCCAAGGCCCTCATTGTGCCGATATCGCCATCAGCCGGCGCTACCTGCAAGCCTTGCATGACCTGCGTTTTGGCTACCTGCCGCAAGACCGGCTGGAACCGGTGTGGAAGGCCAACCCACCGCCACAGGACCACCCGGCCGTGGTGCTGGCCATCGCCGGGCTGGGCCTGCAGAACCTGGCCGACGCTTTTGAACAGGCACGGCCGAACCTGGACCTCTACCGCAACCTGCGCGGCCTCTATGCCCGGCTGCGGCAACAGCCTTTGGCCGAATGGCAAGCGGTGCCGGGCGGGCCGTTGCTGCAACCGGACAAACAGGACGCCCGCGTACCCGCCCTGGCCCAACGACTGTTCAACGAGGGATATCTGAGTACGCCGCCGCAGGTGAGCGACGAGCACTACAGCCCCATGCTGGTGGAGGCGATGAAGAGCTTCCAGGCCCAGCATTCGTTGCAGGCCGATGGCGTGGTGGGGCCGTGGACCGTCACCGAACTGAACATCAGCCCGGCCATGCGCCGCGAGCAGTTGCGCATCAACCTGGAGCGCATGCGCTGGCTGGCCCAGGACGTGGAGACCGACAGCGTCCTGGTCAACGTGGCGGCGGCGCAGTTGACGGTTTACCAGGGCGGCGCGCCGGTCTGGCAAACCCGCACCCAGGTGGGCCGTGCGCAACGGCAGACGCCGCTGCTCAAATCCCACGTCACCCGGCTGACACTCAACCCGACCTGGACCATTCCGCCGACCATCATGCGCGAAGACAAACTGCCCGAGATCCGCCGCGATCCGGAGTTTCTCAGCCGCCACAACCTGCGGATCCTCGATGGCGATGGCCTGCCGTTGCTGGCGGAAGATATCGACTGGGAGCACCCGGGCAACCTCATGCTGCGTCAGGATCCAGGTCCGAAGAACCCGTTGGGCAAAATGGCGATCCGTTTTCCCAATCCGTTTTCGGTGTACCTGCATGACACACCGAGCCAGGCGTTGTTCAGCAAAGGGCCACGGGCCTTCAGTTCAGGCTGCGTGCGGATCGAGCAAGTGATGCACCTGCGCGACCTGCTGGTGAGCCCGGCCGAACGCGCACGCACCGACACGTTGCTGGCCAGTGAGTCGACCCACGAGTTCAGGCTGGCCCGGCCCGTGCCGATCCTGCTGGGCTACTGGACAGCACAAGCGGACAGCCAGGGCCAGGCGGTGTACGTCCCGGATATCTATGGGCGTGACGCGACGCTGTCGGCCGCCCGTGGACGTGCGCTCTGAGCTCAGGCGCATGCGGTCGCGGGCGCCTGGGTGGTTTCGTCGAGCGTTGCGAATAACCGTTGGCCGATAACGCCGGCGGCCTGCAAATGCTGTTGCGGATCGGCGGTTTCCGAGTCGAGCAAACGCTGGGAACTCACTACCCGGGCGCCGCAATAACCGAAAATGCCATGGTCGATCTGCGTGGTCATCGCCTCACCGTAGCCGTGGCGTTGGAAGCTGTCGGCATCGGCGCCACCGACTTCCACCAAATGAACCCGCAAGTGCCGCAGCTTCTGGATAAACGGCTTGTCGAGGCTGAAATCAAACGCCCAGCCGTTGGAGAACACCCGGTCGATCCAGCCCTTGAGCAGTGCCGGCATGGACCACCAATAAATCGGATAGACCAGCACCAACGCGTCGGCACGGTCGATTCTGGCTTGCTCGGCCAGCACATCCGCTGGCGGCAAGGCCTCGCGGTGGTGCACGGCGTGGTCGGCGAAGCTGAAGCGCGGATCGAAGCCTTCGGCAGCCAGGTCGGCGATCTCGAACGTATCGGCAGGGTTGGCGCGGGTGATGCCCTCGGCGATTTTCCCGGCCAGGCTGTGGGTGAGGGAGCGCGGATCATGGTGAGCCACAACGATGAGTGCATGCATGGCGAAACTCCTTCTGGTCACGAGGTCTTGATGACAGGTATGCTTAAGTTACGCTTAGTAAGTTACGGTTGGTAAAGTTAGCATGTCAAGCACTGACGAACATTCGCAGGCTTCACCTCGGCGTCGTTTATCCCGGCACGACCGGCAGCGCCAATTGCTGGATGTCGCCTGGCGACTGGTGCGGGAGGAGGGCAGCGACGCCCTGACCCTGGCCCGGCTGGCGGACCAGGCGGGGGTGACCAAACCCATCGTCTACAACCACTTCATTACCCGATCTGGGCTGCTGGCGGCGCTTTACCAGGATTTCGATGCCCGTCAGACCGCACGGATGGAGGCGGCCCTGGATGCCAGTGACGCCACCTTGCAAAGCCGGGCGGCGGTGATCGCTTCTTCCTACGTCGAATGCGTGTTGTTGCAAGGCCGAGAGATTCCGGGGGTGATTGCAGCGTTGACCAGTTCGCCGGAGCTGGAACGTATCAAGCGCGAATACGAGGGTATTTTTCTCGACAAATGCCGCGCGGTGCTGGAGCCGTTCGCCGGCACGAAGGGCATCACCCGGGCCGGTTTGCGGGCGATGCTGGGAGCGGCGGAAGCACTGTCCAATGCCGCCGCCACCGGGGAAATCAGCGCTGACGAGGCGAAGGAAGAGTTGTTGGCCAGTATCGTGGCGATGGTGGCCAGGACCGCCGATAACCCTTCAAGCTGACCCACCGCTATCGCGAGCAAGCTCGCTCCCACAGAGGGTTGGGCTCAACCGCAACTCCCCCTGTGGGAGCGAGCTTGCTCGCGATGACGGTCTGACGGTGAACGGCGGGTTTGAACGGCTGCACTTTTATGAAGCCGCGGGCGGAGTGATCGCACCATCGCAAGGCAGTTGGCGGTGCCTGCGAAACGCCGCAGGGGCTGGTCAGCTTGCGGTGGCTGAGCCTGCGGTGTCGCGGCCAGGCCCGCTCCCACAGGGGATCGTCGGCGAATGCGAGGTTGTGGATACAGTCGCGGATAAGGTTTGGCACGCTCGCTGCAAGAGGTTATTCAGGCCCACCGCGAACACAGCCGAGTGGGCAGCCCCGTCGGTCAACGAAGATCGAGCGCCAACAGGCCGGGGGACAACGGTAGGTCAGGGCGCAGTCGCCGGACCGATACCGCACAGAACAGGCAAAGACGCCTGGAACCGCAAGGTTTCAGGCGTCTTTTTTTTGCTTTCAAAATCGTGATGGGCTTTTGTCGGGTGCTTTTTATGAATTCCAACGTTGCTTCTCTGAACAAGCTGCAAACGCTGATCGTGATCGGCAATGGCATGGTCGGCCATCACTGCGTTGAGCAACTGATCGAACGCGGTGCCCTCAATCATTACCACGTGCATGTGTTCAGCGAAGAGCCGATGCGTGCCTACGACCGCGTGCACTTGTCCGAATACTTCTCCGGGCGTGATGCCGAGTCCCTGGCCCTGGGCGAAGCGTCGTTGTACCAGACCCCCGGCGTCACGTTGCACCTGGGCGTTCCCGTGCTGGAAATCGACCGCCAGGCGCGCCAGGTCGTCACTGCTCGGGAGCGCCTCAGCTACGACAAACTGGTGCTCGCCACCGGTTCCTACCCGTTTGTGCCGCCGATCCAGGGCGCCGAGGGGGATTCTTGCCTGGTCTACCGCACCCTTGAAGACCTGGATGCGATCCGCGCCGCTGCCAGCCATGCCCGCCGCGGCGTGGTGGTCGGTGGCGGCCTGCTGGGCCTGGAGGCGGCCAATGCCCTCAAGACCCTGGGCCTGGAAGCCCATGTGGTGGAATTCGCGCCACGGCTGATGCCGGTGCAGTTGGACACCCAGGGCGGCTTGGCCCTCAAGGCGCGCATTGAAAGCCTGGGCGTCGGCGTGCACCTGTCCAAGGGCACCCAGTCCATCAGCGCCGGCGAGCAGTACCGTTATCGGATGAATTTCGGCGACGACGATTTCCTGGAAACGGACCTCATCGTGTTTTCCGCCGGTATCCGCGCCCAGGATGCCCTGGCGCGCCAGAGCGACCTGCAGATCGGCCCGCGCGGTGGCGTGGTGATCGACGATCATTGCCAGAGCAGCGATCCGGACATCTACGCCATCGGCGAATGCGCAGCCTGGAACGGCAGCATTTTCGGCCTGGTCGCCCCGGGCTACCAGATGGCCCGCAACGTCGCGGCCCGGCTGTGCGGCGAAAGCGCTGAAGCCTTCACCGGCGCCGACATGTCCACCAAGCTCAAGTTGCTGGGCGTGGACGTCGGCTCCATCGGCGATGCCCATGGCCACACTCCAGGTTCGCGCAGCTTCCAGTTCATCGACGAAACCAGCGCCAGCTACCGGCGGCTGGTGGTGGACGCCGCAGGCAAGCGCGTGATCGGCGCGGTGCTGGTGGGGGACAACAGCTACTACGACACCTTGCTGCAATACATGCAGAACGGCATCGCCTTGCCCAAGGATGCCGCCAGCCTGATCCTGCCATCGTCCGAAGGCGCCCCGACCCTGGGCCCGGCGGTATTGCCGGAAACTGCCACGATTTGCTCGTGCCATAACGTCACCAAGGGCTCGATCTGCTCGGCCATCGACGGCGGCTGCACCGATCTCGGCCAGCTCAAGTGCGACACCAAGGCCGGTACCGGTTGCGGTGGTTGCGCGGCCCTGGTCAAGCAAGTGTTCGAGCACGAATTGATTGCCCGTGGCGTCAGCGTCGACAAGAGCCTGTGCGAACACTTCGCCTACACCCGCCAGGCGTTGTATGCGCTGGTGCGCGTTGAAGGCATCATCAGTTTCGAAGAACTGCTGGCCAAGCACGGTCGTGGTCACACCGGCTGCGACCTGTGCAAGCCGGCGGTGGGCTCGATCCTGGCGTCGTGCTGGAACCAGCCGATCATGGACCCGTCCCTGGTGGCGCTGCAGGACACCAACGACACCTTCATGGCGAACATGCAGAAAAACGGCACTTACTCGGTAGTGCCGCGCATCGCCGGCGGGGAAATCACCGCCGACAAACTCATCGCCATCGGCGTGGTCGCCAAGAAATACGACCTCTACACCAAGATCACCGGCGGCCAGCGCATCGATCTGTTCGGCGCCCAGTTGCACCAGTTGCCGGACATCTGGGCCGAGCTGATCGAAGCCGGTTTCGAAACCGGCCATGCCTACGGCAAGTCCACCCGTACGGTGAAATCCTGCGTGGGCAGTACCTGGTGCCGCTACGGCGTGCAGGACAGCGTGCAGATGGCCCTGACCCTCGAAGATCGCTACAAAGGCCTGCGCTCGCCGCACAAGCTCAAGTTCGCCGTGTCCGGTTGCACCCGCGAGTGCGCCGAGGCCCAGAGCAAGGACGTCGGCGTGATCGCCACCGAGAAGGGTTGGAACCTCTACGTGGCCGGCAACGGCGGCATGCGTCCCCGTCACGCCGAGCTGTTCGCCACGGACTTGGATGATGCCACGCTGATCCGCTACATCGACCGATTCCTGATGTTCTACATCCGCACCGCCGACAAACTGCAACGGACCTCGGTCTGGCGCGAAAGCCTGGAAGGTGGCCTGGACTACCTCAAAGACGTGATCATCGACGACAGCCTCGGCCTGGGCGCCGAGCTTGAAGCCCAGATGCAATTGGTGGTCGACCGCTACGAATGCGAATGGGCCAACGCCTTGAAGGACCCGGACAAGCTCAAGCGTTTCCGCACCTTCGTCAACGACAAACGTGGCGATCCGGACGTTCACTTCGTCCGCGAACGCGGCCAGCGTCGGCCGGTTCACGCCCATGAACTCCACCTGATTCCCGTTACCGAGGAGGTGCTCTGATGAGCCAGTCAAACGTCGTTCGTATGCCCGCCCGCGATGTCCCCCAGGAGCCCTTGCAGTGGCGTGCCCTGTGCCGCCGCGGCGACTTGGTGCCGAACTCCGGCGTAGTCGCCTGGCATGACGGCAGCCAAGTGGCGTTGCTCTATCTGCCGGAACATGGGGACAAGCCGCTGTACGCCATCGACAACCGCGACCCCAAGTCCGGTGCGAACGTCATCGGCCGCGGCCTGCTGGGCAGCATCAAGGGTGAGCTGGTGATTGCCTCGCCGATGTACAAGCAGCATTTCCGCCTGGAAGACGGGCATTGCCTGGAATATCCGGAGCAAAGCCTGCGGGTGTGGCCGGTGCGTTTGAATGGCGATGTGGTGGAGATTGGCGAGGACTGATCCGTGAGTTGAAAGCTGAATGAAAACCTGTGGGAGCGAGCTTGCTCGCGATAGCGGTGCATCAGTCGTCAACCTGCTGCTGATCCAACGCTATCGCGAGCAAGCTCGCTCCCACAGTTCAGCCCAGCATCAACAACTGCCGGATCAGATTCGGCGTGCTGCCGGTCCAGCGCTTGAACGAGCGACGGAAGTTCGCCGTATCGTTGAAGCGCAGGTACTGCGCCACTTCCTCGTTGCTGAACCCCTTGACCTGGTACAGATACAACGCCACGTGGGTGTGCACCCGGTCGACCTGTTGCTGGAACCCGGTGTGGTGCTTGTGCAACTTGCGCTTGAGGGTCGCCGGGCTCATGGCGAAGGCCTGGGCGGTCTGTTCCAGGCTTGGCGTCTGTTGCACATGGGCGTGCAGGTAGTCGTAGAGGCAATCCAGGAAGCTTGATGCGAAGCCCAGTTGGTCGAGCTGGTCCCGGGCTTCGATCCGCGCCACCTGGCCAGCGGTGGCCGACACGTTGGGCCACGGCTGGGCGAGGCAGTGGCGGGGCAGGCGCATCAGGTCCAGGGGACGGTCGAATTGCGTGTGCTCGCCCAGGTGCACCCAATACTGCTCGACGTAACGCGGCTCGCTGTGGCGGAAACTGCACTGCCAGGGCAGGCGTTCACCGCTGAGCCAGGCGCTCATCGCCACCATCGAGGTCATGCTCGCCTCCAGCACGAAGCGCCATTGTTCCCCGGCGCCGCAGCTGTCCAGCCAATGGACATAGGCGTAGTGCTCGTCCAGCAACAGGCGCGGGGCTGCCAACGGGCTGAGCAGCGCCTGCTGGTCGATCAGGCTTTGCAAGGCCTGATGCAGATTCTGCGCGTGGCGCAAAGCGTGGCTCGCGGGTCCGTAGTGGCCGGGCAACAGCCGCTGGCCAAACAGGAAACTGCTGTCGCTGGCATCCAGCAGGCGCCGGCTGTTGTCGATCAGGCCGAGGAATTGCTGCGGGCTGATGCGGCTCTGTCCGGCGAGGATATCGTCATGGAACAGTCCGGTGCCGCGCAGGAGGCGATGGCTGTCGATGTCCCGCGACAGCGCCAGGTCAATCAGCGCGGCTGGCTGATAGTGCCCCGGAATGAAGCGGCTGTCGGTTTCGTACCAGCAGGTCTTGAGCGTCATGCGCTTTTCGCCAGCGTGGTCCGGGACTGGGCCAGTGCCAGGTTCAGGCGTTTGAGCAAAGCGTCGGGGGCTTCGTCGAACGCCATCACCACCGCCGTGCTGGCGGTCAGTTGCAAGCGCTCGCTGTGTTGCCGGGTCTTGTGGGCCAGGCTGCGCACCGCGATTTCCAGCTCCAGGGCCAGGCGCCGGGCCTGGCTCTCGCCGGTGTCGGGCAGCAGCACCACGAAGCGATCGCCGGCCAGGCGGCACAGCAGATCCTGGCGACGCAGGTTCAGGACCAGCAACTGACTGATCGCCTGCAACACCGCATCGCCTTCGCCGTGGCCGAAGCGTTGGTTGATGGCGGTGAAGTTGTCCAGGTCCAGGGCCAGCAACGACAGTGGCTGCTGGCGGCGCCGAGTGTCTTCCAGGCTGGCGGACAGCTCGTGCTTGAGAAAGTCGGCGCCCCCCAACGGCGTGAGCTTGTCGAACAGGCGGTGCTCACGGAACAGTCGCTCGCGCTTCTCCATTTGCCCGTTGATCGCCAGCTGTTCGCGGTGCCAGTGATAGATGCCGAGGGTCAGCAGGATCATGCCCACCGGCATGGGCCCGGACTCGAGCCAGTGATCCCAGGTGATGCTGTCGGGCAAACGGATGAATTCGTCGAGGCTGTCGATCCACCAGGAAAAGAAGATGCAGCCCAGGCCCAGGACCAGGTAGTTGGTCACCCGCCCGGCCGGGCGGCTTTTCAATACCAGCCCCAGCCAGACCAGCGCCAGCAGCGCCGAGCCACCTTCGCCGAGAATATCCAGCCAGACCCATTCGGCAATGGGTTTGAGCTCGCCGCTGGCCAAATGCAGGATCAGCCCGAGGTTGGCCGCCAGCAGAAGCAGGGCGAGTTTGAAGCGGTGCGGGCGAAGCACGAAGAACATGGCCGGAGTCCTTTGCCAGAAGCGGAATGCGGCCCAGCACAGCAGATGGATGTGACAGTGCGGTGACGGCGGGTGACGGGGTGGGGGAGGTCGAATCAGCTCATCGGTCATTCGTTTTTTTTCACTGTATGGGACAGCACCTCTCCCATTGTGGCGAGGGGATTTATCCCCGCTGGGCTGCGCAGCAGCCCTGTAGAGCTGATTGCACGGCGTGACAGGTATGCCGCATGGGGGCGCTTCGCACCCCAGCGGGGATAAATCCCCTCGCCACAAAATTAATTGTCTTCAGATTCATTGAGCCGCAGGGAAGAGGTCATTTCAGCTCACTTCGGTCGACCAACCTGTCTAAATCGCCGATATCGTCCTTTGGCTGGCGCCGCTGTCACAGAACCGTCATTCCCCACCCCTAGCGTGCCCTCCCAGTTGCCGGGCCACTGCCTGGCGGATTTCCGGATTCCTGGGGAGGATCACCATGTACCACCGCACAAGCACCGCCGGGCTCGTCGGTTTCACCTTCACCGCGTTGGCGATGGCCATTGCCAGCGAACGACTGAGTGCCGCCGAGCAAGCGGCCGGCGCCACGGAACACGTTGAAGTGGTCGGCCAGGCGGCGAGTATCGACCAGGCCCTCAAGGAGCAGCGCAGCGCCGACAGCATCAAGAGCGTGGTGCATGCCGACGGCGTGGCGCAGTTGCCGGATGAAAACGTCGCCGAAGCGGTGCAGCGCCTGCCCGGTGTCAGCGTCGAGCGCGACCAGGGCGAAGGCCGGTTTGTCAGCGTGCGTGGCCTGGGGCCGGACCTCAACAGCGTGACCATCAACGGCACCCTGGTGCCGGCTCCGGAAAGCGAGCGTCGCGCCGTTGCCCTGGATGTGTTGCCCTCGGAACTGGTGCAATCGTTGTCGGTGATCAAGACCCTGACGCCGGACATGGACGCCAACTCCCTGGGCGGTACGGTGGATGTGAAAAGCCTCTCGGCCTTCGACCACAAGGGGCTGTTCTACACCGGCAGCAGCGAAGCCAGCTATGACAAGAACACCCGCCAGACCAGCCCGAAATTCTCCGGCGCCATCAGCGACCGTTTCAGCCTTGGCGATGGTATCGACAACTTCGGCGTGGCCGCGGCGCTGAGCTGGCAGAAGCGCGACTTCGGTTCGGACAACGTCGAAACCGGCGGTGCCTGGGATTTCGCGCAGGGTTCACGCCTCGAAGAGTTCGAACAGCGCGACTACGACATCCGCCGCGAGCGGGCCGGTGGCGGCTTGAACTTCGACTACAAACCCGATGACTTCAGCAGCTATTACCTGCGCACGCTGTACAGCCGCTACAAGGACAGCGAAACCCGCAACGCCGCCAGCATCGCCTTCGAAGACCCGCAGGCCGCCGGGCAACTGGGGGACGCCGAGGGCGAGCGCAAGCTCAAGCAACGTGAAGAGACCCAGGAAATCCAATCCTACGTACTCGGTGGCGAGCGTCTGTTCGGTCTCTGGACCCTGAGTGGCCAGGGCGGCTATAGCCAATCCAGCGAAGACAGCCCCGGCCATATTGCCGGGGCCACCTTCGAAGGCATCGATGGTTTCAACGGTGGTTTCTACGACAACGACAAGCCGCGGCCGATCATCGGCTCGGGGTTCTACGATCCGGCCAACTTCAGCCTCGACAAGGTGGACTGGGAAGCGCAGAAGACCACCGACACCGAGAAAAACCTGCGCCTGGACCTGGCCCGGGACTACGACTTCAGCGGCTATGCGTCCCAGGTCAAGTTCGGTGGCAAAGTCAGCCGGCGGGACAAGGACAACGACCTGGACGCCTGGGTCTACGAGGATTTCGACGACCTGGGTTTCACCGACGAGCAATTGAACCTCGGGCAGTTCCGGAAAGGCAGCGTGGACTACCGTCTCGGTCGCTTCGGTCCGGGCATCAGCGCCGATGCCATCAAACGGTTGCTGGGCGGCCTGAACCGCGACGAGTTTTTCGACGAGCAAGAATCGCGAGTCAACGATTTCAAGATGAGCGAGGACATCAATGCCGCGTACCTGATGAACACCGTCGACATCGATGACTGGCGCTTCATCGCTGGCATGCGCTACGAAGGTACCGAATTCGACGCCAAGGGCACCGGCGCCACTGACGGCGTCTTCACCGATACCGAAACCCGTCGCAAGTATCACCACTGGTTGCCGGGCCTGCACGCGCGCTACCAATTGGACAAGAACACCCAGGTGCGTGCGGCCTGGACCAAGTCCGTGGTGCGTCCAACCTTCGGGCAATTGGCGCCAGGTTTTGTCATCGACGATGACGAGGCCACTTTCGGCAACCCGGAACTCAAGCCGCTGGAATCGAGCAACCTGGACCTGGGTATCGAGCATTTCATGGGCCACGCCGGCACGGTCTCGGCCTTTTTGTTCTACAAGGACATCAAGCATTTCGTCTACAACACCGACCTGGCCGGTACGGGTGCCTGGACCGACTTTTCAGAAGCCCACAGCTACGCCAACGGCGACAGCGCCAAGCTGTATGGCCTGGAATTGGCCTACTCGCAAAAGTTCGACTGGCTGCCGGCCCCCTGGAACGGGCTGCTGTTGGGGGCCAATACCACTTTCAGCCGTTCGGACGCCGAGATCGAGGGTTTCGACCAGGCCAGCGGTACCCAGCGCAAGCGCAGCATCGACCTGCCGAACCAGTCGGACACGGTCGGCAACCTGATGCTGGGGTGGGAAAACGACAAGCTGAGCCTGCGGCTGTCGGCCAACTACAAGTCAGCGTACCTGTTCGAACTGGCGTCCATCGGCGACCGCGACCATGACCTGCACGTAGATGCCCAGACCTTCGTCGATTTCAGCGCGCGTTACTCGCTGACCAAGAACCTGCAAGTCAGCCTCGAAGCCCAGAACCTCACCGACGAGTCGTATTTCGTCTACACCGGCCACCGCTCCTATAACGGCCAGTACGAAGAGTACGGCCCGACGTACAAGCTGGGGCTGACCTTTACCCATTTCTGATTCGCGAACCTGATCACTTGTGGCAAGAGGATTTGGCTGTGGGAGCAAGCTTTGCTCCCACAGATGAATTCCCTGGCAATAGAAGTGAGCAACAAGCCCGTTTGAGTCTGACTGAACGACAAGGATTTTCCCGTTGAACACGATGTTTTCCTTACCCAAGCGCTGCCTACTGGCGATGGCGCTCAGCCTGGCATCAGCCGCCGCCCTGGCAGCTGCTTCAGCGCCCAAGCTAAAGCTGCAACCCTGGCCTCAAGCCGAACAACGGTCGATCAACGCCCTGGCATTCCTGCCTGGTCCTTCGACGACCGAGCGACTGGCCAGTGCCCGCGAGGGCCTGTTCTTGCTCGATGCCCAGGGTCGCGAACTGATGCGCCTGAAGGGCACCTTCGAAGGTGTCGATAGCCGGGCCCAGGGCGCGAACGTGCTGGTCGCCAGCCTCGACAGCGAGCGCCAGCAAGCCGTAGTCGTTAGCCTCGACCCACAAGGCCGCCAGTGGGGCACGCCGCTGTACCTGCCCACGCGCGAGTTCCCGGTAAACGGCCTGTGCCTGTACCGCGACGAGGCGAGCAACCTGTTCGTGTTTCTGGTGGGGGAAGAGGGCAAGGGCGAGCAATGGCTGGTGGGCGCCGGCGAGCAGTTGGGCGCGACCGCCCAACGGGTGCGTGGCTTGCCTCTGCCGCCGGACGCCAAGACCTGCCAAGTGCAGGACGCCAGCCAGCAGTTGTTCGTCAACGAAGAGCGGATCGGCTGGTGGGCCTACCCGGCATCCTCCGAGGCTGAGACCGTGCGGGTGCCCGTGGCGATGCGTGCGCCGTTCGGCGACATCCAGCAGGCGGCCGGCGCCTTGGCGGTATTGCCCGGTGGGGTGTTGGGCCTCGATCCAGAGGCTTTGCAGTTGCACCTGTATGAGCAGGACGGCAAAGGCTGGACACCCCGCGCCACGTTGTCGCTGCCGGGCCTGAAGGAACCGGAAAGCCTGGCGGCACGCCGGACGAAAACCGGTATCGAGGTGCTGCTGCGCGACGATGACGACGGGCGCCTGTATCAGGGAGAACTCGACTGGCAACCCACGCCCATGCCCTTGCCGCCGGTACTGCCCACGGTGGCTGCCATCGCCCAGAGCGAGCCGGTGGCCCGCCAGGGCGACGCCGCGGATGACCCGGCGATCTGGGTGCATCCGACCACGCCGGGCTTGAGCCGGGTGCTGGGCACCAACAAAAAGCAAGGCCTGCTGGCCTATGACCTGCAAGGAAAGTTGCTGCAGGAGCTGCCGGTCGGGCGCCTGAACAACGTCGATGTGCGGGCGAACTTCAAACTGGGCACGCAAACCGTCGATCTGGCGGTGGCCAGCAACCGTGATCGCAACAGCTTGAGCCTGTTCAGCATCGACCGCGCCAGTGGCGAGTTGCGCGAAGCGGGGGAGATTGCGACGCCATTGAAGGACATCTACGGCATCTGCCTGTTCCAGCCCGCCGAAGGTGAGCTGTACGCCTTCGCCAACGGCAAGGACGGGCGCTTTGTGCAATACCGCCTGAGTGCGCCGGACGGCGTGGTGCACGGCCAGTTGGTGCGCCAGTTCAGCGTCGACAGCCAGCCCGAAGGCTGCGTGGCCGATGAGCAGCGCCAGCGCTTGTTTCTCGGAGAGGAGGACGTGGGTGTCTGGACGATGGATGCCCGGGCCGACCAGCCGGCGACCTTGAGCAGTGTGATCAAGGTTGGCCCGTCGTTGCACGCTGACGTCGAGGGCATGGCCTTGTACCAGGCCAAGGGCCGCGACTACCTGGTGATCTCCAGCCAAGGCAACGACAGCTACCTGGTGCTCGACGCCGAGCCTCCGTTCGCCGTACGGGGCGCGTTCCGGGTCGGCCTGAACGCGGCTGCGGGCATTGATGGCGCGTCGGAGACCGATGGCCTGGAGGTGACCTCGGTGAACCTCGGCGGGCCCTGGAGCCAGGGCATGCTGGTGGTCCAGGACGGCCGCAAGCGCATGCCCGAACAGACCCAGAACTTCAAGTTCGTGCCCTGGGCCGACGTGGCGAAAGCCCTGCGTCTGCCTTGAGCGGCACGGTCATCAACCGGTCACGAACATTTCATCGAATAGCAGCCAGACAGGAGTTATACCCATGCAAGCCACTTTGGAACACATGACGATCTGGGGGCTGATCAGCGACGCGAGTCTGCTGGTCAAGGCGGTCATGCTCACCTTGCTGCTGGCCTCGCTTTTGAGCTGGTACCTGATCATCCAGCGCAGTGCCGTGCTGCAACGCAACGAGCGCCAGCTCAACGGTTTTATGCAACGTTTTCGCAGCACCCAGGACCTGTTGCCCCTGTACCGGGAACACGCACACATACGTGAGGACGAGGGCGTCACGCCGATTTTCCAGGCAGGCTTGCTGGCCTTCACTCAACTCAACCAGCCTGCCTGCACGCCCGAGGTGGTGCTCGAAGGCGTCGAGCGTTCGCTGCAGGTGGCGATCAGCGAACAGGAAGTGCACTTGGAGAAAGGTTTGCAGTTTCTCGCGACTGTCGGTTCGGTCAGCCCTTACATCGGCTTGTTCGGCACGGTCTGGGGGATCATGAATGCGTTCCTCGGCCTGTCCCAGGTGCAACAGGCCAGCCTTTCCACCGTAGCGCCAGGCATTGCAGAAGCGCTGATCGCCACGGCCATCGGCTTGTTCGCGGCGATCCCGGCGGTGATTGCCTATAACCGTTTTGCCGCCCGCGGCCAGACCCTGCTGACCCGTTACTACGGGTTTGGCAACGAACTGCAGGCGCGTCTGCACCGCAAGCTGCACGGCGCCCCGGTGAACCTGGCCTCGGCCGCTTGAAAGGAGAGGACAGATGCTCGTCAAGCCACAACGCAAGCACGGTCCCAAGGCCGAAATGAACGTGGTGCCGTACATCGACGTGATGTTGGTGCTGCTGGTGATTTTCATGGTCACCGCGCCGATGCTGACCCAGGGCGTGAAGATCGAATTGCCCAAGGTCGCGAGCGAAGCGCTGGCCACCGACAGTCGCCAGCAAATCCTCACCCTGTCGGTAAAGGCCGAAGGCGGTTACTACTGGAACCTGGGCGGTGAGCTGGACACCCGCCACCAGACCGACAGCGCCGTGGACCTGGAGCAGATGCGCGTCAAGGTGGCGCAGGTCGTGGCCGAGCGCAGCGACACCCAGGTGTACATCCGTGCCGATGATCATGCCGATTACGGCCGGGTGGTCGCGGCCATGGCTGCGTTGCAGCAGGGTGGCGTGAGCAACCTGGGGCTGGTGACCGAGGCGCCGCAATGACGGCGATGATCATGCACAGTCCCTTCATGAGCGTACCCGCGTTGAGCCGCCCCGGTTTGTGGAGAAACAGCCTGGCGGCGGGACTGGCCGTGGCTCTGCACGTCGCGATAGCCGCGTTGTTGGTGTTGGGGTGGAACGTGGAGAAGCCCGCCGCCGAGACGACACGGGTGTTGCGTACGCAACTGGTGATGTTGCCGGCCGCACCGGTGCCCGAAGCGCCTGCACCGGCGGCTGTCATCCCTGTTGCATCACCGGTGGTCGAACCCGCGCCACCACCCGTGCAAGCGCCACTTCCTGCCCCCACCAAGCCGCTTGTCGACCCGCGAGTCCAGGCGCAGAAGCTGGAACAGGCGGCGCTGGCCCGCAAACGGGTCGAGGAGCAAAAACGCGAGCAACAGGCGCAACAGCAGCAGCGTGAACGCCTGGAAAGTGAGCGGCTCAGGCAAGACGCCGAGCAGCAAGCAGCCGAACAACAGCGCCAGGCCCGGCAGGCCCAAGCACTCGCCGAGCAACGCCACGCCGAGCAGGCGCGCCAGGCCGCCGCGGACAGCCGCAGCTATCAGCCCCTGAGCAAGCAAGCGCCGGACTATCCGCAACGGGCCCTGGACAAGGGCTTGGAGGGCGATTGCACCGTGGAATACAGCGTGATGCCGGACGGGCGGATCGACAGTCCCAAGGTGCTCGACGGCTGCCACCCGCTGTTTATCCGCCCATCCCTGGCCGCGGCCCAGACGTTCCGTTATCAGCCGCGAATCATCGATGGCAAGGCGGTGCCGGTGCCGGCGGTGCGCAATACCTTTCATTACCGGATCAAATGAAGACAGGCCTGGCAGGAAATGCCTGTGGGAGCGAGCTTGCTCGCGATAGCGTCAGACCAGTCAACATTGCTGGCAACGGGTCCACCGCTATCGCGAGCAGGCTCGCTCCCACAGGGGGTTGTGTGCGGCCACATTATTGTGGCGCCGTCAGGCCTTTACTTGCGGTAATGACTCGGCGCCACGCCCACTTCGCGACGGAATACCTGGGAGAAGTGACTGGGGCTGCCATAACCGACCTCCAGGCCGATATCGATGATGCTGCGCTCGGTTTCGATCAGCAGTTGCCGGGCCCGGGCCATTCTCAGCTGGATGAAGTACTGCGAGGGCGAACGCCCGGTGGCGCGCTTGAACAGGCGGCTGAAGTGATATTCGCTCAGCCCGATGGCCCGGGCCAGGTCACCAAGGTTGAAGGGTTCGGCCAGGTGTTGCTCCATTAACTGGATCACCCGTTTGAGCTTGAAGGCGGGCAGGGCGTTGCGGCCGGACATGTCCTCGGCCCCGGCATCCACATAATGCCGTGCCAGGTGCACCGCCAGGCATTGCGCCACGCCCTGGACCAGCAAGGCACTGGTTTCACCGCGTCGGGTCAGTTCCATCCGGATCTGCTCCAGCAAGGCCGAGAGTACTTCATCCCGCCCGCCTGAGACTTCCCGCAGTTGGATCGCGCCGCCGCCAGCTTCGGCGATGGCGCGCTCCAGCAACGCCAGGCCCAGATACACGTGCATGACCACGAACGGCTCAGGGCTGGTCACTTGCCAGCGCATTTCATAAGGCACAGGGGAGGTGGTCAGGAAAAAATCCCCGCGGCCCACGGTATTCGCGTCCCACGGCTCGTGGGCGGTGCGCTCCTCGACAATGGCTTGCCCGGACAACACCCAGACCAGTAACGGCTCGGCCACCGCTGGCACGACGATGTGGGCTTCGCAACGCTCGCGGACAAAGATCTCCACCAGGATCTCCTTGCTCGATACTCCGTCGGAGGTGGCCAGGCGTTCGCCGCGAATGTGCCCTTGCAGGCCGTTTGCCGATGTTCGTTCGGTGACTTCCATGCTTCGATGGCCTCGATGAAGCGACCGCCCGGCTAGACCGGGTCGGCGGCGGGGCGGTGCTGGCGCAACAGTTCGATCTGCTGGGACGGAATCAACTCGCGCAACGCTTTATAGAGCGCCCGGGTTTCCAGCAGGTTCCAGATGCGCAGCATGGTTTCCAGGGCATCCAGGGGTTTGCTGATGAAGTCCCGCGCGCCGAGGGCCAGGGCACGCAGGCGAGTGTCACGGGTCGCGTCGGCGGTCAGGACCAGGATCGGCAAGTAGTCGTTGGCGGGGATGCGCCGGTTCAGTTGTTCCAGCACGGCAAAACCGTCGAATGCTGGCATGTGCAGGTCGAGGATGACCAGGTCCGGCTCGAAGCTGTTGAACAGGTCGAGCGTACGCAAAGGCTCGGTGCTGCTCAGCACATTGTGCAGCCCTTCGCGGGCCAGCAGTTGCTCCATCAGGTCCAGGTTGGGGCGCTGATCGTCGACGATCAGAATGCGCAAGTCGCGATTCATGCGGGCTCCGGTAGATAGTGCTCGAGGTGGCCGAGAAAGGCCTGGATATGGATAGGTTTGGTCAGGATCGCCGTGGCCCCGGCGTCGCGCAGGGCGCGATGGGTCAGCGCGCTGGCATCGGCGGTGATCATCAGTACCGGGGTGGCCGCGGTGGCCGGGGATTGGCGCAGGCGCCGCAAGACCTCCAGGCCTTCCAGATCCGGCAGGGTGACGTCCAGCAGGATCAGCTGCGGCGAGTGCTGGCGGGCCAGGTCCAGGCCCATCTGGCCTTGCATGCTCGATAGCAGCTGGATGCCGGGACGGCGCTGCATCAGGGTCTCGATCAGCGCAAGGCTCGACAGGTTGTCTTCAATGCAGAGGATTTTGCCGTGGTAATCCATGGGGGGGCGCGTCACGGCCAGGGCGGCGATGGGTGGCAAGTGCGTGCCGATCACCTGAGTGGCGGGCAGTTGCAGGGTAAAACAGCAGCCGTGCCCGGGTTCACTGTGGACCTGCAGGTTGCCCCGCATCATCTCCAGCAGGTTCTTGCTCAAGGACAAGCCAAGGCCGGTGCCTTCGACCTGCGGATCGGCGCCCAGGCGTTCGAAGGGCTTGAACAGCTGGCCCAACTGCTCAGGGGCGATGCCATGGCCGGTATCGTGGACGGCGATGCTCACCTGGCGGGCCTGGACGCTCACTTCGATGCGCACCTCGCCGCCGGGCCGGTTGTACTTGATGGCGTTGGACAAGAGGTTGAGCAATACCTGCACCAGGCGTTGGCGGTCGGCGAGCACACCGCTGTCGTCTGGCAATGCAGGCAGGTCGATCAAGTGGATACCGGCGTCGGCGGCCATGGGTGAAACCAGCGTCAAGGCTTCGTGCAGCACCGTCGCCAGGGCGATCGGCTCGATGTTCAGGGGCAGGCGCCCGGCCTCGATCCGAGCGATGTCCAACACCTCGTTGATCAACGCCAGCAAGTGCTGGCCGGCCCGCAGGATGTGGCTGACCTGGGGGCGCTGGCCGGCGGTGGAGTCCATGTCCAGCAGTTGAGCGAAACCCAGGATGGCGTTCAGTGGCGTGCGCAGTTCGTGGCTCATGCGCGAAAGGAATTCGCTCTTGGCCCGGCTGGCGCTTTCCGCTTCTTCGCGGGCCGTGCGAAGGGCGATCTCGGCGGCGCGCCGGTCGGTGATGTCGCGGGTGATCTTGGAGAAGCCGCGCAAGGCGCCCGTGCCATCGTACTGGGCGGTGATGACCACGCTGGCCCAGAAACGGCTGCCGTCCTTGCGGCAACGCCAGCCTTCCTCCATGTAATGGCCGTCGCGGGTGGCTTCGCGCAGGGCCATGTCCGGGTGCGCCGGGCATTCCTCGGGCAAGTAGAACAGGGAGAAGTGCTGGCCAAGGATTTCCTGCTCGGTGTAGCCCTTGATCCGCTGCGCGCCGGCGTTCCAGGTGGTGACGTAGCCCTTGGCATCCAGCGCGAAGATCCCGTAGTCCTTCACCCCGTCGATGATCAGCCGCAAGCGCTCCTCGTTATCGCGCAGGGCCCGCTCGCGTTCTGCGAGTAACTGCCCGGCCTCCACCAGCCGCGTGCCGAGCTGGCCGATTTCGTCCTGCTCTGGCGGTTGCGGCAACAACGGTTGCCCCAGGGCCAGGCGCTGGGCGTTGCCTTGCACCTGCTGTACCCGGGCGACGATGCCCTTGGATAGAAACAGCACCGCGACAATGGCCCCCAGCAAGCCGCACACCGCCGCCAGCAACGTGGCGAACAACAGGCGCATGCGCGTGGCCGAGGCGGCGGCGCTGCGCTCGGCGAGCAGGCCATCCTCGCGTATGCGCATGGCGCTGATCTGCTCGCGCAGCACATCCAGCACCTGCTTGTTTTCGATCAGGATCGCGGTGATGGCCTCGGGGTCGTCACGCTTGCCGTTGCGCAAGGCGAGCAAACCGTCGAGTTTGTCGGCGATCAGCGGGGTGATGGTCTTGAGGTGCTCGCGCATCCTGGCATCGCGAATGTTGTGGTCCAGGCGCTGCAACGCCGCATGGATAAGCGGCGTGGCTTGTTCGTAGCTGGGCAGGAAATCTTCGCGCCGGGTCAGCAGGTAACCGCGCACGCTGGCCGCCGCCTCGGCCAGCAAGGTATGGACCGTCTGGATATCACCCTGGACGAGCAGTACCCGGCGCACATCCTCCTCGGCCCGTGCGGTCTGCCGTTCGGTGATGTAGATCAGCACCAGCGACAGCAGCAGGACCACCAGGGGCAGGGAAATCACCACCAGGGCCTTGCCTCGCAACGGCAGGTCGGCCCAGCGGCGGGCGGCGAGAAACCTCATGGCCATTGCCCGGCGGGTTGCGCCACCAGCCCCAGGGCCACGCCGCGCACGGCGGCCTGGGTCCGGTCGGCGGCGCCCAGTTTGCCGATGACGCGCTCGACGTGGGCCTTGGCCGTGCCGGGTGCGATGCCCAGCTTTTCACCGATTTCTCGATTGCTGAAGCCGCCGGCCACCAGCCCCAATACCTGGCGCTCACGGGCGGTCAAAGCCTGGACCTGGGGGGCGCCACTGGCACCGCGCTCGGCCATGCGGCGCAGCAGGCGCGCGCTGACTGAACTGTTCAGCGCCTCGTCGCCCTGGGCGACCCGTTTGAGGGCGTCGAGCACCTCATCGCGGCTGGCATCCTTGAGCAGGTAGCCGACCGCGCCCGCACCGATGGCGGCTTCGAGGTGGTCGGGGCTGTCATCCATGGTGAAGATCACCACTTTGATCCCGGGCTGGCGCTGCTGCAGGATCCGCGCCGCGCCCAGGCCGTTGAGGACGGGCATGCGGATGTCGAGAATCGCGATGTCCGGTTGTAGCCGCTCGCACAGGTCGAGGGCCTCCTGACCGTCGCGGGCCTGGCCGACGACCTCGAACCCTGGGCTGTCGGCGAGCATGCTGATAAACCCGGTGCGAGTGACTTCGTGGTCATCGGCCAGCAGCAGGCGCGAAGGACGGTTCATGGCTGTACTCCAGCGGTGGGTAGCGGCACGCTGGCCAGCAGGCGAGTGCCGCCACCGGGTTGGCTGCAACAGGCCAGGTGGCCGCCCAGCAGGTTGGCGCGTTCCTGCATGGCGGCCAGCCCCAGGTGGCAGCTGCCGTTGGTCTCGATGGGTTGCTCCAGGGCAAAGCCACGGCCATCGTCTTCTACCCGCAGGCTGGCGTGGCCATCTTCCACCGCCAGCCCCAGGCCCACATGACGGGCCTGGGCATGCTTGAGAATGTTGTTGATGCCCTCCTGGGCAATGCGAAACAGGGCGATCTCGGTATTGCCCGGCAGGCGCGCGCTGCTGTGTTCGGCCCAGCTCACGGTCAGGCCCGCGTCACGCAGGCGATCAGCCTCCTTGTCGACGGCTTTGTACAGGCCGAAATCATCCAGTACGTGGGGGCGCAGGCCACCGATCAGTTGCCGGCCCTCGCCGACGCAGCCTTGGGCCAGGTCGAGGATGGCCTGCAACTCGCTCGCCAGCGCCGGCGCCAGCGACGGGCAACGACCGGCGAAGCCCTGCAAGCGCTGGTGCAAACCGGCCAGGTTCTGCGCCAGACCGTCGTGCAGGTCGTAGGCCACGCGCTTGCGTTCGTCTTCCTGGGCGCTGAACAAGCGGTGGACCAGCTCGGACATGGTCCGCTCGCGGGCCTGTAGCGCTTCGACCAGGCGGCTGTTCTCCAGGTGCGCCGCCAACAGTGTCGCCAGCAATTGCAGCGACTCGATGTCTTCGTTGTCCGGCGCGCCGAGGGCGACGCTGTTGCCCAGCAGCAACGCCCCGAACGTCACGCCATCGGAGGTGCGCAGTGGAATGCGCAGGACCTGGGGCAGGGCGCTGCCGGGGGACTCCAGCCAATTCGGACCGGGCGTTTGCGGCTGGGCCTGGCTGGCGAGGAAGTCGACCCGTTCCGCGCTCCCGTGGCTGGCGAGGGTACGCAGCGTGTGGTCCGGCGCCCACTCCAGCAGCAGGCCGTGGTCCATCGCCATGAAGGCGCACGCCCGTTGCAGCGCACGCTGACGCATGGCCGGCAGGGGCAACTGCGTCAGCTCGTGGCCGGTGCCCAGCAGCAGCCCCAGGCGCGCGGCACGGCTTTGCGACTGGCGATACTGACTGCGGATGGCCAGGGCACTGCCGGGATCATGGGGCGGGCTTTGCATGGGGAGCTCCAGCGTGGAAAAAGATCGGACGGTTCGCGGTGACGCCATTAGACCGTGTCACCGGCATCGGGCCTATCTGCCAAATGGCATAGGCGATTGGCACCGGTTGGCCGATGGCGAGAGCCGGGAAGGTCGGCAAAGTGAGCTCATTGAAACCCAAAGGAGCTTTCCGATGAAAATGAAAACCTGTGCCATCGCTGCTTTTTTCCTGCTGGGCGCGCCGCTTGTCCAGGCTGTCGAGGTCACACCCTACGTGTATCGCACGGTGGCCGAGCAGCCCAAGAACGTGAATGACCGGGAAATCGCTGCCCTGTTTGATCGCTGGAACGCCGCGCTGCAAACCGGTAGCGCCACCGCCGTGACCGGCCTCTATGCCCCGGATGCGATTTTGCAACCGACCGTCTCCAACAAGGTGCGCAACACGTCGGCGCAGATCCAGGACTACTTCGAGCATTTCCTGGCCGCCAAGCCGGTCGGACAGATCAACTACCGGGAAATCCGTCACCTGGGGCCCGACGCGGCGATGGACAGTGGTGTCTATACCTTCACACTCACCCAGGCCGATGGTTCCAAGCGTGAGGTCCAGGCGCGCTACACCTTCCTCTATGAACGCCTTGATGGCCAGTGGAAGATCATCAACCACCACTCTTCGGCCATGCCGGAAGTGCCAAAGACCTTGCACGCCAGTCATTGATCGCACTGCGTGCAAAGACCTGACTGTGGGAGCGAGCTTGCTCGCGATGGCGACCACCCAGCGCCATGGAAGCAAGCTGACCCACCGCTATCGCGAGCAAGCTCGCTCCCACAGGGGAGGGGGCTTGCATCCCGTTTCTAGACTCACTTTGCATAAACAACTTGGATTCCTGCGCGAACATTAATTAGAATCAGTCTCATTTAAGACTTTGCGCAGGCTTCTGGACATGTGTGATGCAGTTACGCCGACGGAGCAATCCCTCCATGCGTTGTACCGTGACCACGGGAGTTGGCTGGAAGGCTGGTTGCGACGGCGCATGGGCAATGCCTGGGATGCGGCGGACCTGCGCCAGGATACCTTCGTGCGGGTGCTGGCCAGCTCCCAGGCCTTGACGGACCTGCAAGAACCCCGAGCCTATCTGCTGACCGTCGGCAAACGCCTGCTGAGCAATTTCTATACCCGCCGCAATCTGGAACAGGCCTATCTCGACGCGTTGGCGAACCTGCCTGAAGCCTGCGCACCGTCTCCGGAACAGCGTTGGCTGCTGCTGGAAACCCTGCAAGCCCTGGACGAATTGCTGGATGGCCTGCCGCCCTTGGTGCGGAGGGCTTTTTTATGGAGCCAGCTCGAAGGCCTGGGCTATCGCGAGATCGCCGAGCGCTTGCAAGTGTCCGAGCGCACTGTGAAGCGCTACATGGCCCAGGCCTATGAGCATTGCCTGTTGGTGGACTTCTGATGCCATCGGCACCATCACCCGAGGCTCGTGAGGCGGCACGGGCGGCTGCCCATTGGTTGACCCTGATGGAGTTCGACGGCGATGCATTCGACTCGGCGGCCTTGCAACGCTGGCGCGACAGTAGCGCTCACCACGAGGCGGCCTGGCAGAAGGCCCAGCGATTGCGCCAGCGTTTTTCCGGGGTCCCCGCGTCCCTGGGCATGGCAACCCTGGACCGTCCGGCGCTGGCCCGGCGTGCGGTGCTCAAGCGTGCATTGGGCGTCGCCGCGTTGGTCCCGACCGCCTGGCTGCTGGGGCGGGAGCTGCCGCTGGAGGTCTGGCGCGCTGATTTGCACACCGCCACGGGCGAGCAACGGCGCTGGTCGCTGATCGATGGCAGTGCGCTGCAACTGAACACCGACAGTGCCGTCGACCTGGACCTCAAGGCCCGGCGCCTGGTGCTGCTGCGCGGTGAGATGGCCCTCAAACTCGCCGGGAGCACGCCGCTGTCCGTCCAGTCACCCTATGGGCTCGTCACGATCCATCGTGGCGAAGTCTGCCTGCATTTGGGCGAGGGCGACTGCCGGGTGTCGGTGGTCAGCGGTTCGGCGTACCTGCAACCCCTGCGGGGAGCATCGCTGAGTCTGGAAGAGGGCCAGCAGGTCAACGTCCGGGCCTCGGGTGCGGGGCCGGTGCAGGCGTTCGACGTGGCACAGCTGGGTTGGCGTGACGGGGTACTGGTGGCGCAGGACCAGCCGCTGGGGCATTTCCTGCGGGAACTGAGTCGTTATCGCCCCGGCGTGCTGCGCTGGGACGAAACCCTGGAACCGCTGCGAATCACCGGCAGCTTCCGCCTGGACAACACCGATCGGATCCTCGCGTTGCTGGCGGCCAGCCTGCCGCTGGATGTGCACATGCGCACCCGTTACTGGGTCACGTTGACGCTTCGCAAGAATCTGGCCTGAGGCCTGTCCCCTTTTTTTGTTTCGCTTGTCATTCAAGGCAACTGAACAAAAACGAGAGCGCTTTCCAATGTCCGCAGTTGTACCTTTGCGTTTGCGCCCGGCCTTTGCCGGCCGGCGTCCGCTGTTGAACCTGAGCCTCATGCTGAGCCTGGGTGCCAGCCCGTTTTTCATGTCGTCAAGCCTGGCCGAAGAAGCCGCCCGGCGCAGTTATCAGGTACCGGCCGGCAGCCTCGGCGCGGCGTTGACCCGGTTTGCCGGGTTGGCGGGGGTCAACCTGTCGGTGGATCCGGCTTTGGTGAGTGGACGCGACAGCGCCGGGCTTTCGGGGGAATTCGGGGTGGAAGAAGGGTTTGCCCGGCTGTTGCGGGGCTCGGGCCTGCAGTTGCAACCGGTGGGGGAGCAGGCCTACATCCTGATGCCGGCGCCAGAAGGCGGCAGCTTGCAACTGGCGCCCACCTCGATTCTCGGCGCCACGGCGTCGACGGACAGCCCGGTGTATGCCGGCGGCCAGGTGGCACGGCGTGGTTCGCAAGGCCTGCTGGGTTCGCGGGACTTCATGGAGACGCCGTTCAGCATGACCACCTACACCAGCGAGACGGTCAAGAACCAGCAGGCGCGCACCCTGGGCGACCTGATCGCCAGCGATCCCTCGGTCCGCACCACCAACCCGGCGGGCGGACGCTATGAGCAGTTCACCATTCGCGGTTTCAGCCTGTTCAACAGTGATGTCGCCTACAACGGTCTCTACGGCATCCTGCCGACGTACACAATCGACATGGAGATGGCAGAACGCGTCGACATCCTCAAGGGGCCGAGCCAGCTCATCAACGGTATCTCGCCGCGGGGCAGCGTGGGGGGAGGGATCAACGTGGTGCCCAAACGCGCCACCGACACGCCCATCACCTCGTTTACCGGCAGCTATGCCTCCAATAACCAGCTTGGCGGGGCGGTGGATGTCGGTCGGCGCTTTGGTGAAGACGACAAGTTCGGTATTCGTTTCAATGGTGTGAAGCAGGCGGGCGACACCGAGTGGGATCACCAGAGCGTGGACCGCGAGATGGCGGTGCTGGGCCTGGATTTTCGCGGTGAACGCCTGCGACTATCGACGGACATCGGCCACACCGAACGCAACACCGACGCGCCCCAGGAACGCGTGCAGGTCGGTGCCAATGCCCAGGTCCCCCACGCCAGCGATGTGCGCGACAACTACGCCCAGTCGTGGAGCAAGGCGCGCACCCAGGACACCTTCGGCACGGTGAACGCTGAGTTCGATGTCAGCGATTCGGTGATGCTGTATGGCGGTGTCGGCGCGCGCAAGAGCGACCACGACTTCCTTCGGCACAACGTTTCGGTCACCAACGACGCGGGCGACTTCACTGTCCAGCCCCGTGACTTTACCCGGGAGGAAAATGTCCGGACGGCCACGGCCGGAGTGCGCAACTGGTTCCATACCGGTCCGGTGAGCCATGAGGTCAATCTGGCGGCCAGTTATTTCTACATGGACTTCGAAAATGGCGGCGCCCGTTACGCCAACGGTCGCAGCAACCTGTATGACCCGGTACAGACCCCGACGCCGAGCAACCCGATCCGACAGGACGACAAGGTCTATACCGAGAACCGCTTCAGCGGCGTGGCCTTGTCCGACACCCTGGGGCTGTTCGAGGATCGCTTGCTGCTGACCCTCGGCGCTCGCTGGCAACGGGTGAAGGTCGATGACTGGACGAATAACGTCAAGGGCGACACCGCCTACGACGAGGAAAAGGTTTCGCCGTCGGGCGGGATCCTGTTCAAGGCGACTGACAAGCTGTCGCTGTATGCCAACTACATGGAAGGCCTGAGCCAGGGCAAGATCGCGCCATCGACATCGATTAACGAGGATGAGATTTTCCCGCCGTTCATCAGCCGCCAGGTCGAAGTGGGCGCCAAGTATGACGCTGGCCCGTTCGCCGTCACCGCCGCCGTGTTCCGAATCAAGCAGCCTGCCTATGCGACCGACGCCACGACACGTGTCTTCGGCCCGAATGGCAAGCGCGAAAACACCGGCGTGGAGTTGAGTGTGTTCGGCGAACCGCTGAAGGGAACCCGTTTGCTCGGCGGCGTGATGTTCATCGACAGTGAACTGACTGACACCACCGACAGCACCTTCGATGGCAACCGCGCACCGGCCACGCCGAAGTACAACGTCAACCTCGGCGCCGAATGGGACGTGCCAACGGTACAGGGCCTGACCCTGACCAGTCGCGGCATCTATTCCAGCTCACAGTACCTGGACCAGTCCAACACCAAGGAAATCGATGCCTGGACGCGTTTCGACGTAGGCGCTCGCTACGCGTTCAAAGTCGATGAAAAACACATCACCCTGCGGGCCAACATCGAAAACGTGGCCGACAAGCGCTACTGGAGTTCGGCCGGCGCATCGGATGACAGTGAACCGGGCTTGACGCTGTCGACCCCGCGCACCTACTTGCTGTCCGCGACGGTCGATTTCTAGGCCGATGTGCCGCTCCAGGGAGGGAGCGGCCCAGGTTCAGGTATCGCGAAACAGGTCGTGGGCATCCAGCAGTCGCCAGGCGATCTCGGGGCGTTTTTCCAGCCCGCGGCGGATGGCGGCGGGGATCGACTGGCGAATCTTGCGGCACAGGCCGGGCTGTTCCTGGAATTCGATGGCGATGCCGCGCATGGTCCGCACTTCGTTGTAGCCGGGCTCGACGCGCAGGCGGATCCCCAGGTTTTCATACAGGCGCTGCTGCAGGCGCTGGAGTTCGTCGAGGCTCTGGATGTTCTCCAGGCGCTCGAGCAGGCGTTTTTCTTCCTGGCGATTGAGGCACAGGATGCGCAGGTCGCTGCCAGGCGCTTGCAACAAGGCATCACGCCCGCAATCGCAGACGCCGGGCGGGCAGGGGGGACGGATCGGGATCGACGCGGTCATGGGCTCCACAAAGTCTGCTGCACAACGAAACAGCGAGCTTATCGCCAGCCTGGGCAATGTGATACCTGGCGGCATGTGGGTCAAGCCTGTTGGATGGGCCGCTGGTCTGGCGCGGCTGTTGTACTGTGGGAGCAAGCTTGCTCGCGATAGCGGAGGGTCAGTTTGCACACCTGTTGGATTTGCCGCCGTCATCGCGAGCAAGCTCGCTCCCACATTTGGATTTTCAGCGCACACAAATGCTGTGCCCGACCTCGATCTCCTGTGGGAGCGAGCTTGCTCGCGATAACGAGAGGGTTACAACCCCAACTCGGACAACCCCGGATGATCATCCGGCCGGCGGCCCAGGGGCCAGTGGAACTTGCGCTCGCTTTCCTTGATCGGCATGTCGTTGATGCAAGCGTAGCGGTTGTACATCAGGCCTTGCTCGTCGAACTCCCAGTTTTCGTTGCCGTAGGAGCGGAACCAGTTGCCCGAGTCGTCGTGCCATTCGTAGGCATAGCGCACGGCGATGCGGTTATCGGTGAAGGCCCAGAGTTCCTTGATCAGCCGGTAATCCAATTCCTTGGCCCACTTGCGGGTCAGGAACGCCTTGGCTTCTTCGCGGTTGTGCGCGAATTCGGCGCGGTTACGCCATTGGGTGTCCAGCGTGTAGGCCAGGGATACTTTTTGCGGGTCGCGAGAGTTCCAGCCGTCTTCGGCCAGGCGAACTTTCTCGATCGCCGATTCACGGGTGAACGGCGGCAACGGCGGACGAACTTCAGAAGAGGCAGACATGGCGAATCTCCATTAAGTTGATGAATGACGCAGGGTTCAACGGTCAGGTGTGTAGCAATATCTTCAGCATGTCCTGGGCGTGGTCAGCCGCGCTGTGGTCGCCCATGACCAGCGCCACGGTAATGGCGCCGTCGATCAGAATCAGGAGCTGGCGGGCCAGGGCGTCCGGATTTTCGACGCCTTGTTCGACGCACAGCCGGGTGACGTAGTCGAGCAGCTTCTGTTTGTGCATCTTCGCCACCTGGCGGACCGGATCCTGTGGATCGCCGGTTTCGCCGCTGGTGTTGATGAAGGCACAACCGCGAAAGCCTTCGCTGTCGAACCAGCCCTTGAGCACGGTGAACAGGTTGAGCAGCCGCGCCGTCGGTGTGGGCGCCTTGTCCACTTCGCTGCTGAACCAGTGCATCCAGCGCTCGTCCCGCCGCTCGAGGGCGGCCACGATCAGGTCGTCCTTGTTGGCGAAGTAGCGATAGACACTTTTCCTGGAGACGCCGGCGGTTTTCACCAGAAGGTCCATGCCGGTGGCGGCGATGCCACTTCTATAGATCAACTTTTCGGCGACATCGAGGATGATGTCTCGTGTTTCATTACCAGTGATTTCGTTCATGGGATAAAAGTAGAACGATCGTTCTCCTTGGTCAAGTTGTTTTTTTCTTGACGACAGGAAGACCCGAACCCATCCATGGTGTAAGCTCATCCGTTCTTTGGAATCGACCTTTTGCGAGCCCTATGCCGTCGCTCTTCAAACGCTCCCTGCTGCCCAAGCTGCGCAGCTTTGCACTGACCGCCGACGCGGTGACCGTCCTCGATGGCGCTGCCCAATTCCGCCGTTGCCTGCTGGAGAAAATCGCCCAGGCCACCCAGCGCATCTACATCGTCGCCCTCTACCTGCAACAGGACGAGGCCGGCCAGGAAATTCTCGATGCCCTGCACGCCGCCAAAGCGGCGCGTCCGGAACTGGACGTGGTCGTGGTCGTGGACTGGTTGCGGGCCCAGCGCGGGCTGATTGGCGCCAAGAAGCAGCCGGGCAACTCGGCGTGGTACCAGGAACAGACCCGCACCCATGCCAGCGAAGTGCCGATCTACGGCGTGCCGGTGCAGACCCGCGAACTGTTCGGCGTGTTGCATTTGAAAGGTTTCGTGATCGATGACTGTGTGCTCTACAGCGGCGCCAGCCTGAATAACGTCTACCTGCACAAGTTCGACAAATACCGCTACGACCGCTATCACCTGCTGCAGAACACGGCACTGGCCGATTCGATGCATCACCTGGTGCAGCATGGCCTGATCACCTCCAGGGCGGTGCATCGCCTGGACCTGCCCAACCTGCCCAGCACCCGCAGTTTGCGCAAGGACATCGGCGACCTGCGCAGCCGTCTCAAATACGCGACCTACGACACCAGCGTCGGCAGCCTCGACAAGAGCGGCCTGTCGGTGAGCCCGTTGCTGGGCGTGGGCAAGAACAACCCCCTGAGCCGGGTGATCGGTGAACTGATCGCCAGCAGCCGCCAGCAACTGACCATCTGTACCCCGTATTTCAACCTGCCCCTGGCCGTGACCCGGGAGCTCAACCGCGCCCTGGCCCGCGGGGTCAGGATCGACATCATCGTCGGCGACAAGACCGCCAACGACTTCTACATTCCGCCCAGCGAACCGTTCAAGATCATCGCGGCGCTGCCATACCTCTACGAAATCAGCCTGCGACGCTTTGCCAAACGGCATCAGCACGCGATCGACAGCGGCCAATTGAACCTGCACCTGTGGCGTGACGGGGACAACACCTATCACCTCAAGGGCATGTGGGTCGACGAGCGCTACACCTTGCTGACCGGCAACAACCTCAACCCGCGGGCCTTTCGCCTGGACCTGGAAAACGCGCTGTTGCTGGACGACCCCAAGGGCGAGCTGCTGGCACCGCGCCAGGCCGAGCTTGAGCGGATCTACCGCCACACCCATCGGATCGAGCGTTACCTGGACCTGGAAACCCTGCCGGATTACCCCGAGGCCGTGGCCAGGTTCCTGAAACGGGTCAGCCGGGTGCGGATAGAACGGCTGCTTTACCGGATCCTGTGAACACCCGCGCCATGTCGGAAAAAGACACCATCTCCATCCAGCTGGTACGTGAGGCGTTGCTGCAAAGCTGCGCACCCGGGGCAGCCACCGAGGAGGCCTTGAGCCAGGTCGGCATAGACCCGGCGCTGCTCGACGATCCCCAGGCGCGGGTCCCGGCCCATGCCTATGCGCGGCTCTGGCGTTTGCTGGCCCAGCGCCTGGATGACGAGTTTTTCGGCATGGACCCGCGCAAGCTCAAGTCCGGCAGCCTGGCGTTTCTCTGCCAGTGCGCCATGGCCCAGCCTACGCTGGCGAGCGGCTTGACGGCGGGGCTGGGGTTTCTGTCGCTGATGCTCGAACGCCTGCCGGCCCAGTGGGTGCGCCAGCAAAGCCTGGCGGAGATCGTGCTGCTGGAAGACGATCAGGCGCCGCGCCGAGCCTTTACTTACTTCACTTACTGGATGATCGTCCATGGCGTCGCCTGCTGGCTGGCCGGACGGCGCATTCCCATCCTGTCTATCGAACTGCGCTGCCCAGCACCGGATTTCTGCGACGACTACCGGGTGATGTTCTCCCAAAACCTGCGCTTTGACCGACCGCGCACCCGGATGATTTTCGCCGCCGAATGTCTCGACCTGCCCATCCGGCGCAACGCTGACGAGCTCAAGCGCTTCCTGGCCCGGGCCCCGGGCAACATCCTGGTCAAATACCGCGACCCGCAAAGCCTGGCCAGCCGCATCCGGCACGACCTGCGGCAACTGCCCGCCGACCGGTGGCCGGAAACCGAGGCCTTGGCCCAGCAGCTATGCGTGTCCGCCTCGACCCTGCGCCGACGCCTGGCGGAGGAGGGCCAGACTTACCAAGGCCTCAAGGACAGCGTGCGCAAGGATCTGGCGATCACCTGGCTGGCCGAGCCGTCCATCAGTTTCGTCGAAATCGCCTCGCGCCTGGGTTTTGCCGATGCCAGCTCCTTCTACAAGGCGTTTCGCAAATGGTCCGGGTCCAACCCGGGGCATTATCGCAGCCTGATTCTCAACGACCCTGATTGATCCATCGGGTGGTTTCCAATCTCGTGCCTACCCAAGCCCCCCGGTGGGAGCGAGCTTGCTCGCGATAGCGGTGGTTCAGTCGCCTCGTCATTGACTGCCACACCCTTATCGCGAGCAAGCTCGCTCCCACAGGGACCTTCGCTTGGCAAGCTGGCACGCTCATAAAACTGTCATTTTTCTTTGATACAAGCCTGTGCAGGCGCCGGAAAAGCCGGGCCATCCATCAGGGTAGTGTATGCACGTGACCGTTTTGGGCAGCGTATGAGCGTATTGGTCACCGGCGCCGCAGGATTCATCGGTTTTCATACCGCCAGGCGGTTGTGCAGTGAAGGCCATCAGGTCATCGGCATCGACAACCTCAACAGCTACTACAGCGTCGAGCTGAAACAGGCACGACTGGCGTTGTTGGCCGAATACCCCAACTTCCACTTCCTGCGGCTGGACGTGGCTGACAAGCAGGCGCTGCTGGATGTATTTGCGAAAACCGCATTCGAGTACGTCGTCCACTTGGCGGCCCAGGCTGGTGTGCGCTATTCCATCGATAATCCCGACCTGTACGCGCAAAGCAACCTGGTGGGGTTCCTCAACGTGTTGGAAGCGTGCCGTGCCCACCGGCCGGCGCACCTGGTGTTCGCCTCAAGCAGCTCGGTGTATGGCTTGAACGACCGGTTGCCGTATGCCACGACCGATCCGGTGGATCAGCCCGTGTCTTTCTATGCGGCGACCAAGCGCGCCAATGAGCTGATGGCCCACGCGTACTCGCATCTCTACGGCATTCCCACCACCGGCCTGCGGTTTTTCACCGTGTATGGACCGTGGGGGCGGCCCGACATGGCACCGTTCAAATTCACCGACGCCATCCTCGACGGTCGCGCCATTGACCTCTACAACGACGGCGCGATGTCGCGGGACTTCACCTACATCGACGACATCGTCGAAGGCCTGGTGCGGTTGTTGCCGCGGCCGCCGGCCAACGAAGCAGGCGTGCGCCACAAGCTCTACAACATCGGCTTCGGCGCTCCGGTGAAGCTCTTGCAGTTCGTCGAGTGCCTGGAAGAGGCCCTGGGCATTCCCGCGATCAAGCATTTCTTGCCATTGCAAGCGGGTGACGTGGTCGACACGTGGGCGGACACGCGCGAGCTGGAGGAACACATAGGGTTTCGCCCGCAGGTCGCGGTGCCCGTCGGCGTGCAGTCGTTTGTCGATTGGTACCGCGCGTATTACCGCGTTTAACCCCCTCAGCTTTTTTACTGGAGTGTCATGCACGAAACCCTTTATGTGTCGGTCCTGATTCCGGCAAAGAACGAAGCCGGCAACCTCATTCCACTGCTGGAAGAAGTGCGGGCGGCGCTGGTGGACGAGGCCTTCGAAGTCATCGTGGTCGACGATGGCAGCACCGATGCCACCGCCGCTGAACTGCGGGCGTTGCAAGGCAGTGGCTATCGCCAGTTGCGGGTGCTCAGCCATGCCCGTTCCCTCGGGCAGAGCACGTCGATCTACCACGCCGCTGAAGTGGCCCGCGGGCATTGGCTGGCAACCCTCGACGGCGACGGGCAGAACGACCCGGCCGACCTGCCAAAGATGCTCGACCTGGTGCGCGGTTCGGAGGGTACGCCCGCCGGTGTGAAGCTGGTGGCGGGGCATCGCGTCAACCGCCGGGACACGGCGAGCAAGCGTTGGGCCTCGCGGTTCGCCAACAAACTGCGGGCCAGTCTGCTCAAGGACCAGACGCCCGATACCGGTTGCGGCATCAAGTTGATCGAGCGCGAGGCGTTTCTGCGCCTGCCGTATTTCGATCACATGCATCGCTTCATTCCGGCGCTGGTCCGTCGGCACAACGGCCGGATGCTGGTTCACCCGGTGAATCACCGTGAGCGCGGGGCTGGGGTGTCGAACTACGGCAACCTCGACCGAGCGCTGGTGGGCATTGTCGATCTGTTCGGGGTGTGGTGGTTGATAAGACGCACCCGCCTGGATATCAACGCACAAGAAACCGAGGTGTGACATGGGCAGAGAATCGATATGGCTGGCCGTTGGCTTCGGCGGCCAGTTGGCCTTCACCGGGCGTTTTGCCCTGCAATGGCTGTACAGCGAGTACAAGAAGCGCAGCGTGATTCCCGTGGGTTTCTGGTACTTGAGTATCGTCGGCAGCGCGCTGTTGCTGGCCTACGCCATCTACCGCGAAGACCCGGTGTTCATTGTCGGCCAGTCCTTCGGCTTCATCGTTTACTTGCGCAATTTGCAGTTGATCGCCAAGCACCACGAGCAGGAAAACCGCGAACTGGCCGAGAAGGGCTGAGACGGTGCGGATACGATTGTCTTCCTCGCGAGTGGAGCTTCTGGCGCTTGTGGCATTGGCCTTGATCATGGTGGGCGCCGGTCTGGGTTGGCGCCAACCGATGAACGTCGATGAAGAGCGCTTCCTCGGCGTTGCCCTGGAGATGTTGCAGAACGGCTCATGGTTCATTCCCCATCGCGCCGGGGAAATCTACGCCGACAAGCCGCCGTTGTTCATGTGGGCGGTGGCGTCGTTCGTGCAATTGACCCACCTGCCGAAAGTCGCCCTGTACCTGCCCGCGCTGTTGGCCGGCGCCGTTACCACGGCATGCCTGTATGACCTGGGCCGACGCTTGTGGGGACGAAGCGTGGGGGGGATCGCCGCGCTCTTGTTTCTCGCCACCTACCAGACCTACAGCATCCTGCGCACCGGGCAAATCGATGGTTTTCTTGCACTCTGGACCATCCTGGGGATCTATGGCTTGTGCCGGCATCTGATGCTCGGCCCGGCGTGGCGCTGGTATTACCTGGCCTGTGCGGCGATGGGGCTGGGGGTCATCAGCAAAGGCGTGGGGTTTCTGCCGGTGTTGATGCTGATTCCCTACGCTTATGGGGTGCGTCGAGGGTGGAAAGGCCTGGTGTCCATGCCGGGCAAGGCGGGGGCTTGGTGGCTGGGGCTGGTTGTGGCGCTGGCCGCCATCGCGCTGTGGCTTGGGCCTTTGCTGCTGATCGTATGGCAGGGCAGCCCCGACAGCCTGGCGTACGCCCAGGAAATCCTGCTGAAGCAGACGGCGGGGCGTTATGCCAATGCCTGGGAGCACCGCGAACCCTTCTGGTACTTCTTCGTCCAGGTGATTCCGAAATACTGGCTGCCGATCTTTTTCATGCTGCCATGGCTGGTCCCGGCCTGGCGCAGGCAGTTGCTCAAGCAGGATGGTCGCGTGCTGGTACTGCTGGGGTGGGTGGTACTGGTGCTGTTGTTTTTCAGCCTGAGCAGTGGCAAGCGCAAGCTGTATATCTTTCCCGCGTTGCCGGCCTTGATCCTGCTGGTGGCGCCGCTTGTGCCGTGGCTGCTGCACCGCTGGTTCAGTCGGCTTCCGAGGGGCATGGCGGTATTCACTGCCTTGACGGTGGTGTGGTTATGCGCCTGGTTTGTGCGCGGCTTCATCGAGCCCCACAGGGAAGGCATCAACCCCCACCAGACCTTGATGCGTGATGTCGCGGGGCTGACTGCAAATGCCGAGTTGGTGCTCGTCGGGTGGCGCGAGGGTCATTGGCTGTTCGCCCAGCAGCCCATCGTGCATTTTGGCTTCCATGATCGCCAGTCCCTGGAACGATCCGCCACCTGGCTACGCAGCCACCCGCAGGCCTTTGCCTTGGTGCCCGCGCGGGACCTGGCGCGTTGCTACGACCCGCAAAAGGCGCGCCGGGTCGGCGATACCTCGCGGGCCGAGTGGTTCCTGGTGGGGCCTGATGCGGACAATCAGCGCTGCCAGTCCCCGGTGCCGGAGAAGGTTTATTCATTTGCCTGGAAGCAGCCCTTGTAGCGCCCGGACCGCCGCTATCGCGAGCAAGCTCGCTCCCACATAGGGGCTTGGGCGGTCACAGAATCGAGGCCCACCTCACATTCCCTGTGGGAGCGAGCTTGCTCGCGATAACGGTCTGACCGACAACACATCCCTCGAACCATGGCCAAACCAGTCAAGCAACTTGATGGCTTTGACCATTGCCGCCACCGCCCTTCGGCGCGAGTATTTGCCTGCTCTTCACGGTTCCCCCAGCCAATAAAAAGTACAGAGGGATTCTGGTCATGCGCGATTATTCGTCCGCCACGTCACAGTTCGATTACCTGCAAACCGTCAACGCCGCGCTGCACGGCTCGCTCGAGGCGCTCAATGCCTGTGTCGAGTGTTGCGACCGGCATGCGTTGCCGGGTCGCATCGCCTTGTTCTGGGAGGGGCGTGACGGCAGCGCAGCCACCTGGACTTACCGCGACCTGCAGGACAATGCCGCGCGGTTCGCCAATTTCCTGCGTGCCCAAGGCGTCGGCAAGGGCGACAGAGTGGCCGGCCTGCTGCCGCGCACCGCGGAACTCTTGATCGTCGTACTCGCCACCTGGCGTATCGGTGCGGTGTATCAACCGCTGTTCACTGCGTTCGGGCCCAAGGCCATCGAGCACCGCCTCGGCAGCTCAGGCGCTCGGATCGTCGTGACCGACGCCGTCAACCGTCCCAAGCTCAATGAAGTCGCCGGTTGCCCCACCATCGTCACGGTCGGAGGCGAAAAGGGCCAGGGCATCGTGCGGGGCGACTACAGTTTCTGGGCCGAAGTGGCGAACCAGTCCAGCCAGTGCGAACCGCTGATGCTTACTGGCGAAGATCCGTTTTTACTGATGTTCACCTCCGGCACCACGGGACCCGCCAAGGCGCTGTCGGTGCCGCTCAAGGCCATCGTGGCGTTCCAGAGCTACACCCGTGACGCGGTGGACCTGCGCCCTGAAGACGCCTTCTGGAACGTCGCCGACCCCGGTTGGGCCTACGGCATTTATTTTGGCGTGACCGGGCCGCTGGCCATGGGGCATCCGATCACCTTCTACGATGGCCCGTTCACCCTGGAAAGCACCTGCCGGGTCATCAACAAGTACGGCATCACCAACCTGACCGGCTCGCCCACGGCCTATCGCCTGTTGATCGCCGGGGGCGAGCAGTTTGCCCGCTCGATCAAGGGCAAGCTGCGCATCGTCAGCAGTGCCGGTGAACCATTGAACCCAGAGGTGATCCGCTGGTTCGCCGACAACTTGAACGTGGTGATCCACGACCATTACGGCCAGACCGAACTGGGCATGGTGCTGTGCAACCACCACGGGCTGGAACACCCGGTGCACCTGGGGGCCGCCGGTTTCGCCTCGCCGGGCCACCGGATCGTGGTGTTGGATGAAGAGCAACGCGAGCTGGGCGTGGGCCAGCCGGGCATTCTCGCGGTGGACCGCAGCCAGTCGCCCATGTGCTGGTTCGCCGGTTACGAAGGCGCGCCGACCAAGTCCTTCGTCGGCGACTACTACTTGAGCGGCGACACCGTGGAGCTGAATCCGGATGGCAGCATCAGCTTCGTCGGCCGCAGCGACGACGTGATCACCACCTCCGGCTACCGGGTCGGCCCGTTCGACGTGGAAAGCGCGCTGATCGAACACCCGGCCGTGGTGGAGGCGGCGGTGATCGGCAAGCCCGATCCGGAGCGCACCGAGTTGGTGAAGGCCTTCGTGGTGCTCAGCACCCAATATCGCGCCTCACCGGAGCTGGCCGAGGAATTGCGCCTGCATGTGCGCAAGCGTCTGGCGGCTCATGCCTATCCCCGTGAAATCGAATTTGTCAGCGACTTGCCGAAAACCCCAAGCGGCAAGTTGCAGCGCTTTATCTTGCGCAACCAGGAAATCGCCAAGGCCCAAGAGGCCGCGGCGCAGAACGTTTCAGCTTGAACCCAAGGAAACCATGATGCAGATCGACAACAAGATTTTCCTCGTCAGCGGCGGCGCTTCCGGCCTCGGCGCGGCCACCGCTGAAATGCTGCTCAAGGCCGGCGCCAAGGTGATGCTGGTGGACCTCAACGCCGACGCCGTGGCAACCCAGGCGCAAAAGCTGGGTTGCCAGAGCGTGGTGGCCGATATCAGCAACGAAGCGGCGGCTGACGCGGCGGTCAAGGCCACGGTCACGGCTTTCGGCGGTCTGAATGGCCTGGTGAATTGCGCCGGTATCGTGCGCGGCGAAAAAATCCTCGGCAAGAACGGCCCCCACGCACTGGACAGTTTCAGCCAGGTGATCAACGTCAACCTGATCGGCAGCTTCAATTTGCTGCGCCTGGCGGCCGCGGCCATCGCCGAAACCGAGGCCAACGCCGACGGCGAGCGCGGGGTGATCATCAACACCGCTTCGGTAGCGGCCTTCGACGGCCAGATCGGCCAGGCCGCCTACGCGGCCTCCAAAGGCGCCATCGCCAGCCTGACGCTGCCGGCTGCCCGTGAGCTGGCGCGCTTCGGTATCCGGGTGATGACCATTGCCCCGGGGATTTTCGAAA
Source organism: Pseudomonas sp. NFACC14 (assembly GCF_900106885.1). Classification (NCBI taxonomy): domain Bacteria; kingdom Pseudomonadati; phylum Pseudomonadota; class Gammaproteobacteria; order Pseudomonadales; family Pseudomonadaceae; genus Pseudomonas; species Pseudomonas sp. NFACC14. The sequence continues at coordinate 136,694 of NZ_FNOA01000006.1, forward strand.
CCCCGATGATGGCCGGCATGACGCCCGAGGTGCGTGATTCCCTGGCCGCCGGCGTGCCGTTTCCGCCGCGTCTTGGGAAACCTTCCGAGTACGCGGCGCTGGTCAGGCATATCATTGAGAACAGCATGCTCAACGGCGAGGTGATCCGTCTCGACGGTGCCTTGCGTATGGCAGCCAAATAAGTATGGAGGATTCATGATGTCCAACGATCCTATTGTCATTGTCAGTGCCGTCCGCACCCCCATGGGCGGTTTCCAGGGCGAACTGAAAAGCCTCACCGCGCCGCAACTCGGTGCCGCCGCTATCAAGGCCGCCGTGGAGCGGGCCGGTATCGCGCCGGGTGCGGTTGAAGAGGTGTTGTTCGGTTGCGTGCTCGCCGCTGGCCAGGGCCAGGCACCGGCACGTCAGGCCGCTCTGGGCGCGGGGCTCGACAAGTCGACCCGCTGCACCACGCTCAACAAGATGTGCGGTTCGGGCATGGAAGCGGCGATCCTGGCCCATGACATGCTCATCGCCGGCAGCGCCGAGGTGGTGGTGGCCGGCGGCATGGAGAGCATGTCCAACGCCCCGTACCTGCTGGATCGCGCCCGCGGCGGTTATCGCATGGGCCATGGCCGGGTACTTGACCACATGTTCCTCGATGGCCTGGAAGACGCCTACGACAAAGGTCGGCTGATGGGCACCTTCGCCGAAGATTGCGCCGAGGCCAATGGCCTGGGTCGCGAGGCCCAGGATGCCTTCGCCATTGCGTCCACCACCCGCGCCCAGCAGGCGATCAAGGACGGCAGTTTCGACGCCGAGATCGTGCCGTTGCAGGTCATGGCAGGCAAGGAACAAGTGACCATTCGCCACGACGAACAACCACCCAAAGCGCGGATCGACAAGATCGCCTCGCTCAAACCGGCGTTCCGCGAGGGCGGCACGGTGACAGCGGCCAACTCCAGCTCCATTTCCGATGGCGCCGCTGCCCTGGTGCTGATGCGCCAGAGCCAAGCGGTCCAGCGTGGCCTCAAGCCGCTGGCGGTGATCCACGGTCATGCAGCGTTCGCCGACACCCCGAGCCTGTTTCCCACCGCGCCGATCGGTGCCGTGAAGAAACTGATGCAAAAGACCGGTTGGTCGCTGGACCAAGTCGACCTGTTCGAAGTCAACGAAGCCTTTGCCGTGGTAGGGCTGGTGACCATGGACAAGCTGGAAATCGCCCATGACAAGGTCAACGTTCACGGCGGCGCCTGTGCGCTGGGCCATCCGATTGGCGCGTCTGGCGCGCGGATCCTGGTGACCCTGCTGTCGGCCCTGCGCCAGAAAGGCTTGAAGCGCGGCGTCGCGGCCATTTGCATCGGCGGCGGCGAAGCTACGGCCATGGCCGTTGAATGCCTGTATTAAGGAACCACCATGCTCCCGACTGAAGAACAGACCCAGATCCGCGACATGGCCCGGCAGTTCGCCCAGGACCGCCTGAAACCGTTCGCCGCCGAATGGGACCGCGAGCACCGTTTCCCCCGGGAAGCCATCGCTGAAATGGCCGAGCTGGGCTTTTTCGGCATGCTGGTGCCGGAACAGTGGGGCGGCTGCGACACCGGTTACCTGGCCTATGCGATGACCCTGGAGGAAATCGCCGCGGGCGACGGCGCCTGCTCGACCATCATGAGCGTGCACAACTCGGTGGGCTGCGTGCCGATCCTCAAGTTCGGCAACGATGAGCAGAAGGCAAGCTTCCTGACGCCCCTGGCCAGCGGTGCAATGCTCGGCGCGTTTGCCCTGACCGAGCCCCAGGCCGGTTCGGACGCCAGCAGCCTGAAGACGCGGGCGCGCTTGGAGGGCGATCATTACGTGCTCAACGGTTGCAAGCAGTTCATCACCTCCGGGCAGAACGCCGGGGTGGTCATTGTGTTTGCGGTGACCGATCCGAGCGCCGGCAAGCGAGGCATCAGTGCGTTCATCGTGCCGACCGATTCGCCGGGCTACAGTGTGGCGAGGGTCGAAGACAAGCTCGGCCAGCATGCGTCCGACACCTGCCAGATCCTCTTTGAAGAGGTGAAGGTGCCGGTGGGCAATCGCCTGGGCGAGGAGGGTGAGGGCTACAAGATCGCCCTGGCGAACCTGGAAGGCGGACGGGTGGGTATCGCGGCGCAAGCGGTGGGCATGGCCCGGGCCGCGTTCGAAGCGGCCCGGGACTATGCCCGGGAGCGTTCCAGTTTCGGCAAGCCGATCATCGAGCACCAGGCCGTGGCGTTCCGCCTGGCCGACATGGCGACCCAGATCGCCGTGGCCCGGCAGATGGTGCACTACGCCGCCGCACTGCGGGACAGCGGCCAGCCGGCTTTGGTGGAAGCGTCCATGGCCAAGTTGTTCGCTTCGGAAATGGCTGAAAAAGTCTGCTCCATGGCGTTGCAAACCCTGGGCGGTTACGGTTATCTCAACGACTTCCCGTTGGAGCGCATCTACCGCGACGTGCGGGTCTGCCAGATCTACGAAGGCACCAGCGACATTCAGCGCATGGTCATTTCGCGCAATCTTTGAACAGGAGTCCTGCATGAGCTATGAAACGATTTTATTGGAGATCAAGGACCGCGTCGGCCTGATCACCCTCAACCGTCCCCAGGCTTTGAACGCCTTGAATGCGCAGATCGTCAGCGAACTGAACCAGGCGTTGGACAGCCTGGAGGCGGATCCGAAGATCGGTTGCATCGTGCTGACGGGCTCGAAAAAAGCCTTCGCCGCCGGTGCCGACATCAAGGAAATGGCTGAGCTGACCTACCCGCAGATCTACCTGGACGACCTGTTCAGCGACAGTGACCGCGTGGCCAACCGTCGCAAGCCGATCATCGCGGCGGTGAACGGTTTTGCCTTGGGCGGTGGTTGCGAGCTGGCGTTGATGTGCGACTTCATCCTGGCCGGCGACAATGCCAAGTTCGGCCAGCCGGAAATCAACCTCGGCGTACTGCCGGGCATGGGCGGCACCCAGCGCCTGACCCGGGCGGTGGGCAAGGCCAAGGCCATGGAAATGTGCCTGACCGGGCGCTTTATCGACGCGGTAGAAGCCGAGCGCTGCGGCATCGTCGCGCGGATCGTACCGGCCGATGAACTGCTGGACGATGCGCTGAAAACCGCAGCGTTGATCGCCTCCAAGTCGGTGCCCATCAGCATGATGGTCAAGGAAAGCGTCAACCGCGCGTTTGAAGTCAGCCTGTCCGAAGGCGTACGTTTCGAGCGCCGGGTATTCCACGCGGCGTTCGCGACGCAGGATCAGAAAGAAGGCATGGCGGCATTCGTGGCCAAGCGCGCGGCGGCGTTTCAGGACAAGTAAGGCGGCGTTCCGGCTGACGCCATCGCGAGCAAGCTCGCTCCCACAGGGTGCCGAAGGTGTGCGCAGCAGCATTTGCATACGCCACTGCCCCTGTGGGAGAGAGCTTGCCCGCAAAGACGCCGACACATCCAGCATGGAAGTGACAGACCCACCGCCATCGCGAGCAAGCTCGCTCCCACACTGGATTTGGGCTGTACGCAGCATTTGCGTACAGCACTGGACCCTGTGGGAGCGAGCTTGCTCGCGATGCTTTTCCTGCAGTTACGCCAGGTAGTGCTTGAGTTCCCGAGCGATGACCATCCGCTGTATCTCGCTCGATCCTTCGTAGATCTGGGTGATCCGCGCATCGCGGTAATAGCGTTCTACCGGGTAATCCTCGAGGTACCCGTACCCACCGTGAATCTGTATGGCTGAGGAGCAGACCTTCTCGGCCATTTCCGAGGCAAACAGCTTGGCCTGGGAGGCTTCCGACAGGCATGGCTTGCCGGCGCTGCGCAGGCGGGCGGCGTGGAGGATGAGCAGGCGGGTGGCGTTGATGCGGGTGTGCATGTCGGCCAGCAGGTTGGCGATACTCTGGTGCTCGATGATCGGCTTGTCGAACTGGACGCGATCGCGCGCGTAGGCCAGCGCCGCTTCGAATGCCGCGCGGGCGATGCCCAAGGCTTGCGCCGCGATACCGATGCGACCGCCTTCCAGGTTGGACAACGCGATGGCCAAGCCTTTGCCTCGCGCGCCCAGCAGGTTGGCCTCGGGGATGGTGCAGTTGCTCAAGGTGACCGCGCAGGTGTCCGAGGCGCGGATGCCCATCTTGTGTTCGGTGCGATCGACGATGAACCCAGGTGTATCCGTGGGCACCAGGAACGCCGAAATGCCTTTTTTGCCCAGCTCCGGGTCCGTCACCGCAAACACGATGGCCAATTTCGCTCGCTTGCCGTTGCTGACGAACTGCTTGGCGCCGTTGATCACCCACTGGCCATCGCGCAGTTCGGCGCGGGTGCGCAGGTTGTGGGCTTCGGAACCGGCCTGGGGTTCGGTCAGGCAGAAGCAGCCAATGGCCTGGCCACTGGCGAGCTCGGCCAGCCAGGTCTGTTTCTGTTCATCGGTGCCAAAATTCAGGACCGGCCCGCAACCCACCGAGTTGTGGATGCTCATCAGCGCCCCGGTGGCACCGTCGCCCGCGGAGATTTCCTCCACCGCCAGGGCATAGGCCACGTAATCGACGTAGGTGCCGCCCCATTCTTCCGGAACCACCATCCCCAACAGGCCCAGTTCGCCCATCTTCGCCACCAGGCCGTCGTCAATCCAGCCGGCCTTTTCCCACGCCTGGGCATGGGGGGCGATTTCACCACGGGCGAAGTCCCGGGCCATGTCGCGGATCATCACTTGTTCTTCGGTCAGTTCGAGGTCGTGCATGGCTCAGTTCCCGTAGTCGTCGAAGCCGTCGAAGAAACTCGCGACATGGTCGGCGTCCAGCGCCTCCAGGGTCGGCGGGTTCCAGCGCGGGTTTTTGTCTTTGTCGATCAGCAAGGCGCGCACGCCCTCGATCAGGTCACCGCGTTCGAACCATTGCCGGTCCAGGTGCAGTTCCAGGGCAAAACAGTCTTCCAGGCTCAGATGCCGACCGCGCCGCAACATTTCCAGGGTCACGGCCATGGCCAGGGGCGAGCGACTGTCCAGCACGTCTACGGTCTTCAGCGCCCATTCGTGGCTGTTGACGACGGTGACCTGGCGCAACTGCTCGACCATGCTTGGCACATCGGGCAGGGCAAAGAAATGGTCAATGGCCGGCCGCAAATCGGCCAGGGGGGGCGCAGGGAGTTGTTGCTGGCCGAGTTTGGCCAGCAGGCTTTGCAGGTCCTTGAGCGGCGTGTCGTGCCATTCCAGCCGATCGAGGCGCTCGTCGAGCTGTTTGAGTTTGCGGCTGTCGAGATACCAGTCGGCCAACCCGCAGTACAACGCGTCAGCGGCACGGATCTGTACGCCGCTGACCCCCAGGTAGATCCCCAGCTCACCAGGAATGCGCGGCAGGAAATAACTGCCGCCCACGTCCGGGAAATAACCGATGGCGACTTCCGGCATGCCCAGGCGACTGCGTTCGGTCACGATCCGCAGGTCGGCGCCTTGCACCAGGCCCATGCCGCCGCCCAGCACGAAGCCGTCCATCAAGGCGAGGATCGGTTTGCGGTAATGGTGGATCGTCAGGTCGAGGGCGTATTCCTCGACGAAGAAATCTTCATGCAGGGTGTCGCCTTGCTGGTGGCTGTCGTACAGCGAGCGGATATCGCCGCCGGCGCAGAAGGCCTTGTCGCCCGCGCCACGCAGTATCACCGCGCGAATGTGTGGGTCGAGTGCCCAGGTATCGAGTTGTTGCTGCAAGCTGCGCACCATGCCCAGGGTGAGGGCATTCAGGCCGGCGGGGCGGTTCAGGGTCAAATGGCCAATGTGATTGCGAACGTCGACCAACACCTCATTGGTCACGGTGTCCATGGTTTCCGCAGCTTGGGATGAAACCTGAGCTGTCATCGCTAACTCCCTGCTTTTATTGTTTTTTACGAATGGTGTCGCGCGTACCCGTTCAGGATCGTACCAGTGCAAATTTGCCTTGCACAACCGGGATACGTGCAGGTCCTGTCTGCATATTTATAGCAGTCACAGGCTCAACCGTGACCGGAAAGCACCTCCGCGATGCTGCGGCGCCTGGCGTTTCGCTCGCTGGCATGGATCAATTGTTCGAGATCTTGCGGGGTGACGTCGAAAAAGGCCTCCATTTCCGCCAGGGCCAATTTCAGGTCTTCGGCGGTGATGGCCTGGCGGTCGACGGGAGGATGGTCAGCTGGAATGACGGCCGCCGGTTCGCTGACGCGCTTGGGATAGCGCACTCGCGTCAGGTTGTTGTAGGCCAGCGCACAGGCGAGCAACCCGGAGCCAGCCAACATGGCCGCGCCGACCGCCTGCCAGTCCAGGGCAACGATGGACGGATCCGCCAGCACCAAGGTCGCCGCCAGGGCGCCTGCCGGTGGGTGCAGGCAACGCAGCCAACACATCAACACCAGCGCCATGCCGGCCGCCAGGCAGGCGCTGCCCAGCGTCCGCCCCAATACATGGGCCACCAGCAGTGCCACGACCGACGCACAGAGGTAACCCCCGACAATCGACCAGGGCTGGGCGAGGGCGCCTGAGGACACAGCAAACAACAACACGGCCGAAGCGCCGAGCGGGCCGATCAGGTGTTGCGCCACCTCAAGGCCAAAGACCTGGCCACATAGCCAGACACTGAACATCGTCCCCAGTGCCATGCCGAGGGCGGCGCGGCTCCATTCGGAGGGACGGGTATTAATGGCGGCGGGAAACCAGCGAGAAAGCATTTAGCGAGAATCCAAAAAACGAACAAAAAAATGGGCTTACGGGAAAATCCCAGAAAGCCCTTTAAGTGTTCCAACAGTTGGGGGAGGAACGGTGCACAGTGTGCCGGTCACAACCCTTGCTTACAAATTCATATTAATGCTGGTTGAGTGCATTAATTTTGAGGTAACGGTCAGAGTCAAGCGCTTCTCGAGGCGGGGAACCACGTTTGCTGGGCAATGGGCAGGTTGCGTGACTGGCCGCGGCCCATCGGAAAATAGGTAAAGCCCTTGTCGGCCATGCGTTCGGGGTCGAACAGGTTGCGCCCGTCGAAAATCACCGGGGCCTTGAGCCGCTGCCGGATCAGCTCGAAGTCCGGCGCCTTGAAGGGCTGCCATTCGGTGCAGATGACCAGCGCGTCGGCCCCCGGCAACACCGATTCCGGCGTGCCCATCAGCATGAGTCGGGTTTCGTCGGGATAGAGCAATTGCGTCTGCTGCATCGCCTCGGGGTCAAAGGCGCGGACACTGGCTCCCGCAGCCCAGAGCGACTCCAGCAGGGTACGGCTCGGCGCATCGCGCATGTCGTCGGTGTTGGGTTTGAACGCCAGGCCCCACAGCGCGAAGGTCTTGCCCCGCAGGTCGCCCTGGTAGAACGCGTTGATCCGCTCGAACAGCTTGTGTTTCTGCCGGCCGTTGATGGCTTCCACCGCTTGCAGCAGGTCGCTGGAACAGTGCGCCTGCTCGGCGGTGTGGATCAGGGCGCGCATGTCCTTGGGAAAGCACGAGCCGCCATAGCCGCATCCCGGGTAGATGAAGTGGTAACCGATGCGCGAGTCGGCGCCGATGCCCAGGCGCACGGACTCGATGTCGGCTCCCAGGTGTTCGGCCAGTTCGGCGATCTGGTTGATAAAGCTGATCTTGGTCGCCAGCATGCCGTTGGCGGCATATTTGGTCAGCTCGGCGCTGCGCAGGTCCATGAACAGGACCCGGTCATGGTTGCGGTTGAACGGTGCGTACAGGTCGCGCATGGTTTCGCGCACTTCATCGCGCTCGCAGCCGATCACGATGCGATCCGGACGCCGGCAATCGGCGACGGCCGAGCCTTCCTTGAGGAATTCGGGGTTGGAGACGATATCGAACTGCAGCAAGCGACTGGCCTTGAGCAGGCATTTGTCGATGTGCGCCCGCAGCACGTCACCGGTGCCCACCGGCACGGTGGACTTCTCAACCACAATGAGCGGTTGCTCGCGATAACGGGCGACGGCCTCGCCAACGGCCAGCACCTGGCTCAGGTCGGCACTGCCATCGTCCCGGGAGGGCGTACCCACCGCGATAAACAGCACCTGGCCGTGTTGCACGGCAAGCTGTTCGTCACAGGTGAAGTGCAAACGCCCGGCCTCCAGCCCTTCGCGCACCAGCGCGGCCAGGCCGGGTTCGAAAATACTCACCTGGCCTTGCCGAAGGCTGTCGACCTTGCGCTCGTCGATGTCCATGCACACCACGTCATGGCCCACCTCGGCCAACACGGCGGCTTGCACCAGCCCTACGTAACCACTTCCGAATACACTGATCTTCATGGCGGATTCCCTGGATCATTCCGAGCGAGCGACATGCACAACCAGCGTTCGCCGCAGTGCGCTTGGTTCAGAATAAGTCGGGGATGTTGCAGTTCACTTACAGCCCGCTGAAGTCTTGCCCCGCCAATCGGTACGCGGCTGGCAGTTGCGCGACGAACTCGCCGACCACTTCCCGGGTCAGGCTGACGATGTCTTCCACCCGCTCCATTCCGGCGCCGGTCCGCCAACTGGCGACGATGTCCATGACCGATGGCAGTGGCACGCCGTCCACCAAGGTCAATGTGCCCTGGGCCAGTTCGCCGACCACCAGCGCCGCGGGCATGGCGCCGATGCCAAAGCCGTCGCGAACCAGGCGGGTGATGGCCGAGGCCGAGTTCACGCAGTTGATGCGGGGCGAGACGATGTTGGCCGAGTGCAGCAGGTTGAGGATGTCCTGGTGGGGCCGTGAGTTGCGTGAAAATGTCACGATGCGTTCCTGGGACAGATCGTCCAGTGACCCATAGGCTCGGTCATAGGCGGAGCCGGTGCGCACCACCCAGTGCATCGGATAACGGGTCAGCAACGCATTGCGCACGCTGTCCAGGCGCAGGATGTCGGTCTGGAAAATGATGTCCTGGTAGCCTTTTTCCAGCTGTGAGCAGAGGTTGCTCGCGGTGTCGGCCGACAGTTCGATTTCCAGGGCCGGGTAGCATTCCATCAGGCGTGTCACTAACGGACTGAGCCAGGTGTGGATCACCGTATCCATCGCACCGATGCGGATCCGGCCGCGCACTTGGCGCGGATCCTTGATCACGGCTTTCATGCTTTGCAGGGTGTCCATGATGCGCTCGGCGTATTCCAGCACGCGCTGGCCTTCGGAGGTCAGCGACACCCCTTTGGAGTCGCGCACGAACAGGCGCACGCCCATTTCGTCTTCCAGGGCGGCGATCCGGCTGGAAATGGAGGCCTGGGTGGTGAACAGCTTTTCCGCGGTGAGGCGAAAGCTCTTCAGCCGGGCCACCCAGACGAAGGTTTCGAGAAACTTGATGTTCACTGGGGGCGGTTCCTTGGAACAGTCATGCAAGACTCCTGAAAGCGCGGGGTCGGCCTGGTCAGAGATCCGTCACGTAGTGGATCACGTCCTGAAGCGCGCCCGAATCCGGCGCGTTATCAATAATCGCCTCGGGCCGGCACCATGGATAGTCCAACGTCGATACCCAGGCCATGATCATCGGCAGATCGGTCGCTGGCAGAGTCTTCATGTGTTCGATGGTGATGGTCAATCGCTCGACCCGTTGCGACTGCGGATCGAACTGCCAGTCGTACAGGCCACAACCGACACGCGCCTCGCCGCTGTTCTTGTCTGACATCGCCACCAGCCATTTGCACTGGAACGCCTCGGCGTTTGCCGGCGGAGGGTCGGCCAGGCAGAACGTGTAGACGTTTTCGAAGGTCTGGCCGAAGCGCCTGACCAGCACATCGCCAATGGCGGCGCGGCCTTCAACGTGGTCGGGAAACGTGATGGCGCCGGTGTGCACGACCATGTCCAGGATAGCCGCCGCTGTAAAGGCCTGGTCCAGCAGGTGCGGGCGGTTGCCGTCCTTGGCTCGGATGTACTGTTGGATCGAGAACTGAGCGGTATTCATCGTGTATCCCTTCAAGTCGGAAAGCAGCCTCGTTCGAGGCCTACAAATCACTGTTCCATAAGTCCGTCACCAGCATGCAGCCCGGGGCGTGGGTGATGCACAGCGGTGGACGCGAGGCCTGCACCACCGATTGAGGCGTCACGCCGCAGGCCCAGAACACCGGGATCTCGTCCGCTTCCACCGGTACGGCATCGCCGTAGTCCGGCGTGTCCAGGGACTGAATACCGATCAGCGATGGATCGCCGATGTGCACCGGGGCGCCGTGGACATTGGGCATGCGCCCGGTAATCTGGATCGCCTGGATGGCTGCGGCGGCTTTCATAGGCCGCATGGTCACCACCATCTTGCCAGACAGGCGGGCGGTGGGTCGCGTGTCGATGTTGGTCTGGAACATCGCGACATTGCGCCCCAGTTCAATGTGTCGCAAACGGATGCCGGCCTCCTGCAAGGGTTGTTCGAAGGAGAACGAGCAACCGAGGGCGAAGGCCACCAGGTCGTCCTGCCACAGGTGTTCGATGTCCACCGGCGATTCGCTCAACTCGCCGTGGCGATAGACCCGGTATTGAGGCACTTCATGACGGATATCGATGGCGGCGCCCAGGTTGCGGAAGAACGGATCCCCTGGCTCGGTCACGTCAAGCACCGGGCAGGCCTGGCGGTTGAGGGTGCAGTAGCGCAGGAATTCATTGGCCCAGTCGCCGGGCAGAATCACGATATTGGCTTGCACGCGACCCTGGCCCAGGCCGCTGGTATGGCCCTGGTACTGGCCGTCGGCGATGCTTTGGCGCAGGACGAGAGGCGTGCATTGCTGCAGTTGTTCGAAGGACGTCATCACGGGGTCTCCAAGTGTTCGTTCGCTACTTTGAGAACACCGTGGTTGGGACGTCCAACAAGGAATATTGGTACCCCGCGACAACTAAAAGTTATTCGAGGGGCGGTTGGCTGTTCAGGCCGGGGGCGGCCACCATGCGTAACGGCCCGACATCGATGGCGTACTGGCTGACCACCTGGCGGCTCATCTGGACGATGCTCTCGATCAACTCCAGGCCGACGCCAGCGCGCCAGGACGCAACGACGTCCAATTGGGGCAGGGCGGTACCGGGTTCGAGCTGGATCAATTCGCCGCTGGCCAGGGGCTTGGCCACCAGCGCGGCCGGCAAGGCGCCGATGCCGAAGCCGTCACGAATCAGCCGGGTCATGGCCGAGACCGAATTGACGCAACTGACCCGCGGCGCACTGACGCCATGGGCGTACAGCAGGTTGAGCACGTCCTGATGCGGTCGCGAATGCTTGACAAAGGTGATGATGCGTTCGCTGGCCATCTCCACCAACGACCCATAGGGTCGGGCATAGATCGACTGGCTCGCGGCGATCCAGTGCATGGGGTAGTGCCCCAGTTCCAGGTTGCGCACGCTTTCGTGGCGCACCAGATCGGTCTGGAACACGATGTCCAGGTAGCCTTTCTGCAATTGCTCACAGAGGTTGCGTGCGGCATCGGCGGTGATTTCGATTTCCACGGCGGGGAAGGCCTGCATCAGCATCGACATCAATGGGCTGAGCCAGGTATGGATCACCGTATCCATCACGCCGATGCGCACCAGGCCTTGCTGGGGGCTGCTGGTGTCCAGTGATTGCTTCAGCGCCCGTTGGACGTCGAGCATCTGTTGCGCGTAGTCGAGCACCTTGAGGCCTTCGGGTGTCAGCGAGACCCCGCGCGAATCTCGCACGAACAGGCGCAGGCCCAGTTCCTCTTCCAGCGAAGCGATCCGGCTGGAGATCGCCGCCTGGGTACTGAACATCTTCTCGGCGGTCAGGCTGAAGCTTTGCAGCCGGGCGACCCAGACGAAGGTTTCGAGGAATTTGAGGTTCATGAAGGTTCTCTGGAGGCGTGTGGTTCTTATGATTGCAATTGTTACTCCAGATCGGGCCCCCGGGCGCATCAAATTTTCTTATGCCCAATCCGGCTTTTTTCCCGTTTGACGCTGCGCGGATCCGGCACCAAGAATCCGCTCCACGACGCAGCCCCACCGCGCCGATACCCCATGACAACAATAACGAGGCGTGCGCACAGCCCCTGGTGGGTTCGCTCGCGCCCATAAAAGGAGCGCGCCATGCGACATGCCACATTCCCTCGATGGACCTGCACCTCGGCGGGCACCTTGCTCGGCCTGAGCCTGATCGGCGTGCCGTGCGCCCAGGCTGATTTCATCGCCGACAGCAAAGGCAGCCTGGAGGCCCGCAACTTCTACTTCAACCGCGACTTTCGCCAGGAAGGGGCACGGGACAAGGCCGAGGAATGGACCCAGGGCTTTCTGCTGCGGATGGAATCGGGATACACCGCCGGGACCGTAGGTTTCGGCCTCGATGCCTTGGGCATGGCCGGTTTCAAACTGGACTCCGGCGGCGGCACGGCCGGCACCAATCTGTTGCCAGCGGATTTGTCTGGCGGTTCCCAGGACCGTTATGGCGAATTGGGCCTGACCGCCAAGGTGCGCCTGTCCAATAGCACCTTGAAACTGGGGACGTTGCAGATCAAGGACCCGGCGGTGAGTTCCAACGACACGCGCCTGTTGCCGGGAACGTTCAAGGGTGGATTACTGAGCGTGCAGGAAATCGATCGCTTGAAGCTGACCGCTGGGCAACTCTCGCAGATCAATTTTGTCGACTCCACCGACTACCAGGACATGACCGCCAACCGCATCGGTGGCAGCAGTGACCAGTTCCGGTTCGCCGGGGCGGACTATCAGTTCCTGCCGAACCTCACGGCGCAATACCGCTATAGCCAGTTGCAAGACATCTACCAGCAAAACTACCTCGGGTTCGTCCACACCCTGGACCTGGGCGCAGGTCAGTCATTCAAGAGTGACGTGCGTTATTCCCGCAGCGCCGAAGACGGCAGCTTCCGCGATCTCGACAACCAGGCCTTCGGCGCCTTGTTCACCTACAGCCTGGCGGGCCATGCCGTCGGCCTGGGCTACCAGCGCATGAGCGGTGAGGATCCGTTCCCCTACATCGGCCGCAGCGATCCGTACCTGGTCAACTTTGTGCAGATCGGCGACTTCGCCAATATCGACGAGCGTTCCTGGCAAGCGCGTTATGACTACAACTTCGCGGCCATTGGCGTGCCCGGCCTGACCTTCATGACTCGATACATCAGTGGCGACAACGTCCAACGCAGCGCCGCGGGCGAAGGCAAGGAATGGGAGCGCAACACGGACATTGCCTATGTGGTGCAAGACGGCACGTTGAAGGGGCTGGGCTTGAAATGGCGCAACGCGACGGTGCGCTCGAATTTCGGTAACGACCTGGATGAGAATCGGCTGATCGTCAGCTATACGGTGGCGCTGTGGTAAAGATATTCCGGTAACACCAAAGGGGGTACCGTCGAGTCGCTAACGCCATGACGGGGATTGCTCGGCCACCAGAAGCAATGACTGCGGCACCGGGCTTTGCGGGTGCTGCGGCTCCTGCAGGCCCACCAGTCGAAAACCAGCCATGTCCAAGGCATTGAGCCAACTGGACAGGGTGCGGAAGTACCACGGCATCGGCTGCCATTGGCCTTTGAACCCATCGAAGGTCTCTTCCCGCCAGCCGTCCTGATAATTGCCCGCCGCCACGGTCCAGGGATGCAATGTCTGGATCACCAGAGCACCGCCAGGGCTGAGTAGGGCGTTCATGGCGGCGAGCAGCGGGATGATGTCCTGATGCAACAGGGCGAAGTTGGCGCAGACCAGGTCGTACCCGCTGCCGACGTCCACCTTCGCCTCTACCAGCGCTTCATAGCTTGCCAGATGCACCGGCGAGGATCCCGACGCCCGGGCCGCATCGACCAAGGTCGCGTCGCCATCCACACCCACCGCCTCGACACCCCGTTCAGCCAGCGCCCGCAGCAACCAACCTTCGCCGCAGCCCAGGTCCAGCACGCGCTCGGGCTGACGGCTCAGTACCGCCAGCAGCATGGCCTGGTCGGTGACCGTCTGGCGGCTTTCGATGGCCCCCGTGCGGATGGCTTCGATCCAGGCTCGGGCATTGTGGTGCCAGCTTTGGAGGAGGGTGGTTTCGGAGAGCGACATCGATCCAGCTCCGGCAATAGGTCGAGTAAGCATAGGACAACGGCTGGCGCAGGGGCGCCGCAGGTCAAAGCGGTCGGTCAAGAAATAACAGGCGTGCCGCCAGCGCGGCCATGACCCCGGCAAAACCATAGGTGCCCAGGCGTCTTGAAATCCCACCGCTTGCCAGTTTTGCCCTGAGCTGTGCGGCGCCAACCCCCAGCAGCGTATGGAAGACCAGTGCAATCAGTGCCAGCAAGGCTCCGAGGAAGATCAACTGCAGGCCCACGCCGCCGGCCTTGAGGTTGACGAACTGGGGCAGGAACACCATGAAGAACAGCAGCGCCTTGGGGTTCAAGAGGCTGTTGAGGGTGCCTCGGCAGAAGATTTTCCACAGCGAAGCCGCCTGGAGCTGGCTATCCTGCGTCGCTGCCGGCGTTTTCAGTGCTTGCCAGGCCAGCCACAGCAGATAACCGGCCCCGGCCAGGCGCAGCACGTCGAACGCTGGCGCCCAGCTCATGACCAGCGCGCCAATACCAGCGCTGACCATCAGCGTCATCAGCGCGTCCGAAAAGGCAATGCCGAGGGCGGCCGCGACGCCGGCACGCCAGCCGTGGGCCAAGGCATGGCTGGTGACAAAGGCCATGTTGGGCCCCGGAACGATCAGCAGAAGCACGACAGCGATCACGAACAGGTAGAGATTGGCGGTATCCGGCATGGGGATCACTCCGTGGGATGAGCCACGACAGTAAGCGAAGGGCGAGGAGGGCGTCAGTTACAGTCCTGGCTTATCTGATAGCAACAGTCGTCTCGCGATGAATCACGGTTGTCGCTAAACTGCGGCCCCGAATTTCAGCAAGGAAGTCGATGGATGCGTTCGCTTGTCGGCAGTGTGCTTCTTTCCACGGCTCTGGCAGCCTCGGCCATGGCCGAGCCGCGGGCGTTTTCGGTGAACGATCGCAGCGGTCAGTACCTGATCGACGTGCTGTTCCCGGAGCCGCCGGAAGATCCACATCAGCTGGCACAAGCGTTCATTACCGTGCGCGACAGCAAAACCCTCGAAATCCTGCAGCAATTGCAGACACCCGCCGGCAATGTGCCCGTGGACCGCAATGGTAAGGTCGGTAACTGGCTACTTGGCCCACAGAGCCTGTTGTACTTCGACGACTTCAACTTCGACGGACGCCAGGACTTGGCGATTCGCAACGGCAATGATCCCGAAGCGAGCTACAAGCCGACATTCGACGTCTACCTGCAGGAGCCGCAGAAAGCCCAATGGGTCCTCAACCCGGCCCTGACGAACCTGGCAAAGGAGGACAGCAAGGGCATGTTCTCCGTCAGTCCGCTGGACGGCATCCTGCTTTCGCAAACCGACCGCGACTGCTGCTGGACACGCGCCACCCACTGGAAAATGCGTGGCGACGAGTTGGTGCTGCTCTATTCGAGCACCGAGGAGCAAATCCAGCCCACCGAGCCAGGCGAAAACACCAGCATGCCCGGTGGCTACACGCTGCGCATCACGGGTGAATTGAAAGAAGGCCAGTGGCACGAACAATCGCGCCTGGAAGGTCCGGAAAAGGAGGATCCGGTGATCCTTGCCGGCACCCTCGACGCCAAGACCCCGGTAGAGCTCTGGTATCAGGCGCAAGGCGCCGTGATCATTGGCGAAGTGCGCTTTACCCAGGCGGACAATAGCGAACCGATCAAACTGCTGGGCATTCGGGAAGACGCTGACGATGGCCTTATCAGCCTCCATGAATATGCCGGCGACGGTGTTCAAACGGGTACCTGGCGGATCTCCCGGGAAAACGTCGAACCCTATTTTTTCACCGGTACTTGGGTCAGCGATGCCAAGGGCGACGACAACCAGCGGGCTGTCCTGCTGCATGACGAAGAACGGGAATTGGAGGCCGATAAAATCGACGATGTCGACGCTGATCAGCGCAGCGGCCATTACCGGATGCGCCAGGATGCCCTGGGGCATGACGCGGATCTGGACTTGAAGATCCTCCCGGACCACGACGCCAATGGGAAAGAAGTCGCCGAGTTCACCGTGACCACGAAGGACAGCGTGACTGAGCATCACATCGTGCCGATGGACACCGACAACCTGATCATCGTGCGCGAGCCGCAAGCCAGCGAGAAGAACGGGCCGTATCACATTCAATTGGTGAAAGGCTTTGCGGTCATTGGCTACAACGCGGTGCCGGATTCACAGGACGGGCTGGCCGGGGTGTATTTGAAGCTGCGTTGAGCACCACAGCAGTCAATCGGACAGTAAGCATCCCGGGTCCGTTACGGCAGCGACTAACGTTGGGTCCCTGTCGGTTCTATGACGCTTCGAATCAGTGAAGCGAACGTTCCGATGACCTCGTCTTCGCCATGCCGCCCCCGTACCAACGCGCCGGACAGGGCTTCTCCCGCGCCAACCAGGCCAATGCAGTATCGCTCGAGTTCGTCCGCTGACCACGTCGTATGGGGTTCGAGCACAGACATGAACATCTGCACGCAGTTATCCAGAAGCTCCTGGAACACCGCCGCCTTCTCCTCGCTGCCTGCCAGGGCTGCACCCACGGCATGGAATTCGTCGGTGTTATCCGCCGCACACTGAATGTAGGCGCTGGCCAGGACTTGGGCCGTCTCCTCCAGGCTCCGCGCAGTCTTGGACATGGCGTCACGGAAAGCGGTGACCCGCTCGGTATCGATCCACTTGTATAGCTCGATCAACAGGCCCGAGCGGGTGCCGAAATGATCGTAGACCACTGGTTTGGATACACCGGCGCGCACGGCCAGATGCCCCAAGGTCAAGCGATCCGCGTCTTCCTCGCGCACGATCAATAACGCGGTATCGAGCAACTGTCGCCGCCGTTCGGCTTTCGAAAGCCGGCGAGGAGGGGAGCTGATAGCGCTTTGCTCAGTGTTTTTCTGCACGTTTTCGTTCCTGGTCGATAAAAACCTACCAATGGTAGGTTTGGGTGCGTCATGTTGTGTTAGCTTACCTACTGAAAGTAGGTTTAAACCAGAGACAAGGAGAACACACCATGTCAATTGATCCTATCTTGCTAATGGGCGGTTCTGGCGCCATTGGCCACCACACGGCCCGGGCGCTGCGCGCCGCTCATCCCGACGTCCCCCTGCTGATCGGTGGTCGCGACCTTGCCAAGGCTCAGCGCGCCGCGGAGCACATTGGTGAGGCGCAGGGCGTGGTGATTGACTCTGCCGCCGACGACCTGGGCCTCGGCGAACACCCGCTCAGCGCCGTCGTGGTCTTTTACATGGACCATGCCCTTGCCGGATTGCGTTTTGCGCAAATGCGCGGCGTACCGCACCTCAGCATTTCCTCCGGTGTCTTCGAGATCGCACCGGAAATCGCGACGTATATGCATAGGCCTGACGCCTCGCCCATTGTTCTGGGTTACGAGTGGATGGCCGGCGCGACAACAGTATCGACACTGAGCATTGCCCAGGCATTCAGCCGAGTCCACGATATCCGTATCAACGCGCTGGTCGATGAGCAGGACACCGGCGGCCCGACCGTCGCCACCGACTTTGAACACTTGAACAAAATGCTGCCCGCCGCGCTGACTCGCCGAGACAGTGTCTTCGTCTGGCGCGAAGGGGAGGAGTCCAAGGCAATTTTCCGCGCGGTGGATGGGACGCAAATCGAGGCTGGGGGCTTCTCGTCCATTGATGTCGTTGGTCTGGCGGCGGCGACGGGCGCACCGAATGTCCAGTTCAACATGGCCACCGCGGTGAGCTCAAGCCGACGCCAGGGTAGGCCGATGTCTACCGAGATCATCATCGAACTCGTTGGCGATGACCTCGAAGGCGAACCGCTGCATACACGTCATGCGGTCATCCACCCGGCAGGCGCTGCGCCCTTGACCGGTCTCAGCGTCGCTATGACCCTGGAACGGCTGCTCGGGTTGGACGGCCAGCCACCGACTCCGCCAGGGCTTTATTTTCCTTATCAACTGTTGGACGCCAGCGCGTATCTGGAGCGTCTGAAGGAGGAGGGCGGTGAGTTGCGCAAGTTGCAGGAGTCATGACCTGCGCGGTCCCGAGCCAGGCGGTCCTCGGTGGCTAGCGCTCAAGCAGCCCCCGAACCCGCTTGGCAATGGCAAGGCAAGAGGTCAACCCGGGCGATTCGATCCCGAACAGATTGATCAATCCCGGAACGTTGTGCAGCCGTTCACTGCTGATGAGAAAGTCGCTGGCAGGTTCGCCAGGTGCGGAAATTTTCGGGCGAATCCCGCTGTACCCGGGTTGCAAACTGTTGTCCGGTAAACCGGGCCAATAGCTGCGAATCGCTGAATAGAAGGCATCGGCCCGCGATGGATCGACCCGATAGTCCTCGGCCTCGACCCATTCGGTGTCCGGGCCGAAACGCGCTTGGCCGCCCAGGTCCAAGGTCATGTGAACCCCGAGGCCGGCGGCCTCCGGCGCGGGGTAGATGAGATGTGTGAAGGGCGCGCGCTTGGCCAGGCTGAAGTAGCTGCCTTTGCACAGGTAATCCCGGGGTACCGTTTGTTGCGCCAAGCCCTCCATGCGCCTGGCTAATGCAGGCGCTTTGAGGCCGGCCGCGTTGATCAGCAGGCGGCAGGACAGTGCCATCGGTGCCGGCCCTCCGACATTGAGAAGGAAACCCTCAGCGATGACCTGAGCGCTGATCAGGGGCGAGTGGAACGCGATGGTGGTGCCCGCCGCTTCAGCATCGCCCTGCAGCGCCAACATCAACGCATGTGAATCGACGATGCCGGTCGACGGCGAATACAACGCTGCGATGCATTCAAGGGCAGGTTCCAGCGCGAGGGCTTGCTCACGATCGAGCAGGCGTAGATCCTCCACGCCATTCACCCGTCCTCGCTCGAGCAAGACTTCCAGTTGGCGAACTTGCGCTTCATCCTTGGCGACGATCAGCTTTCCAGTTTTACGTGTGCTGACGCCATGGCTATCGCAGTAGGCATAAAGTGCAGGCCTGCCCTCGACGCACAACCGGGCCTTGAGGCTGCCGGGCGGGTAATAGATCCCGGCATGGATCACCTCCGAGTTACGCGAGCTTGTGCCGATACCAATCGCTTCTCCGGCTTCAATCACCAGCACTTCATGACCTGCCAGGGCCATTTCTCGCGCGACGGCAAGACCGACGACACCCGCACCCACGACTACGCAATCGATATCGACACTCACCGTCATGGCTCCTTTCAATTGCATCTCTGTGCCTATTCCTGACGCAACAGCACCTTGGTCACTCGACGCTCTTCAACCTCCATCACGGTCATGCTCCATCCTTGGCAACTGAGCGTGTCGCCAATGATCGGCAAGCGGTCCAGCAGGCTCATCACCAAACCAGCCAGCGTCTGGTAATCCTCTGTCGCTTTCGCCTGGAAGCCGATGTGTTCGCGGACCTGACTGAGATTCAGGGCGCCGCTGACCAGGAACCCGTCTTGCTGGGGAACGATATTCGGGCCTTCGATTTCACTGGCGTCCGGCAGTTCACCTGCAATGGATTCCAGGATGTCAGTCATGGTGAGGAGGCCGACGAAGTCACCGAACTCGTTCACCACGAACGCGATGTGGGTCGACTCTTTACGCATTTGCTCCAGTGCATTGAGGATCGTGAAGCTGTCGAGCAGGTTGATGGCTTTGCGCGCCATGACTTCCAGGTTCGGCTGATTGCCCGCCAGTATTTCCTTGAGCAGTTCTTTCTTATGGACAAAGCCTAGCGGCTCATCCACGCGTCCTTCGCGGATCAACGGCAAGCGCGAGTAAGAAGAGTGCATCAGCGCCGTACGGATGTCTTGCGGAGCGTCTGCCAAGTCGAGGTGGTCAATTTGCGCACGAGGCGTCATCACGCTTCGTATAGGGCGCTCGGCCAATTGCAGCACGCCACTGATCATGACCCGTTCGCGCCGATGGAAAACCTGCTCCGGTTCATCGCCCTCCAGCATGTCGGCGATTTCCTCGCCGACTTCATCGGGCCCCAGCTTTTGACCGCCCAGCAGGCGCAACACTGCATGGGCGGTACGCTCGCGCATCGGCCGAAGACCTTGCAGGCTTTTCTTGCGGCGCGAGCGTGCCAGCTGGTTGAACAGTTCGATCAGGATCGAGAAACCAATCGCGGCGTACAAGTAGCCTTTCGGGATGTGGAAGCCCAGGCCTTCGGCCGTGAGGCTGAAACCGATCATCATCAGGAAGCCCAAGCACAGCATGATGACGGTAGGGTGGCCGTTGACGAATTTCGTCAGCGGCTTGCTCGCGATCATCATCAAGCCGATCGAGAACATCACCGCGATCATCATGACCGACAGGTGCTCCACCATCCCCACGGCCGTGATCACCGCATCCAGGGAAAAGACCGCGTCGAGCACCACAATCTGCGCAACGATAGGCCAGAACATCGCATAGGCAGCATTGCCGGAACGTTGCGCCACGTGGCCCTCGAGTCGCTCATGCAACTCCATGGTCGCCTTGAACAACAGGAACACACCACCGAACAGCATGATCAAATCCCGGCCCGAGAACGTCTTGCCGAAGACCTCGAACAGCGGGTTGGTCAACGTTACCATCCAGGAGATGCTGGCAAGAAGGCCAAGGCGCATCAGCAACGCCAGGGACAGGCCGATGATGCGAGCACGGTCGCGCTGCTCGGGCGGAAGTTTGTCGGCCAGGATGGCGATGAATACCAGGTTATCGATGCCGAGCACCAGCTCCAGCACGATCAACGTCAGCAGGCCCAGCCATGCCGTGGGGTCAACGATCCATTCCATGGATTATTCGCTCCCTCGGACGGTCAATGCGAGGGACCGGGGCTGCGCTGGGGCACAGGAGAGAAAACGATTGCTTGAAAGGCGACTGGGAGGTTCCTGGAGGGTGTTCATACAGACCTGGAAATGATTGGGGAAGAAATCCTACAACGGTTTCCAATACTTCATACGAGACTATTTATTACAGGATCTGACAAGGGGATTGATGAGAACGGTGCGTCGACATGTCTCCTTGGAGATATCGGCAGCCTGGTGTCCAGGAAGCTTTTGTCAATTAACGAAGTTCAGTGTCGCTGTCACGTATGGAAGTTTAACCCGTGGCTGGCAGGTCCTCGTCAGCATGCTGAACCGGCCTCAAAGCGTGAGCCAGTCGTCCAAAAGGCGCCGCATTTACCGTCGTGGCCGACAGCGGTAGCGCAGCAAAAAAGCCTGCACAGGGCGTCACCTGGGCTGATCATTGGCTACACATAATGTATATTATGTTAAACGATGTGTTTATAAGGCTCCTATTCCTCTCTATCCATTTCGACCTGCAGACGCCAGTAACTCCTTTGGTGGCCAGGCGGCACTCTGGCTGCACTCAGCGTAAAGATCCCTTTGAAGATTGTTATTCAAGCACTGCCGCTGCCTCGCGCATGAAGATCTCCACAGTCTTCGGGCCAACTCCTTCGAAGCCTAAAAGCCAGCGTCTGAACGTGGAGATGTCCAGCCCGCCATTGCTCAGGGCGCTCAGCTGAGCATCCAATTCCCCGGACATGCGGGTAGCCAGGCAATGCAGACGCCTCGCGGTAGACTCATCGTAACGGGCATAACCAGCCTGGCCGAGATATCTGACCAGGTCGCGATGCGAGCAACCAGCCAATTTGTCAGGCGTATCCAAGCCATTTCGGTCAACCAAGTTCCGGTACGCCTCAACGGCGACAGAGGAACGGATCCTTTTACCGATCAGAAAACTGGCGAGCAGCCATTTATACAACCCATGGCCGCTCGGATCCTCCACATTGATGCCAAGATCAGCAGCGGTGACAGAAATCACCTTTTGATTGCCCTGCTCCTCCAATCTAGATCGATTCTGCGTCATCCTGGATGCCTTCCTCTGCCTCGGCAGCATCTGTTGCGTCGGCATCGTTCAGGGGCGGTGACGTGGGCTTTTCAGGAAGGTTTATAAATGGCATGCCGCTAGGGCCTTGCTCTTCGAGGCCTTCAGTTTTCGGTTGCATCGTGGATCCTCCTTTATTTGATATTTGGAGGCTCGCAAGGTCTCGACGTTCAGTTGCCTTCGGTTGTTGTGAGGCGGCACTCTACCCTTGATGGCTCAACGCTATCTGTCGATAATCCCCCCTTCAAAAAAAGCACATAAGGATTTGCTGTGAAGAAGCTCTACCTGGCTCTACCGTTCTGCGCATTGCTGCTCCAGGGCTGCGGCGTGACCATGACCCGCTATGAACCCAATTTCCAGAACGTTCAGCAGCTCAAGAAAAATGAGCCTATGCAGCCCCTGCGCGAGACGCAGGTGAATGCCGATACGGGCCAAGGGTCGCTGATCGTGCGCCTGAACCCGATTTCTTCGCCTGTGGGCAGCGTTCCACTGCACATCCAGGCTGCGATAAACGATGAGCTCCGTCAGGCGGGTCTGTTGGATCCTCGTGCCGATCGGCAGCTGCAGGTTCAGTTGGTCAAGAGCCAGCTCACCGCCGGCGTGGGCACTGGGCACGGCGAACTGGCTGCACGCTTCACCCTGCGTAAAGGTGATCAGGTCCTGTACGAAACCACTAAAGACGTGCAGCGTGAGTGGGACAGTAGCTTCTTCGGTCCGATCGCCATTCCGGCGGCGGCTAACAACTACAATCCTATGCTGCAAGATCTGCTCAAGAGCTTGTACAACGACCCACAGTTCACTCAAGCCTTGAAGTGATCAAAAAAAAGAGCCGCGACTGCGGCTCTTTTTCTATCGGTCTCAACCCCGTGGGATGTGGGTATCGACAGCGGAATACTTCATGCGGTTGTTGTCGACCCAGTTTTTCAGCAGCGCATTGACCTGGCGATTGAAGGTGTCGGTGACGGCAGCCTTGGGGGTGTTACCCGCCAGCGGCAGGAACCAGATACCCATCCAAGTGTTGACCGCGTCATGATTGCTGGTCTTGCCCAACGGCTGGCCCTGATTGTCCAAGGTTTCCAGGCTCACGGTGTACTGGTCGGTTGCCAGCGCAGGAATGACCGTGAACGTGAGGCCGCTGATGAACGCCCAGACCATTTGCCCACCGCCTGGCGCATGGTTGTAGACCTTCAGGCGAAGGCTGTAGTCGCCGGGTTGCTTCTGGAATTCGTCGAACACTACACGCCCGAAAAGCCCTGATTCATCGAAGGCTCGCTTCAGATCGGGCTTGAGCATGTCACGGGCCTGAGGCACCTCGGTGGCTTTGGCATTGTCGGGTTCGCCCTGATAGAAATCGAAGTCGACATAGACGTTCGGTTTGTTCGAATAGCTGGCCATTGAAGGCAGATTCACGGGGGCGACTTCATCTTTGGTGAAACTGGCGCATCCACTGAGGCTCAAGGCCAAGGCAAGGCCTATGGCTTTTCCAAATTGCATATCGACTTCCTTGCTTAATGTATTGATGCCGCTCACAGAGAGGGGGACGAATTCTAGCGATATTCGCTTGAAATCAAAAGGCCATCATTCCCTGCCCTCGCCTGCGTTTTCGTTCCGCTACTGCCCTTGTGCTGATGGGGTAGCCAAATTTGCCCGGGCCCACTCCTCAGCGGTCGTGACTTGAATCGACTGCTGCGCGTTGAAAGTCCCTGCTTTACGCCAGGCCACGCCTCTGCCTTGGGCGAACACAGCGCGGTATTTTTTGATGTGATGTGTTGGGTCTTTCTCCAATTCTTGGAGCAAGTGCGGAACAGTCCACACATTACGTTTGAACGGACGGCCCAGCACACGTTCGAGCAGGCTCGCAACCTCTCCGTACGTCACTGTGTCTCCCGAGAGGTACACAATCTGATCGCGGAAGCGAGGTTCGAAGAAAACAATTTTCGCTGTCAACGCACCAATGTCTTCCGGAGTCGTAAGCGTCACGCTGGTCTCCAGACTGCCTAGCGCGTTCACGGTATTGTTTTCGAAGTCGACCACTTCGAATGCAGGCTCGAACAGAAAACTGGTGAACATACCCGTCGAGATGATTACCCATTCCGTTTTATCCTGGGCACGAAGCAATTCGCGAACATCAAGCTGAGCATCGAACAGATCCTGAGGACTGCCCCGACCGATTACCTCGAAGTCGACACCAAACTGCCACGGGAAGTAGCGCTTCACACCGGACTTGAGAGCAGCGGTTGCCAGCTTCATCGGGGTTTCCCGACCTGCCACCATACCCGCACAGCCTATTACGGTATCGAAACGTGCGAATACTTCAGCCAGCTGATCGATTGAGTCATTCACAAGGTCTGTGGCGACCATCTGGATGCCGAGGCCCCGAAGCTCATCGATTTCGACCTTTTTCTCGGGCACTTGAGTGTTGATGGTCGAATCCCTGAGCAGGACGCTGATTGTGGAGCCGGGCGCACGCTTTGCTACTCGCGCAAGATTGCGCAGAACCGGCAGCCCAAGCTCACCGGCGCCTAGAACGAGAATGGATTGGGGGGGAAGCTGGTTCACTTCGGTCATGATTTCTCCTGAGACTTGCTACCTGTAAGATGAGCAAATGCTTGCACGATTAGGCAACGCTCGTAAGAAGGCACACCTGTGATACCAGAGAAAGAAATGACTGATCAGGAAGCTCTCAGCCAGGCAGAGACAATCTGCCGAACGCTTAGAGAAGACGATGATGGCATCCGGCGGGAAGTGCTTGCTCACGCAGGCAGCCGCTGGTCGTTAGGTATCCTGCATGCGTTGGGGGTGTACGGCGCGATGCGCCATGCCGAAATAAAAAGGCAGATGACTGGTGTGACTCAGCGGATGCTGACGAAGACGCTACGCTCCATGGAGCGGGATGGCTTGGTGTTTCGGCGGGAGTTTGGAGAAATTCCGCCACGTGTCGAGTATGAGCTGACGCCGCTGGGGATGGGACTGTTGATCCGCATGTCCCCTATCTGGACTTGGGTTGTCGAAAATGTTGAGGATTTCCGCAAGGCGCGGCGTATTTTCGACAGTCAGGATGACAAGAAACCCGCGTGGCAAATACCCGCATCGACCCCATTAGATTCAGAAACGTCTGACTGAATGTCGCAAACCTCGCTGACGCTTTTTACGAAAAAGAACTAGATGCCTACACCAGCAAATTCAAGATTGAGGCGACTACCCACCGGCTGCTGCAGCAAATTTGGCTTTAGCGCGTAGCAAGCTTTCAGAGATCAACATTCCATGAGCCGGGTCCGTGAGCTTGTATAGAACGGATGCGGTACCCAATCAGCCGCTAAACAGTCGGCACTCGGCGTAACGAAGGTCGTTGGACAGGCATCTGCTGCCAAGCCAGATGCGCCTGAACAATGGCGACCGCCTCCAGCACTTTATGCGCCCAGCCGTCATCTTCCGGATGCACCACGACAACGCGAAAGCCATGGTCATCACCTTCAATCTGCACGCCCTCGGAATCATCGACGTGCAAATCGATATCGAACGCCGGCGGATATTTCGAGGGGGCATTCGACAGCCCATGGTCCGTTAGCGCCTGATTGTGCAGCACGCTGTTGACCACGCCGTCGACGCGGATGCCGTAGAGCAACAGCCAACGCCGGATGTAGGACGGCGTGCGGCCGGACGACGTATAGACCCAGATGCTGCAATCCTGGCGGCGCAGCTCTCGGATCAGGGCGCGTGTCCCCCTGCGCAATGGCTCACCCAGCCAGCGATGAACACAGTCCGGCAATCGGCTTTGTTCGACTTCGCAGTGGTGGAGTTGGCAGGCGAGCGTGTCATCGATATCAAACGAAATGCGTATGCGCTGCCGCCTGGACATCTGCATCGGGATAGCCCAGCGGATGGCCTGCCCTGCCCGGCTGCCGAAGGTTTTGCATTTGGCGAGCGCTGAATTCCTGCTCATCAATGGCCACCCTGAGAGAGGGGCAATGACTTGCCCTTGAGGAAGAACTTCATCGGGTCAGGCGCTTGTTCTTCCAGGAAGGCTGCGTATTTTTTCTTGATCTTGGGCAGTTCGTACAACGCCTTGACTCCATGTTTGGCAGAGTTGCGTATAACCGATGACGGGTTGAAATAGCCTTTGGCGTTTTCCAGCGTCAACACGAAAGGCGGCAAGCCCGCGCGCATGAGCAGGTAGCTGACGATGAGCGACCCACTGCGGTTGTTCCCTTCAATGAACAACTGCGGCTTGCTGAGAATGCGTACATAGACGCCGGCCGCACGCTTCCAGACGGATTCGCTGCGGTACGCGCAATACCAATTGAACAAGTCCTTGATGCCTCCCTCAACGTTGTTGAAGAAATGCGCCTCGGTCGCGGCCAGGTGCTGGGCGTATTCCAGGCGGCGCGTCGGGTCTCGGCCACAAAGCACTGTGGCGTTGATCTCGAGCATCAGGTTCAGGTGCTGAAGGTCGAACAGATCGACGCCGCGGGCAACATAGTCGTCAATCAATGCGTAGCCTTCAAGCACATTCTGCAGTACTTCGTCGGTCAAGGGATCGCGTGGCTCCGTGAAGTGCCGGCTGAGCTCGGCGAAGCGGTGTTGCACTTCGCGCAGTGCATGTTCAATCGCAGGCAAATCAAGGCGATGCGTAGCAGGCATTGGTGCTCCTTGGAAACGCTTGGTAAATGTCTACCGGATGCCCGCCAAATCCATTTGGCTTCTGCAGGTATGCGGCCTTGACCGGATGTGTGACTCAGCTGAACTTGCCGCTGATGTAATCGCCGGTCATCTGTTCACGTGGGTTGTCGAAAATCTGCGTCGTCGGGCCCATTTCAACCAGATAGCCAGTACGGGTGCCCTGGGAAATATCCACCGAGAAGAACGCAGTGGTGTCAGCGACACGGATGGCTTGCTGCATGTTGTGGGTGACCAGCGCGATGGTGTAATCCTTCTTCAACTCGACCATCAATTCCTCGACCCGCCGGGTAGCGATCGGGTCGAGTGCCGAACACGGCTCATCCAGCAGCAGGACTTCCGGCTCGGTGGCGATGGCGCGGGCGATGCACAGGCGTTGTTGCTGGCCGCCGGAGAGCGACAGGCCGCTGACCTTGAGCTTGTCCTTGACTTCATCCCACAGGGCGGCGCCTTGCAGCGCATGCTTGACCCGATCGCCTATATCGCCTTTGTAGCGGTTGAGGCGCAGGCCAAACGCGACGTTGTCGAAGATGCTCATCGAGAACGGGTTCGGCTGTTGGAACACCATGCCGATGTAACGGCGCACGACCACCGGATCAACGCCCTTGCCATAGACATCTTGCCCAAGGAAATGCACGTGGCCTTCGAAACGGAAACCTTTCACCAGATCGTTCATCCGGTTGAGGCTGCGCAGCACGGTACTCTTGCCGCAGCCGGATGGCCCGATGAAACCGGTGATCTTGTTTTTCTCGATAGGCACATGGCTGTCACGCACCGCCATGAAGTTGCCGTAGAAAATCTTGTCCAGTTTGCAGTCCATGACTACAGGCGCCTGGGTGACAAACGGAGCGGCTATTTGCGCAGTGGATACGTTCAAGATCAGATGCTCCCGTTCTTAATACTTGGGCTTGCCGAAGATACGGCTGATGATATTCACGACCAGCACGATCATCACCAGCACCAGTGAGGCCGCCCATGCGAGCTCTAGCTGGTTGTCGAACGGCATGCCGGAGAAGTTGTAGATCAACACGGCAAGCGATGCTGTCGGGTTCATGACCTCGAGGCTGCCTTGGTGGTAGATCCAGTAGTTGCTGAACAGCGCGGTAAACAACAGCGGCGCTGTTTCGCCCGCGGCCCGTGCCACCGCCAGCATGACGCCGGTCAGGATCGCCGGCATGCCGGTGGGCAAGACGATTTTCCAGATCACCTGCGAGCGGGTGCAGCCCATGCCATAGGCGGCATCCTTCATGATCTTGGGCACCATCCGCATCGACTCTTCCGCCGTCAGTACGACGATAGGCAGCATCAGGACTGCCAGCGCTACGCCACCGGCCGGTGCCGAATAAGTGCCGGTGGTCATCACCACCAGGGCGTAAGCGAACACCCCGGCCAGAATCGATGGCAGCCCCGTGAGCATCTTGGCGGCAAAGCGCGCAGCGTTCGCCAACTTGCTGTCCGGCCCCAGTTCAGCCAGGAAAATCGCGGCCATGATGCCCACCGGCACCGCGATTGCCGCCGCGATACCCACCATCACAAAGGTACCGGCCATCGCGTTGCCGAAGCCCCCGCCCATCTCGAAGCCCGTCGGCGGCAGTTCGGTGAAGACTTCCAGGTTCAGGCGTGCACCGCCGCGGGTGATCAGCATGTAGAGCACGGAAATCAACGGTACGCTGGCCAGCAGCGCCCCGCCCCAGACCAGGGTGGTCAGGATCAGGCTGCGCAGGGCGCGGCCCTCGAACTTGCGCTGCAGGCTGGGCATTGCGCCTGCCGGAGCCGTCAAGTCTGTTGCAGCAGTCAGGTCGGTCATCACTTATTACCCCGTTGGGCGTACATCATGATCAAGGAGCCGAAGACGTTCACGATCAAGGTGATCAACATCAGCACCAGTGCGGCATACATCAACACCTCGATCTCGTTCGGCCCGGCTTCGGGGAAGTTAAGGGCCAGCAAGGCCGCCAGGGTGTTGGCCGGTGCGAACAGCGAAAGGGAAATGTTATTCGCGTTGCCTACCAGCATGGCCAGCGCCATCGTTTCACCCAGCGCGCGCCCCAGGCCAAGTACCAGAGAACCGAAAATGCCCGTGGCGGCCGACGGCACCATCACCTTGAGAATCGCTTCCCAGTGGGTGGTCCCCATGCCGTAGGCGGCCTGCTTGGTTTTCATCGGTACGCCCGTGAGCGCATCCTGCGAAACAGCGGCAATGGTTGGAAGAATCATGATGGCGAGCACCAACGCCGCAGGAAGCAGCCCCGGCCCGCTCAAGGATGTGCCGAAAAATGGCACCCAGCCGAGTTCGCTGTTCAACCAGGTGGTCAGTGGCCGAATCGCCGGGATCACCACGTAGATCCCCCACAGGCCGTAGACGACGCTGGGGATGGCCGCGAGTAATTCGACAATGGTCCGGAAAATGGCGGCGAGCTTGGGAGGCAGGAAGTCCTGGGTCAGGAAAATCGCCATGCTGACGCCGAAAAAGCCCGCGATCAGCAATGCGATGAAGGCACTGTAGAGCGTGCCCCAGATTGCCGGCAAGATGCCGTATTTACCCTGGTTCACGTCCCACACGGTGCCTAGGAGCACATCGACCCCGTGTTTCTCCATGCCAGGCAGCGCCTTGCGTCCCACTTCGAACACGAGGGCAAATACCAACGCCAGAACCAGAATGACCCCAATACGCGCAAGCGCACGAAAGGTGCGATCAACCAGGAAGTCCTTCGCGGACGGTGGTTGGCAGGCAGAATCTGGATTAACCGGTACGACAAAGGGTTTGTTCATTGGCTAAGTCCGGAACAGGGGGGAAACTCTCCCGGCATGGCTGACAGCACACACCGGGAGAGGCCTCAGGCGTTACTGGATGTTGGCGGACGCTTTGCGAACCTGCTCGACAACCGACTGCGGCAACGGGATGTAACCCATCGAATCGGCAATTTTCTGCCCTTCGGTCAGGCTGTATTCGACCATTTCACGCATGGCCTTGGCCTTGGCCGGGTTGCCGTTGTTCTTGCGGAAAATCATCCAGGTGTAGGACGTGATCGGGTACGACTTGGCGCCGTCTGGATCAGGCAACCAGGACACCAGGCTATCCGGCATTTTCACCGCTGCCAGAGCCTCGGCACCACTCTCGGCGTTTGGCACGACATAGTGGCCAGCCTTGTTCTGCAACTGGGCAAAGTCAACCTTGGCAAGTTTGGCGAAACCGTATTCGATGTAACCAATCGCGCCCGGGGTCTGGCGCACAGTAGCGGTCACGCCATCGTTCTTCGGCGACTTGATGAACTTGTCACTGGCCGGCCAGTTGACGGTGTTGCCCTCCCCCAGCGCCTGCTTGAACTCCGGATTGATGGTTGCCAAGTGCTTGGTGAATACCGCGGTCGTACCGCTGGAATCCGCACGCACCACCACCGTGATCGGCGTATCGGACAGTTTCAGGTCCGGGTTGGCAGCGACTATCTGCGGATCGTTCCAGCGGGTGATCTTGCCCAGGAAAATGTTGGAGTACACATCGCGTGGCAATTTCAAGCCTTTAGGGTTGCCCGGCAGGTTATAGGCCAGCACGATTTCCCCAGCGGTCATAGGCAGCAACTGCACGCCTTCGGCAACCTTGGCGATATCTTCGTCTTTCATTGCCGAGTCACTGGCGGCGAAATCAACGGTTTTATTCAGAAAGTCCTGTACACCCGCGCCACTGCCCTTGGATTGGTAATCCACAGTGACACCTTCGGATTTCTTGCTGAAATCCTTGAACCAGGTCAGGTAGATCGGCGCGGGGAAACTCGCGCCAGAACCCGTCAGACGGACGCTTTCTGCAGCGAATGTCGCCGAAGTGGCACCAAGAGAAAGCGTAACGGCGAGCGCAACAGACTTCATCAAACTTTTCATTGAAAGAAATTCCTTGTGATGACGGGCTGGGGAACTCTGCAACAGTCGTGTTACGTTTTTATGAAGATCGAATGGCAAGGGAGCAAATGTCCCCTTTTTGTGCCGCCGCACCGACACGAAAAGCTCGTGCACACGCACGCACCGGCGTTTTGCAGAGCCTGAAGAAGTGGAAGTCATATCGCCGATTGATCGGATCGCGACGCTGAGGCGCATTGATGCCGGCAGCGCTGGGGCTGCTTGCAGGTCCTAAGGACCCGTTCGAGGGGTTGCCGTCATGGACGGCTAGTGCTGGGACGTATCAGTGACGCAACAACCTGCGCAGCGGGACCCCATCCTTGAGCACGGGGGATTTGATGACGATATAACTGAAGTACTTGGAAATGCCGATGTTCTTGTCCAGCAACCCTTCGATCACTTCCTGGTAATGCTGGATGCTGCACGTCATGAAGCGCACCAGGTAATCGTAACCGCCGCTGATCAAATGGCACTCCAGTACCTCATCGACCAAGCGAATATTGGATTCGAACTTGGCGAAGTCTTCCCGCTTGTGGTCGCTGAGGGTGATTTCAGTGAAGACCGTGACCGAGTCAGTGATCTTGGCCAGGTTGAGATGAGCCCTGTAGCCGGAAATATAACCGGCCGACTCGAGCCGCTTGACTCGCTGCAGGCAGGGGCTGGATGACAGGCCCACGGCATCGGCGAGACTGACGTTGGTCATTCGACCGTCCTTTTGAAGTTCAACAAGGATACTGATATCAATTCGGTCTAGTTTTATTAAACCTTCCATCGGGTACCCCTCGGTTGTCTTCAGGTTGACAGTGGTTTTAGCAAATTCAACGTCGCAAAGATAGCTGATGCTGAGCGACGAGGTCGGCCATGCTGGTGATGTAGAAATCGGCGGAATATGCTTGATTATCAGGCTCATGGCCACGGCGGATCAGGCACAAGCCCGCCGATTTTGGCGGGCGCGCGGGCGGCCTGGACACTTGCATGATGGTTTCAGGCTTGAGCTTGTTCGCCAGCAACCATGCCTCGTCCTCCAATGGATTGTTGGCGCGGGAATGCAGGTCCTCGGGGGGAATTCCAAGGCGCTCGCAGAGCGGGTCACGATCCTCGGCATCACGATCGCAGTACACCAGCAGCCGGTAGAATTTGCGCAGGTACAACATGGCACCGGGCGCGTCCTCGAACAGCGACCAGTTGCAGGCCGAACGGGCAAAGCTCATGCCCTCCTCCCAACTGACCTTGAGCCCCAGGCGCTCTGCCAGTTGACGATGGGCGAAGCACAATAAACCACTGAAGCCCAGTTCGGAAAAACGCGGATAGAGCCCGCGCACCGTCTCGTCGAACTCAGCCAGCACCGCTTCCCTGCCTGGCACGTCCGGATGGTTGTCGAGCAAAGGTTGCAGGGCCGTCCAGACACCGGAATCCCGATCGACCAGGACTTCGTCGCAATCGATCAGCAGCGCACGATAATCAGTCAGGTGCATGTGTGTCGCCTCCCATGATGCATTCATCCATCCATATGCGCTAAATGCTTTCGGTCGGCCCGTCACTACAGCGGGCCGACCGAGGCCTGAGATTAATCCAACACGCGGAGCAATGCTGCTTCAAGGATGGCCAGTGCTTCGTCGATCTGACTTTCTTCGGTGACCAGGGGCGCCAGGAAGCGCAGGACATTTCGGTACACCCCGCATTTGATCACCAACAGCCCGCCTACCCTGGTCTGGTCGATCAGTTGTTGGGTGAGTTCGGCATCGGGGCTGCGGGCCTCATCGTTCTTGATCAATTCGATGGCCAGCATGAAGCCGGTACCGCGCACGTCACCGATGCGCGGGTGACGTGCCTGCAAGCGCAGCAGCCCCTGACGCAGCCGCTCCCCCAGGACCTGGCCACGCTCGAGCAACTGCTCCTGTTCGTAAGCGTCGATCACCGCCAGCGCCGCGGCACAGGACAAGGCGTTGCCGCCATAGGTGCCGCCAAGACCACCGGGCAATGGTGCGTCCATGATGTGCGCACGCCCCACCACGCCCGAAATGGGCAAGCCACCTGCCAGGCTCTTGGCGACAGTGACCAGGTCCGGCTGAATGCCGGCGTGCTGAAAACCGAACCACTTGCCGGTACGGCCGAAGCCGGTCTGGATTTCATCGAGAATGAGCACGATGCCGTGTTGCTCGGTCAGGGTCCGCAGCGCCTGGAGAAATTCGGGCGGTGCGCAAAGGAAGCCGCCGTCGCCCTGCACCGGCTCGAT
Organism: Pseudomonas sp. NFACC14; assembly: GCF_900106885.1. Classification (NCBI taxonomy): domain Bacteria; kingdom Pseudomonadati; phylum Pseudomonadota; class Gammaproteobacteria; order Pseudomonadales; family Pseudomonadaceae; genus Pseudomonas; species Pseudomonas sp. NFACC14. Next base: position 169,269 of record NZ_FNOA01000006.1, read on the forward strand.
AATGATCGCCGCGACTCGATCCGGAGCGACTTGGGTCGCCAGCAACTCATTCAGGGCCTGCAACGCCATGTCGCTGCTGAAACCGCGATAGGCATTCGGGTATGGGGTGTGGAAGACCTCCGGTGCGAAGGGCCCGAAGTTCTGCTTGTAGGGCTGGCTCATGCCTGTCAGCGTCGTACCCAGCAAGGTCCGCCCATGAAAGCCGCCACGAAAGGAAATGACGGCGGGACGATTGGTATGGGCGCGGGCGATCTTCACCGCGTTCTCCACCGCCTCCGCGCCAGAGGTGAACAGCGCCGCCTTGTAGGCTTGCTGACCACCCACCAACCCGCACAGGCGCTTGACCAGGTCGAGATAGGGCTTGTAGGCCACCACCTGGAAGCAAGCATGGCTGACCTTTTGCAATTGGGCCTGCACGGCCGCGACTACCTTCGGATGATTGTGACCGATGTTCAAGACGCCAATGCCGCCGACGAAATCCAGGTAGCGCGCCCCGTCCACGTCCCACACTTCAGCCCCCTGGGCCCGGTCGATGACCAGCGGATGTGCGGTGACCAGACCCCGAGGCACGAATTGATCGCGTTGACGGAGCAAGCTTGGGGTTTCTTCGACTTTACTGTTCATGGCATCTCCCACAGTGAACCGGGCAACCGGGAAACGGCTGCGATGTGCTCCACAGGTTAAGCGTTCGACGCGATTGTCTAAGCCGAACTTGGCCTCTGGGAAATTCGGATCGACTGTTTTCACCCCGGCAAACAGCAGATTCCTTCAGCCGCCTCCAGCCCGATGGAATCTGCCGGCAGACGCCCCATACAACGCAGCGATGTGTGATTACGCAGGCTCTTTTGATACATCCTGCTTTGCCACTCGGGCATGCTGGAGGTTCCCTATCCAGTACGAGAACTGACCCATGGCCCTGCTTTACAAAGCCGATCCGGTACGCGGCGAACAATGGAAGCGTCTATTCGCCGAGCACGCGCCGGATATCGAATGGCGTGCCTGGCCGGACATCGGCGATCCGAAGGATATTCGCTACCTCGCCGCCTGGCAGGCACCGGACGACCTCGAAACACGGCTGCCAAACCTGGAGGTGCTGTTCGCCTTGTCGGCCGGGGTCGACCAGCTTGACCTCGATCGCCTGCCCACGTCCCTGCCCGTGGTCCGGTTACTCGACCCCGGCATCACCCGGGGCATGTGCGAGTACGCCAGTTTCGCCGTGCTCAGCCTGCACCGGGACATGCTCCGTTATCGCCAGCAACAGGTCGCCCGGTGCTGGCAGGCGCACTTGCTGCAGCCGGCGGCCCAGCGTCGGGTCGGTGTCATGGGGCTAGGCCTGCAGGCCCGGCAGATCCTGGCCACCTTGCAAACCTTTGGCTTCGCCTTATCAGGTTGGGCACGCAGCGAACACCGCATCGCCGGGGTGGATTGCTTTGCCGGTGACGAACAGCTCCCGGCGTTCCTCGGCCAATGCGACATCGTGCTGTGTGTCTTGCCATTGACCGAGCAGACCAGAGGAATTCTCAACCGCCAGTTGTTCCAACATCTGCCCAAGGGGGCTGCCCTGGTCAACATGGGCCGTGGCGGGCACTTGATAGAAGAGGATCTGCTCGAGGCTCTGGCCAGCGGCCAGCTGAGTGCCGCGGTGCTCGACGTATTGCAACAGGAACCGGCCGCGCCGGATCACCCGTTCTGGCAGCATCCGCAAATATTGCTGACGCCGCATATCGCGGCGATGACCCAGCCCGAAAGCGCCTTTGGCGTGTTGCTGGACAATATCCGTCGCCATCAACGCGGCGAATCGATGCTCGGTCAGATTGACCCTCAGCGACGTTATTGACCTGCGCTTGTCATGCACCTACGAGAAAAAACACCTACGGAAAATCCGCTGATATTTGCTGCTGAGCCTGCGCCCGATTTGAGCAATAACTGCGGTGCGCGAAGCCGCAACTTATGCAATCTACCGAATCAATGTCCGCCTCTTGTCAGGCCTGGTGGCAGGTGAGATACCCACACTTTCAGCGGAGAAATCCGACCGGTCACGCTCCCTGTCCATGGAGATCTGTCATGTCCAACACGCAACGCCCCGCCTACACCTATCGCCCCATGACGCCTGCCGATGTGACATCGGCTCATGCGTTGTCCGTGCAGTTGAAGTGGCCCCACCGCCTGGAAGACTGGGCCATGCTGCAGCGTGTCTCGCAGGGTTTTGTCGCAGAGGACGAAGGCCGCCTGATCGGTACGGCGTTCACCTGCCCGCAGGGCGATTACGCCACGATCGGCCTGGTGATCGTCAGCGATGAGTATCAGGGCCAGGGCATCGGTCGAAAACTGATGGAGCTGGCACTCCAGGCGTGCGGTTCGCAGACCGCCATGCTCAATGCGACGCTGGCCGGCGCGCCCCTTTATGCCAGCCAGGGCTTCGTTGACTTTGGGCATATCCAACAACACCAAGGCAACGTATCGCCTCCGGCCCCCACGGACCTGCCATCCGGTGAGCGCCTGCGCCACCTGACCGAAGCCGATCGAAACGACGTGATCGCACTCGCCAACGCGGGCAGCGGCCTGGACCGGCATGCCGTGCTCAACGACCTGTTCGAGAGTGTTGAAGACGTTGTAGGGATCGAGCGTGAGGGTCAATTGCGAGCGTTCGCCCTCCTGCGTTCCTTCGGTCGCGGTCGTTACATCGGCCCGGTCGTTGCGGAAAATCCAGAGCAGGCCAAGCACTTGATCGCGGTGTTGTTGGCTCAAGTGCCGGATGCTTTCGTGCGCATGGATGTACTGCCCGAGAGCGGGCTCGGTTCCTGGCTGGAAGAAGCCGGGCTGAAACAGGTCGACACCGTCGCACAAATGGTTCGTGGGACCCCACCCCAGGCCAGCGGCGGCGTGCATCAATTTGCACTGGTAACCCAGGCCATCGGCTGACCCTTATCTCACAGCGATATCATCCACTCTCCTGGAGAAGCACCCTCATGCTAGAACCCACCGCCGTGCCGCTCGCACATGCCAACGGCACTCCCGCGTCAACAGCATTCACCTGCGGCTCATTGGGCGCCAACGATCCTTTCGACAGGCAGATTGCTTATGTCGGAACGGATGACATTGCCGCCGGCGTCGTCCAGGCGAGCGGACAATTCAGCAGCGATCGGTACCCCTACAGTGAAACGATCGTGGTCCACGCGGGACGCGTCATCTTGCAGAGCCAGGATCACGCGCTCGAACTCAATCCGGGTGACAGCGCCGTGATCGCCCGTGGCACATCGGTTCAGATCGACGCGCTACCTGGCTCGTTCTGGGCATTCTGTGCCGATATCCAGCCTGTTGAAGTCGGCAACATCGGCCTGACCGCCCTCCCCCCATACACCCTGCTCTCCCCTTCGACGCCTCCGAGTGAAGAATTCCTGCTGAGCCCGACACCGCAATGTCGCTCGAACAACGTGTTCGTCGAGGACGCGACCAACCTGCGCATCGGCATCTGGGACTCGACACCCTATACCCGCAAGGCGCGGCCACACACGATGCATGAACTGATGCACCTGATCGAGGGCAGCATCATTCTCCAGATCGCCGACGGTTCCGAACTGGTGGTCAACACGGGCGATACAGTGTTCGTGCCTCGAGGCGCCCCCTGCGCCTGGAAGAGCAGCGTCTATGTGCGCAAGGTCTACGTCTGCAAGTGATGTCTGGCGGGGCTTTTTTGGATTGGTAAGGCCACGCTCCCCCTGTGGGAGCGAGCTTGCTCGCGATGGCGGTGGTTCAGTCACATGGATGCCGGGCTTGCTGGCCTCATCGCGAGCAAGCTCGGCTCCCACATGGGTTCTTCGGTGTCCACAGATTCAGCATCCGCCCGCAATCCCTTGTGGGAGCTGAGCTTGCTCGCGATGGCGGATCGTCAGCAATGATGATGTCGACTGACACAACGCCATCGCGAGCAAGCTCGCTCCCACAAGGGGAGCGTGGTGTACATGAGGTCTGTGGCTTTTGAAAATCCAATGTGGCAGCGAGCTTGCTCGCGATGAATGCAACACCTCAGTTCAAAGCGCCATCGCAATAGCCTGACCAACATCCTGGGTCGAGCCCTGCCCGCCTAGATCAGGTGTGACCGGCCCCTCGGCGATCACCTGCTCGATGGCCCTGAGAATCCCATCATGGGCCGCACGGTAGCGCTCATCGCCATTGCCGAGGAAGTCCAGCATCAAGGCGCCGGACCAGATCATCGCAATCGGGTTGGCGATGTTCCGTCCATAGATATCCGGCGCCGAGCCATGGACCGGTTCGAACAGCGAGGGGAACCGGCGCTCCGGGTCGAGGTTGGCTGACGGTGCAATGCCGATGGTGCCGGCGCAGGCAGGGCCCAGGTCGGACAGGATGTCGCCGAACAGATTCGAGGCCACGACCACATCGAAACGGTCGGGTTGAAGCACGAAGCGGGCGCAGAGGATATCGATGTGTTGCTTGTCCCAGGTGACGTCCGGGTACTGCTGCGCCATGAGCGCGGTGCGTTCGTCCCAGTACGGCATGCTGATGGAGATGCCGTTGGACTTGGTCGCCGCGGTCAGGCGTTTGCGCGGCCGGGTCTGGGCCAGGTCGAAGGCGAACTTGAGAATCCGGTCCACGCCGCGGCGAGTGAACACCGATTCCTGCAGCACGAACTCATGTTCGGTGCCTTCGAACATCTTGCCGCCGATCGAGGAATATTCGCCCTCGGTGTTTTCGCGGATCACCACGAAGTCGATGTCCCCGGCTTCGCGTCCGGCCAGCGGGCACGGTACACCGGGAAACAGCCGCACCGGCCGGATGTTCACGTATTGGTCGAAGTCCCGGCGAAACTTCAGCAGCGAACCCCACAGGGAAATGTGATCCGGCACCTTGTCAGGCCAGCCCACGGCGCCAAAGTAGATCGCGTCGAAGTCCTTGAGCTGCGCAAACCAGTCGGCGGGCATCATCTGCCCGTGTTCCAGGTAATAATCGCAGTGGGCCCAGTCGAGCACTTCGATGCTCAAATCCAATTGCCATTTCTTCGCGGCCTGCTCCAATACCCGCAGCCCTTCCGGCAGGACTTCCTTACCAATGCCGTCGCCGGCAATCGCGGCGATTCTGAATGGTTTGCTCATCAACCGTGCCTCCTCTCTTCAAATGCTGACCGCATCACAAGCCACCCATGTGGAAGGCTTTGACTTCAAGGAACTCGTCCAGGCCATACTTGCTGCCTTCACGCCCCAGGCCCGATTGCTTGATGCCGCCAAAGGGGGCGACATCCATGGAGATGAGCCCGGTATTGAGCCCGACCATGCCGAACTCCAGCGCCTCGCCGAACCGCCATGAGCGGCGCAAATCCTGGGTGAAGAAATAGGCGGCCAAGCCATAAGGCGTTGCGTTGGCCGAGGCCAGCGCCTCTTCTTCGGTGCTGAAGCGCATCAACGGCGCAACGGGACCGAAGGTCTCTTCATTGGCCAGCAGCATTCCGGCATGGGCCTCACCGAGCACCGTCGGCTGGACGAACTGGCTGTCGCCCTTGGGGATTTCACCACAGAGTAGACGAGCGCCCTGACTCAAGGCCTCGTCGATATGTCGAGCGACTTTGCTGACCGCCGCCGTATTGATCAGTGGGCCTATGTTTACGCCGTCATCCAGGCCATCGCCGACCTTGAGCTTGCCCACCTCCTCCACCAGACGCAGGGCGAAGCGCTCGTAGATCCCGTCCTGCACCAAGATCCGGTTGGCGCAGACGCAGGTTTGCCCGGCGTTGCGGAATTTGCTGAGCATGATGCCGGTCACCGCCTGCTCCAGGTCCGCGTCGTCGAACACGATGAACGGTGCGTTACCGCCCAGCTCCAGGCTCAAGCGCTTGATGTGTTCGGCGCTCTGGCGCATCAGCAGGCGACCGACCGCCGTGGACCCAGTGAAAGACAGCTTGCGCACAGTCGGGTTGCCGGTCAGTTCTTCACCAATGCCGGCGGGCATGCCGGTCACGACGTTGAACACCCCGGCCGGAATGCCGACCCGCTCGGCCAACACCGCCAGTGCCAGGGCCGACAGCGGGGTCAGGTCCGACGGCTTGACCACGATCGTGCAACCGGCGGCCAGGGCGGGCGCGCACTTGCGGGTGATCATCGCGTTGGGGAAGTTCCATGGGGTGATCGCGGCGCAAACACCGACCGGTTGCTTGAGGGTCAGCAAGCGGCGATCACCGCTGGGGGCCTGGATGGTTTCGCCATAGACCCGTCGGGCTTCTTCGGCGAACCATTTGACGAAGCTGGCACCGTAGCGAATTTCGCCCTGGGCTTCCGCCAGCGGCTTGCCCTGTTCGCAGGTCAAGATCAACGCCAGGTCATCGAGGTTGTCGATCATGGCCTGATACCAGCGATCCAGCAACGCCGCCCGCTCTGCCGCCGGACGTGCACGCCAGGCCGGCCAGGCACGGTCGGCGGCTTCGATGGCGCGCCGGGTTTCATTGCCTTGTATCGCGGGGACCCTGGCGAGCATTTCGCCGGTGGCCGGGTTGATAACGTCCACGGTCGCGGCGTTGTCGGCGCCGACCCACTGACCGTCGATGTAAGCGCGTTCTACCAGCAGGCTGGGGTCTTTCAGGCGATTCTTGAGCATGGTGTCGGGTCCTGTTTTGAGACAGCCTTCAGTCTATTGTTTCGCCCTGGACGAGGATGCTGAAAACGCCGGCCCTACAGCCGTGAATGCTGAAAATCAGCCTTCGACGGCATGCTCTACCGCGGGTGGGGATCGATCGCCGTACGCCTCGATCAGGCGATGAAACGCACGGGGTTGCAGGCGTGGTGAGGGAATGTTCAATCAGGCAGACGGAATACTAGCGGTGCATTGAGCCCACTAACCCTTGCAGGAAGCGCTCGCCAGCGTCCATCTGGCTGATCTCGATGAACTCGTCAGGCTTGTGCGCCTGTTCTATCGAGCCTGGCCCGCAGACCACCACCGGTACATCCAGGCGTTGTTTGAACAGCCCGCCCTCGGTGCCGAATGAGACCTTTGCCGTGCCAGTATCCGGCGCGGCAAAGTTTTTCAGGAAACGCACCGCTTCGAGGCTCGGGTGGGTATCGAGGCCCGGATAGACATTCAGGGTCTCGATTTCGATAGCGGCCACGCTGGAGAGCTTCCTGGCTTCGCCGACGATCAGTTCGGCTCGCTCGCGCATCTGTTCCAGGAACCCGTCCAGGTCGTCCGCCGGCAAGTTACGCACTTCGAAGTCCAGGGTGCACAAGTTGGGCACAATGTTCAGCGCCTTGCCGCCGACAATCTGTCCAACATGCACGGTGCTGTAGGGTACGTCGTAATCGGTATCCCGGGCGCCCTGCTCTTGCAACTGCTGCTGGCTCAGGCGCAGCGCGGCGATGAAATCGCAGGCCACGTGAATCGCATTGACCGAGCGCGGTGCCAGGGACGAATGGGCTTCCAGGCCGCGACAGTAAGTACGGTAGGAACCCTTGCCCTTGTGCCCGAGCACGAACTGCATATTGGTTGGCTCGCCGATGACGCACAGAAACGGCCGGACCGGTGCCAGGTGCAGCACATCGAGCAGACGACGCACCCCCACGCAACCGATCTCTTCGTCATGGGACAGGGCCAATTGCAATGGCCGGCTCAATGGCTGCCCGGTGGCCTCGAGCATGGCGTCGACAGCCAGTGCGATAAAACCCTTCATGTCGCAACTGCCACGACCATAAATCCGCCCATCCTGCACCGTCGCCTCGAATGCCGGAAAGGTCCAGGCCTGCCCCGCCGCCGGCACCACGTCGGTATGCCCGGACAGCAGGATCCCCGGCACGTCCCGTGGCCCGGTGCTGGCAAACAGATTGGCTTTCCTGCCGCTTTCATCCTGGACGATCAGGGACTCGATGCCCTTGGTCAGCAGCAGGTCGCGCACGTACTCGATCAAGGCCATGTTCGATTCCGAAGAGACGGTATCGAAGGCCATCAGCCGTTTGAGAATGTCCAACACGCGGGGTTTCATGAGGCCTTGCTCCGTTGCTCGACTGAAAAGAAGAAACGCTTGATGTCGACCCGCCTGACGAAACGCCGGTTCATGCATATGCCGCCACGGTCAGGTTGTTGGACTGCTGGGTCTTCATCAGTTCCGCACTGTCGTGGTGGCAGAGGATTTCACTGCCGCCCACAATCGTCCGCCGTTGCGGCGCGACGCAATTGCACAAGCCGTCGACCCGCACCGGGCAGCGACTGAGAAAGGTACACAGGCCGGGCACGTTGGCTTTGGGGCCAACGGACGGCAGCGTCTGGCAGGTCGTGGCCCCACAGGTTTCCAGCCAGCCCTGGCGCAGTTCCGGTACGCAATGGATCAGCAGGTCGGTGTACGGATGGAACGGCGCCTCGGCATAGGATTGGCGCGTGCCGGCCTGGATCTTGTGGCCGCTGTACATCACCACGATGTCGTCACACAGGGCGCGCACGGTGGAGATGTCGTGGCTGATGAACAGATAGGACACTCCCAGTTGCTGGCGCAGATCGCGCAGCAGTTCGAGAATCGCCGCACCGACCACGGTATCCAGCGCCGAGGTCACCTCGTCGCAGAGGATCAGGTCCGGCTTGGCCGCCAAGGCCCGGGCCAGGTTGACCCGTTGCTTCTGCCCGCCGGACAGTTCGTTCGGACGCCGCTGCGCCATCGCCCGCGGCAAACGCACCAGGTCCAGCAATTCGCCGATACGCTCGCGCAACGCCGCGCCCTTGAGGCCGAAATACATCTTCAGCGGCCGGCTCAGGATCGTGCTGACGCTGTGCATCGGGTTGAGCGCGGTGTCGGCATTCTGGAAGACCATTTGGATACGTCGGAACTGCTCGGGGGGGCGCGACGACAGGCTGCCCCCCAGGGGTTGGCCATCGAAGGTCAACCCGCCAAGGGCCGGCATCAACAATCCGGCCACGACCCGTGCCAGGGTCGATTTGCCAGAGCCCGACTCACCGATGACACCAATGGCCTGACCCCTGCGAATCGTCAGGTCAATGTCTTCCAGCACGCGAATCGCCGGCATGCCTTGGGCATTTTTGTTGCCGTAGCCGGCGGTCAGCCCCTGGATGGTCAGCAACGGTGTGTCTTGGGCGATGTCGCTCGGCGGACGGATCGTCGTGTCCGGTCGCGCCGCCGCCAACAAGCTGCGGGTGTATTCATGGGCCGGGCCCTTGAGCAACGGTGCCGTGGCGCTGTGCTCGAAGATTTCACCGCCGTTGAGCACCACGATCTGGTCAGCCATCTGCGCCACCACCGCCAGGTCGTGAGACACATAGACGGCCGTGGCCCCACGTTCGCCGACCACTCGCTTGAAGGCCCGCAGCACATCGATCTGGGTTGTCACGTCGAGGGCCGTGGTCGGCTCGTCGAGCACCACCAGCAACGGATCGCTGATCAGCGCCATGGCCGCCATCACCCGCTGCAGTTGCCCGCCGGACACCTGGTGGGGGTAGCGCCGGCCAATGCGCTCTGGGTCTGGCAGGGCCAGGTCGCGGAACAACTCGATGGCCTTGGCTTCAAGCACCGCCCGACTACCCAAGCCGTGAATCAGCGCGCCCTCCACCACTTGGTCGATCAGCTTTTTCGCCGGGTTGAAGGCCGCTGCGGCGCTCTGGGCGATATAGGACACCCGGTTGCCGCGCAACTTCTGCAACTGGCTTTCGCTCGACGCCAGCATGTCATGCTCGCCGACCTGCACCACGCCGCCGGCCAGGCGACAACCGCGCCGGGCATAGCCGAGCAGCGCCAGGGCAACGGTGGTCTTGCCGGAACCGGACTCACCGATCAACGCCAACACTTCGCCTTTTTGCAGGGAAAAGCTGACCCCCTTGACGATGTCCACTTCACCGCGCTCGCCACAGGCGACCACGCGCAGGTCCTGTACTCGAATCAATTCGCTCATTTCAATGACCTCCCGAACGTCGGCTACGCCGCGACGACAACCGGTCGATGAACAGATTCACACCGATGGTCAGGGTGCCGATGGCCAGGGCCGGAATCACAATGGCCGGCGCCCCCTGATTGAGGCCACCGATGTTCTCGCGCACCAGCGAGCCCAGGTCGGCATCCGGCGGTTGCACGCCCAGCCCCAGGAAACTCATGCCACTGAGCAGCAACACGATAAAACCGAAGCGCAGGCCCAGGTCCGCCAGGACCGGGTTGAGTATGTTCGGCAGGATTTCCACACAAGCGATGTACAGCCGGCGCTCACCACGGGTACGGGCCACTTGCACGTATTCCAGGGCTTCGATATTCACCGCCATGCTGCGGGCGATGCGGAAAGCGCCGGGGGTGTAGCTCAACACCGCCGTGCAGATCAGCAGGGTGACCGAGGAGCCGAAGGCCGAGACCATGATCAGCGCCAACATCTTGCTGGGGATCGAAATGAACGCGTCCATCAGGCGACTGATCAGCTCATCCAGCCACTTTGGCGACACCACCGACAACAGCGCGAGACTGGTTCCCAGGGTGCTGGACAACACCGCGGCCACCAACGCCAGGCCGACGGTAAAGCGTGCGCCGACGAGGATCCGGCTGAGCATGTCGCGGCCCAGGTAATCGGTGCCGAACGGGTACGTCGCACTGAGGCTGTCGAAGACGTTGTCAGAGACCACTTCCCCCACCGGATGCGGCGCCAGCCAAGGGCCGAAGATGGCCACCAGCAACCAGATCAAACACATCGCGGCACCGACCAGGCCAAGCCAGGACTTTGCGTGGGCGTCTTTGCCCAGCCCCAGCGCAACGGCCGCCGTCGGGGACTTCACAATGAGGTTGTTCATTGGTTTCTCAGCCTCGGGTTGGAAAGGATCGCGCACAGGTCGGCAATCAATACCAACGCCAGATACGCCGTACAAAACAACATGGTGCAGGCCTGGACCAGGGCCATGTCGCGGTTGGTCACGGCATCGACCATCAGGCTGGCGATGCCGGGGTAGTTGAAGATCGTTTCCACGATCACCACCCCACCCAACAGATAGGACAGGCTCAGGGCGATGGCATTGGCGATGGGGCCAATGGCATTGGGCAAGGCATGGCGAAGGACGATCCGGATATTGCTGACGCCCTTGAGCCGGGCCATTTCCACGTAAGGGCTGTCGAGTTGATCGATCACCGCCGCCCGGGTCATGCGCGACATTTGCGCGACAATCACGCAGCACAGCGTCATCACCGGCAAGGCGTAGGTGCGCATGAATTGCCAGGGTGAGGTGATGTCACTGGCGTAGGACAGTGCCGACAACCAGCCCAGGTTCACGGCGAATATCAGCACCGCCAAGGTGGCGACCAGAAACTCCGGCACCGCCACCATGGTCAAGGTGAAGAAGCTCAGGAAGCTGTCGATACGCCCGCCTCGTCCCATCGCCGAACCGATACCCAGGGCCAAGGCCACAGGCACCGACACCAACGCCGTGGCAGCCGCCAGCATCAAGGTGTTGGGGACCCGGCCGGCCATCAAGTCGACGACCGGCGTGGCATTGGACATCGACATCCCCAAGTCACCGCTGAGCAGGCTCGTCAGCCAATGCAGGTAACGCAACACACCGGGCTGGTCCAACCCCATTTTCATCCGCAGGGCCGCCACCTGTTCCGGTGTGGCGAACTGGCCCAGCGCCTGTTGCGCCGCGTCCCCCGGCAGCACTGCCGTGATGGCGAACACCACCATGGAGACAATCAACAAGGTCACGACCGCCGCCCCCAGGCGACGGCCGATCAACCAGAGTGTGTTGCTGTTCATCATCCGACCCTCATGCAATATGGCACAAACCTGACGGTCATCAGGCATCCAGCCAGACTTGCTCGGCAAACATGTAGCCCATGAAACCGCCCAGGGGGTTGGCACCGTAGCCCTTTACGCGCTGATCGGCGCCATCGATGTTGCTGATGAATACCGGTACACCGATGCCACAGTGCTCATGCACCAGCACTTGCATGTCGCCGTACATCTTGCCGCGCTTGACCTCGTCGGTCTCACCTCGGGCCTGCACCAACAGCTGGTCGAACTGTTCGTTTTTCCAACCGGATTCGTTCCACGGTGCGCTCGACTGGAAGAACTGCGAGAACAGCATGTCGGCATTGGGCCGCGGGTTGATGTTGCCAAAGCTCAATGGGTGCTTGGCCCAATGGTTGGACCAGTAGCCATCGCTCGGCAGGCGGTTGACGTTGAGCTTGAGTCCCGCCTCCTTGGCGGACTGCTGCAGCAGCACCGCGACGTCCACCGAGCCGGTCGCCGCTGGCGAGCACATCAGCGGCATGCTGATGTCTTGCATGCCGGCCTTCTTGAGCAGGAACCTGGCCTGTTCCGGATCGTAGGCCCGTTGCGGCAACTCGGCATTGTAGAACCGTGCACCAGGTGCGATCGGATGATCGTTGCCGACCCTGGCATAGCCCCGGAAGATCGCCGACTTGATCTGTTCCCGGTCCAGCAGCAACTTCATGGCCTGGGTGAATTCCGGGCTTTGGCCCGGCATCTGGTCCTGGCGGATGATCAGGTCAGTGTAGTTGCCCGACGGTGAATCGATGACCTGGTGCTTGGCGCTGGCCTTGATGCGAGTCGTCGAACGTGGGTTGACCTCGTTGACGATGTGCACGTCCCCCGACAACAGGGCGTTGATCCGTGACGATTCGTCGGCAATGCCGATGAATTCGATCTCGTCCAGGTACGGCAAGCCGGGTTTCCAGTAGTTGGTGTTGCGCACACCAATGGAGCGCACCCCGGGCTTGAACTCCTTGACCTTGAACGGACCGGTACCGATGCCCTGGCTGAAATCGCTGGTGCCCTCGGGAACGATCAACATGTGGGAGACGGCCAGGATCGACGGCAGCTCCGCGTTGGGACCGCTCAATTGTATCTGCACTTCGTGGGTGCCGACGGCTTTGACTTCGGCGAACTGCGACGCCAGCGGCAGGACCTTGGAGCCGGTGATCGGGTCCTTGTGCCGCAGCAGCGAAAACACCACGTCGGCGGCGGTCAGTGCCTTGCCATTGTGGAAGGTCACTTCCTTGCGCAGGCTGATCACCCAAAGCGTGGCGTCGGTGGTGTCGATACGCTCGGCCAGTTCCAGTTGCGGCACCATGTGGCTGTCGAAACGCGTCAGCCCGTTATAGAACATGTAATGGCGCACATAATCGGTGGACGACGACCCTTTGGCCGGGTCCAGGGTGTCGGTGGTGGAACTGGTCGAGCCGGCGACGCGAATGCGCCCGCCAGGCTTGCCTTTGCCAGGGGCGGCGGCCTCCTCATCGGCGAACAGCTTGCCGGCGGCGCCGAACAGGCTGCCCGCGCCCGCCACGGCCACCCCGGCCAACCCCAGCATTTGCAATGCATTGCGGCGTGACATGCCGCGATTGAGCCCTTCGAAAATGCGCAGACTTTCCGTACCTGTTATCAGCTGGGTGTCGATACTGTTTTTTTCGTCAGTCATGTCAGTTCTACCTTTCGGAAATGATAAGGCTCGATTGCGCGCGATTAACGCAATGTGTTGAAACGTGAAGCGTCACCCCGCAACTCAGTGCAAATAGTCTTGGAGGCGGTAGTACGCACCGACCAGAGGCAAAAACCAGGGTTTGCCGAAATGACCGGGGATGGCCGGCCAGTCGAGTTCGCGCCAAGGGTTGGCCTCGACCTTGCCCGCCATGACGTCGGCCATGACTTGCCCCATGTGCACCGACATCTGCACACCATGGCCGCTGTAGCCCATGGAGTGATAAATCCCTCCGTGCTGGCCGGCCCGGGGCAGCCGATCGGAGGTCATGTCCACCAATCCGCCCCAGCAATAATCGATCTTCACCTGGGCCAGCTGCGGGAACATCTGCACCATCGCCGCGTGCAAGACTTTGCCGCTCTTGGCATCGGACACGCTGTCAGACATGGCAAACCGTGCCCGCCCGCCAAACAGCAGACGGTTGTCCGGGGTCAGGCGGAAGTAGTTACCGATCATGCGGCTGGTGACATAGGAGCGGTGTGCCGGCAGCAAACTGTCGATCAGCGCCTGCGGCAGCACCTCGGTGGCGATCACGAAGCTGCCCACCGGCACGATCCGCCGCCGATACCAGCCCAACCCACCCTGCTGGGAGGTGCCGGTGGCCAGCAGGACCTGCGTGGCCTGTAGCGATCCCTTGGTGGTATTGACCCGATAGCCGCCGGCACTGGCTTTCCAGTCCGTGACGGACACGCCCTGGAAAATCAAGGCGCCGTGGCGGACGGCGGCCTCGGCCAACCCTACCCCGAAGCGCCCGACGTGCATCTGCACGCCATTGCGCTGCAACAAGCCGCCATGGAACTGGGCCGAGTTGACTTCAGCGCGGGTCTCTTGCGCAGACAGCAATTCGACCTCGGCATCGACCTCTCGCCGAATCAATTCGCAGGTGCGCGCCAAACCTTCGTAATGCAAGGGCTTGGCCGCCAGCTTGAGCTTGCCATTGCGTGTGAAGTCGCAGGCAATCTGTTCCTGCTCCACCAGCGAGACGACGCTCTGCACAGCGCTTTCATAGGCCTGGTAATAGGCGCGCGCTTTATCGGCGCCGAGGCTGGCACTCAGGGCCGCGTAGTCCTGGGCCACGCCGGTATTGCACTGGCCGCCATTGCGCCCCGACGCCTCGCCAATGACCCGCCCGCCTTCCAGCACCACGACATTGGCCCCCTTCAAGGCCAGGGCCCGGGCCGCGGCCAGGCCAGTGAAACCACCACCGACGATGGCCACATCGACCTGCCCGGGCAACGCACCGAGCTGGGCACCGGTAAATGCCGGTGCGGTATCGAGCCAATAAGACTCACTGCCCATGTCTAACCCCTTATGCCTTGAAGAGTGCCCAAAGACTCAGAGACCGACCAGGCCGGCCAATCCGCCGATGTCCGGGATCTGGTGGTAGTTGTAGCCAGCGTTTCCAGGCAGTTCATGACCACGGGCCACGAACGCTTTGTGCTTGATCTTCATGTCGTGGGCCGACATCAGGTCATAACGGAAGCTCGAGGACACGTGCAGGACATCCTCCGGCCCGCAGCCGAGGTTATCGAGCATGAATTCGAAGGCCGCCAGGCGCGGCTTGTAGGCTTGGGCTTGTTGAGCCGTGAAGACTTTATGGAACGGTGCGCCGAGCTTGTCGACGTTGGACATGATCTGCTCGTCCATCGCGTTGGAGAAAATCACCAGGGGAATCTTGTCGGCGATTTTCGACAGGCCGGCCGGTACGTCGGCATGGGGTCCCCAGGTCGGGACGGCATCGTAGTAGCGCTGACCTTCGCCTTTGTACTCGACACCCCAACGCTTGCAGACCCGGGCCAGGGCAGTCTTGAGAATTTCATCATAGGGCCGCCAGTCACCCATTACCTGGTCCAGGCGATAGGCCGAGAAATCCTTGACGAACTGGCCCATCTGCTCGGCGGGGACCCGATCGGCGAACAGTTCGCGCGTCATGGTCCCCATCTGGAAGTTGGTCAACGTGCCGTAGCAGTCGAAGGTAATGTACTTGGGGCGAAGGAAGCTCATGAGTGCAGTCCTGAATGATGGTTGAGGTCATGAGGGGCAAGCGGTTGCGCCGTTCCGAAAGCCTGGGTGCAACGCTGCATCACGGATTTATTACAGCATCATGAGACCGTGCATAAACGGTTAAAAGTATAGGTCCCTTGGCACAAACCACCGTTTTTCGGGGCCTGCTCAGCAGACTGTGCGGGATGCGCCATGCACGGGCATTTGCGCCGTTTTCAAGGCTTTTGCGGACGTTTATGGTGCGTAAAGAACCGCTGGGAAACGCCACCAACGGCAGAATCTGCGCCTGCAAACGAAAACGGGCGCATCCCCTGAGGATGCGCCCGTTCATTGTTTTGCCGGTGAGTTTCCAGCGCCTCAGAACTCCGCGACCTTGCCCCAGGCCGAAGATTGAAAACGGTCCGGATGATAGGGACGCGGATCAACCAGCGGGGGCATGTCACAGACTATGTCGGCGATCAAATGGCCCGCACCCGGGCCGATGCCGAAGCCATGACCACTGAACCCTGCCGCCAGCACCAGGCCAGGCAGGCTGGCCATCTCGCCGATGCCCGGGACACCGTCCGGCGTGCTGTCCACATAACCTGCCCAGGCGGCGGTGACCGATGAGGTTTTCAGCACCGGGATCAGGTCTACCGCGCGCTTGTAAGTCAACTCGACCGTCGAGGCGTCTGCCTTCGGATCGAGAATTCGCATGCGCTCCATCGGCGTCGGCTGGTCCAACCGCCAGCGCCCCAAGCCCTCGTGTCCCGATTGAAAGCCTTCCAGGCCACCGGGGGCCAGCTTGCGCCACCGGCGCTGGAACATCGGCAGGAACTGCGGGGCGAAACGCAGCAATTGCAAGGTCGGGTCAACACGCCCTCGGCCACTGATGGCCAGCGTGATCCCGCCATCGGAGCGACGGGTCATGGAGACTTCATCCGTGTGGAGCGCGTCCGGTATCTCTTGGGTGCTCTTGGAGACCGACAATATCGTCTGGCGAATGGACGCCTGGGGAAACCGGATGCCGTACTGACGGCAGAAAGAGGACGCCCATGCGCCACCGGCGAGCACCGCGAGCCTGGTGCGAATGGTGCCCTTCTCGGTGACGACGGCAGACAACCGGCCCCCCTCGGTCTCGAGGCCACGGGCGGCACAGCCCTGGTGCACCGTGCCGCCCAGTTTAATGATGGCCCGTGCGACCGCCGGGGCGGCACGGGATGGGTCTGCCGTACCGTCGGTAGGTGAAAAGACCCCGCCTTTCCAGGGCTTGCCGGTCACCCGCCCATGTTGAGCGGCCTGCTCCGCCGTCAGCATGTGGGTTTTCACATTGACGGTACGGGCGAACTCCCCCCATTTCGCCCAACCGGCCAGCTCTTTCTCGTTGTTGCTCAAGTAGAGCAAGCCACACCTTCTGAAACCGGTGTCCTCACCGGTCTCTGCCGCGAACTGCTCCCAAAGATCCAGGCTCTTGGTCGACAGCGGCAGTTCACGAGCGTCTCGATTCTGCTGACGGCACCAGCCCCAGTTTCGACTCGATTGCTCCGCACCCACGCGGCCTTTTTCCACCAGCGCGACCTTCATGCCGCGCTTGGCCAGGTAATAGGCCGTGAAGGTTCCGATAATGCCGCCGCCGATCACGACAACGTCAGCGTGCGTCGGAAGCTCAGAATTCGTCTCTACGGAAATTAACGGTGCTGGCATTTTAGGGATGTCCATGAAGGCCGGGGAATTTGAAGGTACGTCTTCTTCAGGCGGTCGCGGGTGCATCGGCCATGCACTGAGGGTAGCGACCAGGGCAAGCCGCTACTCCGTTCTGGAAGCATCAGTGCCACGCTGAATCATGGTGTTATTACAACACCAAGAAACCGTGCATAAACGGTTAAAAGTATAGGTCGCCTGGTACAAACCACCGTTTTGCGGGATGTGTTCAGCAGACTTTGCGGAGCGCTTCGGATGGGAGGTTTTGATTATCTGTTTCACGGAACACATGCTGGCATTCATTTAGCTGGGCCACCGCTATCGCGAGCAGGCTCGCTCCCACATTGGATTTTCGGCAGACAAAAATAGGTGCTCAGTCCCCTGTGGGAGCGAGCTTGCTCGCGATGAGGCCGGCACATTCAACGTCTCATCGACGACGAAACCACCTTCGCGGGCAGTCTGCCGATCATGCTTTCAATGCCTCCTCCAGAAACGCCACCAAAGCCTGCACCCGCGGGCTACGCAGTTTTCGTGAAGGCACCAACAGGTTGATCGGCGCACTGTCGAACTGCCAATCCTCCAGCACCCGAACCAGACGCTTGTCGGCAATGGCATCACTGACATCCCATTGCGAACGCAGCACCAGCCCCAGGCCTTGCTCGGCCCAGCGGCGAGCCACGCTGCCATCGTTGCTCAGCATCGCGGGCTCGATGCGCAGGGTTTTACGCCCCTGCCCCTTGCGCAGATGCCACAGCGTGACGTCTTCATCATTTTCACGGATGCAAATGCAGCGGTGCCCGGCAAGTTGCTCAGGTGACGACGGCGTGCCGTGCTGTTGCAGATAGGCAGGGCTTGCGCATAACCATCGGTCATTTGAGGTGAGGAGCCTGGCGACCCACAGGCTGTCATTGAGGTGACCGATGTGAATCACCGCGTCGCTGTCATGGCGATCCGGCCATGGCGTCTCGCGTAAATCCAGGTGCAGGCACAACTGAGGGTGCAGCCTGGCGAAACGCGCCAGCAGCGGCGCAATGCGTTGCCGTCCATAGCCGAACGGCGCCGCCAGCCTGAGGGTGCCAACCAACTGCTCGTCCCGTTGCTTGAAGGACTCCGGGAGCGCTTCCAACTGCTCCAGCAAACGCGCGCTTTCCCGGGAGAAACGCTCGCCATCGGCGGTGAGACTCAGGCGTCGGGCATCGCGATTGGCCAGCGTCAGGCCGAGCAGCGTCTCCAACTTGCGCAGACGCATGGACAGCGCGGGAGGTGAGACATTCAGGATTCTGGCGGCGGCGCTCAACGATTCGGCGCGCGCCAGCGTCACGGCCAGACGCAGGTCCTCGATGGAGATCATTCAATTCTACTTAATGATTGATGACGCCTCATTGAAGCACACCTTCACGACGGCTTTGTAGAGTGGGCCCTGTACCCAGCCATTCGAGCCCTTCTTATGTCAACCTCTCTTGCCGCCCTCGATACCCCCGCCGCGCTCGTGGATGTGCCGCGCATGCAGCACAATATCCAGCGCATGCAACAACGCATGGATGCCCTGGGTGTGCGTTTGCGCCCGCATATCAAAACCAGCAAATGCCTCCCCGTGATCCAGGCGCAGCTCGCCGCGGGAGCCAGCGGCGTCACGGTTTCGACCTTGAAGGAAGCCCAGTACTGTTTCGCTGAAGGCATTCGTGACGTTTTCTATGCCGTCGCCATCGCGCCAGGCAAACTGCCCCAGGCCTTGCTGCTGCGGCGCCAGGGCTGCCAGTTGAGCCTCCTCACGGACAGCCTTGCCGCGGCCCAGGCCATCGTCGCCTTCGGCCAGCAACACAACGAACGCTTCGACGTCTGGATCGAGATCGATTGCGACGGCCATCGATCCGGCCTGCACGTCGAAGACGATTCACTCCTTGAAGTCGCTCGGATACTCAGCGAGGGTGGCATGCCGCTTCGCGGGGTGATGACCCATGCCGGCTCAAGCTATGAACTCGACACCCCTGAAGCGCTGCGAGCCCTGGCCGAACAGGAGCGCGCTCTTTGCGTCAAAGCGGCCCAACGACTGCGCGAAGCCGGGTTCGCCTGCCCGGAGGTCAGCATCGGCTCGACGCCTACGGCCTTGTCGGCACTGAACCTGGAAGGCGTCACTGAAGTGCGCGCCGGCGTCTATGTGTTCTTCGATCTGGTGATGCACAACATCGGTGTCTGCCAGGCCGACGAGTTGGCGCTGAGCGTGCTGACCACTGTCATCGGTCATCAGAAAGACAAAGGCTGGATCATCACCGATGCCGGTTGGATGGCCATGAGCCGTGACCGCGGCACGCAGCGTCAGCAGCGGGATTTTGGTTATGGCCAGGTTTGCACCGAAGCCGGCGATTGGATCGAGGGCGCGTTGCTCACGGGCGCCAATCAGGAGCACGGCATTGTCGCGCTTGAAACGGCCGAGGGTGTCGACCTCACCGCGCGTTTTCCCATCGGTAGCCGCCTGCGCATCCTGCCCAACCATGCCTGTGCCACAGGCGCGCAATTCCCGGACTATCACGCGGTTGACGCCGAGGGTGGCGTGCACACCTGGAGTCGTTTGCATGGCTGGTAATCAAGCAGGCTCGATCCATTTGATCAGCACGACCAACGCCGCGGCGCCGGGTGGACATTACGCCCAGGCGGTGGTGCATCAGGGCGTTCTGTATGTGTCCGGGCAACTGCCCATACGCGCCGATGGCGTCCACAGTGCCGACCAATCGTTTGAGGTCCAGGCCGCCATCGCCCTCGATAACCTGGTGGCGATCCTCGGCGCAGCGGGCCGAAGCACGCGCGACCTGCTGAAGGTCACGGTCTATGTCGCAGGTATCGAACACTGGCCCGCGTTCGATCGAATCTACGCCCGTTACCTGGGAGAGCATCGGCCAGCGCGAGCGGTAGTGCCCGTGCCGGCCTTGCATCATGGCTACCTGATCGAAATCGAGGCGATGGCCCTCGCCACGGGGTAATGCCAAGTTAGCCCGGCAGATACGGCAGATTCTCCTTTGCGCACTCGAACAACGGCATTTTTTGTCTGGGCCGCTTTGTTAGCTTATTGAGCAGGCTCGACAGACCGCTCTAAAGGAACACCTTGGATGATGACTCAATCTTCGAATAGCTACAGCGTTGATCCGCAAACAGCACAGCTGTTTTATATCAATGGCGGTTGGTCCGCGCCGGTCAGCCCGGCCAGTTTGCCGGTGGTCAATCCGGCGACCGAAGAGGTCGTCGCCCAGGTCGCCAGCGGGTCTGCCGAGGATGTCGATCGGGCGGTCGCGGCGGCGCGTGCCGCGTTCGCCGGTTGGTCTGTCACTTCTACGGCGTCGCGTGCGCAGGTGCTGGGCAAGCTCCATGAGCTTATCCTTGAGCGCAAAGAAGATTTCGCCCAGGCGATCTCCCTGGAAATGGGCGCAGCCATCGGTTCTGCACGGGCGATGCAAGTGCCCCTGGCCGCCGAACACGTCCGGGTCGCCCGCGACCTGCTGTCCACTTATCGTTTCCAGACCGTCGAGAACGGGACCGCGATCCAACGCGAACCCATCGGCGTCTGCGGCCTCATCACCCCGTGGAACTGGCCGCTTTATCAAATCACCGCAAAAGTCGCCGCGGCGCTGGCGGCCGGCTGCACGGTGGTCCTCAAGCCCAGTGAACTGTCGCCGCTGAGCGCCCTGCTGTTTGCGCAAGTGGTCCATGACGCGGGCGTTCCACCGGGCGTCTTCAACCTGGTGAACGGCAGCGGCCATGTCGTCGGCGCGGCGATGGCCGCCCATCCCGACATCGACATGATCTCGATTACCGGCTCGAATCGCGCGGGCGCGCTGGTGGCTCAGGCGGCCGCCCCGACGGCGAAACGGGTCGGGCAGGAACTGGGCGGCAAATCCCCGAACATTCTGCTGCCCGATGCCGACTTTGCCAAAGCTGTCCCATTGGGCGTGATGACGGCGTTGCGCAACGTCGGACAATCCTGCAGCGCCCCTACCCGGATGATCGTGCCCAAGGACCGGTTGGCGGAGGTCGAAGCACTGGCGGTCGCCACCGCCAACGGGATCATCGTGGGTGATCCGCAATCACCGGAAACGGTACTGGGCCCCATCGCCAATGAAGCCCAGTTCAATCGTGTGCAAGCCATGATCGAGACCGGTCTGCATGAGGGCGCCAAACTGCTCTGCGGCGGGCTCGGACGCGTGCCGGGGTTTGAAAAGGGCTTCTACACCCGCCCGACTGTTTTCTCCGAGGTGGATAACGCCATGCGGATCGCCCAGGAAGAAATCTTCGGGCCGGTGCTGTGCATCATTGCCTACGAAAGCATCGACGAGGCAGTCGCTATCGCCAACGACACGATCTATGGGCTTGGCGCTCATGTTCAATCGCAGGATCTTGAACTGGCGCGCGCGGTGGCTTCTCGAATTCGCGCGGGGCAAGTGCTCCTGAATTACCCCGCCTGGAATCCCATGGCGCCATTCGGCGGCTACAAGCGCTCGGGCAATGGTCGTGAGTACGGCGTCTTCGGCCTCGAGGAATACCTGGAAACCAAGGCGATCGTTGGGTTTGGCGAATCGCCTGAAGGCTCTTCGCGTACCTAGGCACCCTTTTCTCGCCGCGCCTCGGGCTTCGGTGCCAGCCGTCCACACTGCGATGGCAGATGTGCCCGAATGCCCTCGGGCACATCACTTCACACGCTCCCAGACGATGTGGACCTTCGCCCCATCGGGGCGGCGAAAATCCTCCACCATCTGGTCGCCGTCGACCTTCAACTGCAGGTCGTCCCGGGTACGCACGGCGCCCACCCAGTTCGGGAACGTAGAGCCCTGGACGGTATTGCCCGTGAACTCACCGTTCTGGTCGACGGTGTATCGCCCGAAGAAACCGATGCTCCCCGCCATCGCCGCCCGGTTTTCCTCATCGGTGCCTTCGCCACGCACATTGGATCGAAACACCGGCACGCGCGGATCAGTGAGTACTTCGACAAACGTCAGCTCTGGCGTGAACACGAGCCAGCCATGAGGGTTGGGGCCATAAGCCTCCGATCGGTTGCCCTGACTCTCAACGGTTGCGCTGACCATGCGCCATGTCCCGACCAAGGCGTTTTCTTTGCCCGCAAACACGCTGGAGAATGCCAGGAAGGCAATCACCGCACCGACCGCCAGTACCTTTTTTTTCAAACTCATCCGCATCACCTTTCACTCGTCGCAACGATGCGACGGACAATAAAGTAGTTGGGTTGGCACGGTCTTCATGCCCTGGCCGCGATGGCCGCCAAGCGCAGCTCCCGGGAAGCGGCGTTGTCCGCCCGCCGCCCCAATTGCCAGCCCAAGTAACCCCACAGCAACGCGCAACAGGCGCCAATCATCGCGGCCGGACCGGCGCCCTGCCCTAGCAGGTCGAGCAGGCTCTTGGCCCAGCCGCTCAGGGCGTCACCCGCGCGATAGACCACGGTATCGATGAAGTTCTTGGCCTTGTATTTGCTCTCGGCATCCAGGGGGGCGAACAGCATTTCCCGGCCCGGTCGGACGAACGCGTACTCGCCGATCCGTCGCACGATCATCAGCGCTGCCAGCAGCGCGAACCCCGGCGCCAACGCCAGGCCGAGGAAACCGATGCACATGAGCAGCGGCACGATGGCCAGCAAGGCACGCACCCCCAGCCTCGGCGCGATACGACCGGTGATGAACAGTTGGGACAGCAACGCACCGGCCTGCACGATGATGTCGATAGTGCCGAAGATGCGCACTTGCGCCGCGCGATCCGGATAGAGCTCGGCCACCAGGCGCGCCTGTTCGAAGTAGAGAAAGGTGCTGACCGTCGCCAACAGCACGACGAACCCGGCGATTCCCAACAGGTAAGGTGACC
The DNA here is from genome assembly GCF_900106885.1 of Pseudomonas sp. NFACC14. Lineage (NCBI taxonomy): Bacteria > Pseudomonadati > Pseudomonadota > Gammaproteobacteria > Pseudomonadales > Pseudomonadaceae > Pseudomonas > Pseudomonas sp. NFACC14. The sequence goes on from NZ_FNOA01000006.1 coordinate 192,279, forward strand.
TGAGCACCGCCGTCAAACCGCTGAACGGATTGCCCTGCAATGGCTGCCGGGGGCTTTGCGTCGGCGCGGCGCCGGGACGGCCCGCCCCACCCTTTTCGCGCCACCCCATCAACGCTCGTTTCAACACCAGCGTGGCCCCCAGCAGCAAGGCCGCCAGCAACATCAACCCCGAGGCGCCGAGAGGACCGATGAGCAGCGCGCTCAAAGCCGGGCCCAGCAGGCCGCCAACGCTGGCGCCCGCGGCGATGAAGGCAAACAGACGCTTGGCCTGCTCGCTGTCGAACACATCCGCCATCAGGCTCCAGGCCACGGAGACGACGAACAGGTTATAGACCGAGATCCAGACGTAAAAGACCCGGGCCAGCCAGATACTGTCCGGCTGGAACTGGAACAGCTCGACGAACATCAGCAGGTTGAAGCCAAAGAAGCCGTACACCCAGTCGATCAGGCGCAGGCGCGGCACTCGAGAGCTGAGCCAGGCGAACAACGGCACGGCCGCCAGCATGACCAGGAAGGTCGCGGTAAACAGCCATTGCAAATTCTCCACCCCCGCTGCGATGCCCATCGACTCACGGATCGGACGCAGCATGAAGTAACCGGTGAAGAGGCAAAGAAACAGCAGGAACCCGCACAGCGCCGGACGCAACTCGCCATCGCGGGCGTTCAGGGCGAGACTCAGCCGGTGCACATAGGAAGGCGTACTCATAGGGACTCCGGGGAGACGGCAACAAGGCAAAGGTCAAGCGCGGGACGGACGCCCGCGCCCAGGGTCGTATCAGCGATAGGTCACGCCGGTCAGGCGCTCGGAGACCGCCCAGAGTCGCTCGGCGTCCGCCTCCGCGCTGGCGGCAGGCGGCGTCTTGGCGAACCCCAGCGGACCGCGTCTTTCTCCATCACCGGTCGGGCCGTAATAAGCCCCGCCTACGGCTTGGGCAGCCGTGGCGGCATATAACGTGGGCAGCGCCCCTTGTGCCGCTGAGTGGTACGCGTCGCGGTCCTTTGCCCAGCGCCGACCGAACTCGCTGTCCAGGCCTGGACCTCGTTCGACCAGCTCGGTCACGGCAACGCCGGGGTGCGCCGCGATGCTGCGAATGCCCCAGTTTTCGGCGTCACTGCGCCGCTGCAAGGCAAAGGCCCAGTGCAGCACGGCCAGTTTCGATTGTGCGTAGGCCGCGTAGGGGTCGTATTTCTGCTCGCTCTGGAGGTCATCGAGGTTCATCGCGCCACGCGCAGCGGCAATGCTTGACAGGCTCACCACCCGGGCATCCTCGCTTTGACGCAAGAGCGGCACCAACAGGCCGGTCAGCGCGAAGTGCCCCAGGTAGTTGGTGGCCAATTGAAGTTCAAAGCCATCGGCGGAAGTCCCCCGCTCGGGAGGCGCCATGACGGCGGCGTTATTGATCAACACGTCGAGGCGCGGCAGCCGCTGGTTGAGCCGCTGGGCCAGGCCGCGCACCGATGAAAGGTCGGCCAGGTCCACGGCCTCGAACTGCACCTTGGCGTCGGGCACGGACTGGCGAATACGCGCAATGGCCTGCGCACCGCGTTCCGGGTTGCGCGCGGCGATGATCACGTCGGCGCCGGCGCGCGCCAAGGCCAGCGCGTCCTCATAGCCCATGCCACTGGTGCCACCGGTGATCAGGACAAGCCGACCTTTCTGGGACGGCATGTCGCCGGTCGACCAGTCTGGTTTCGGTGCGACGCGAGCGGACGCTTCGATACTCGCCGCACTGAGCAGCGCGAAGCCAGCGGCAAGGGTTTTCGCCAGTCTTCCAAGCCGGCTGATGTTGCTCATGCGGCCAATGGCGGGGGTTGTTGTGCTATTCCACATGGTGATGGTCCCTGTCTGAAGAATGAACCGGCATCGCCGGACGGTCACTGTCTCGAGCACGCCTCGGCCAACTGCAGAAAGCTGAGGTGTTTCTTTACCCCTTGGGTATTCAAGTAGGTCATCTTCGCTTGCACGACCTCGCACATCGGCGGTGTCGGTGCCTCGATACGGATGACCTTGGCGATGTCCAGCGGCATGCCATATTCGTAGGCCGGGACTTGCGTTTGTTCTTTGGCGAGCAGCGGCGAACCGCTCAGGGCGATGAGGACCAGCAGGCCGGCAATCGACAGATTTTGAGTGTTCATAGTGGACTCCACGACACTGTGTCCTCGGGGGACGGTCGTAGCACTTTAGGCGGGGGCGACTGACGTCAAGGTGACTGCTGGCTGACGGGAAGATGTCAAACGCGGGTGGGTTTTACTCGCGGGGCGACGACTAAGGCGTCGCCTGGTTCATCAAGGAAAATCCGAAGGTGTTGAGCCCGTTCTCGCTGTGGGCGAACACGCGCCCACCGTGCATGGACGCCACCGCACGCACGATGGAAAGGCCCAGGCCGTGGTGCGCATCGCTTCGCGTCCGGGCGGCGTCGGCACGGTAGAAACGCTCGAACAAACGCTCCAGGTGCACGGTGTCGATGGGCTCGCCGGCATTGGAAACGCTCACCTCGACCTGCATGCCGTGGTTGACCAAGCTTACCGTGACAGTGCTGGTCGGCACCGCGTACCGCGCCGCGTTCTGTAGCAGATTGGCCAGGGAGCGGTGAAAAAGACGTCGGTCGATGCACACGCGCATGTCGCCCTGGATCACCACGCTCAGCTGTTTGTCGTGCAACACCGGCTCCAGATACTCCACCGTCTTCGCCGCCTCTTCATAAAGCGAGACATCGCTGAGCTCGGTTGCCCGTTGGCCGCTCTCCGCGCCGGCCAGGAACAGCATGTCGTTGACGATGGTGCCCATCCGCTCCAGCTCTTCGAGGTTCGACTGCAGCAAGTCCTGAAGCTCGCTCACCTCACGCCCGTGGGCCAATGCAACCTGGGTCTGTCCGATCAGGTTGGTCAAGGGCGTTCGCAGTTCATGGGCGACATTGGCATTGAACCCTTCGAGCTGGCACCAGGCCGCTTCCTGGCGCGCCAGGGCGCCGTTGAACGACACCGCCAGTTCCTGCAATTCGCCCGGCAGCGCCTCGGTGTCCAGTCGCTGTTTCGAATCCCCCGGCGGCAGGCTATTGGCTTGATGGCTCAAGCGCCTCACCGGCCCCAGGCCGAAGCGCGCGATCCAGTAACCGAGCAGTGCAACCAAACCGATACCCAACGCCGAGGTCAGGATCAGTATTTTGGTGAAGTGGTCCAGGGTCTTCCTGAAGGGCGTTGAATCCAGCCCCACGATAAAGCGCAGTTCCGGACGGTCGCCCATGGCCGCAATGGTCTTGAGCAACACCATCATGGGACGCTCGCGCTCAGGGAGGTCGAGGGTAAAAAGCCCATCGGAGCGCGTCGACCAATCCTGGCCGTCCGGCATCGCCCCGCCGTAGCTGAAGGCCGGGTCATCGACCAGGATCCAATAGCGGACCCGTTCATCGGCGGGCGTCAGGCCGTCGAGCTTCTGGCGCAAGCCGACCCAGAACGTCGGCGAATCGTATTTCGCCAGCACCGGGTCGAGCACGGAATGGCGCAGGATCAACTCGTTCTGCATCTGCTCATCGAGCGATTGCTTCAAGGAACAACGCAGTAGCGTCGCGCTGATCGACATGATCAGCAGGACAGCGAGGGCGAACATCAGGGCGAGCCGCTTGGCGATCGATCGTTTCATCAAGACGTACCGCTTTGCCTGCCACTTTCCTCGCGGCTTTCCAGTACATACCCCATGCCGCGAACGGTATGCAGCAGCTTGCGTGGATACGGGGCATCCACTTTGGCGCGGACCCGCTTGATCGCGACCTCTACCACGTTGGCATCACTGTCGAAGTTCATGTCCCAGACCTGCTCGGCAATCATCAGCTTGGAAAGGATCTCGCCCTGGTGCCGCGCCAACAGGCTCAACAGGCAGAACTCCTTGGCCGTCAGGTCCAGCCGCAGCCCACCCCGGGTCACTTTGCGCGCCTGCAGATCGACCTCCAGGTCGTCGATGCGCAAATGCGTCAGGTCGGCCGAGTCACCCGCGTGACGACGGATCAAGGCCTGGACGCGCGCGACGAGCTCGGCAAATGAAAAAGGTTTGCCCAGGTAATCGTCGGCACCCTCGCGCAGGCCGCGAATGCGATCATCCACCGTCCCCCTGGCCGACAACATGATGACCGGGGTTTTCTTTTGCAGGCGCAAGCCTTGCAGCACGTCATAGCCGTCCTTGCCCGGCAGCATCACATCCAGGATCACCACGTCGTAGTCCCATTCCAGCGCGTAATGCAGCCCATCGATGCCATTGGTCGCGACGTCGACAATATAGCCAAGCTCGGTCAAGCCACGATGGACGTAGGAGGAGGTTTTTTCTTCGTCCTCGACAATGAGCAAACGCATCAGCTGATTCCTCTGCGGCAACGGGGGCAACCCAATGAGTCTAGACAGTGAAGGTGTCTGGAGGCTGACCGCTTCCTGACATTCTTGTCAGAAACGGTTCAATGGCCAACCTCGACGCACGATAACCAAGGCTCAGATGGATACCGTTTCCGCGGGAGAGAAGTCGGCGAGCAATTCGATGAAGGATTGACGCAACCAACGATTCGCCGGGTCATGGTGGAACCGCGTATGCCAGTAAAGATGAATGTCGTAGCCGCAAATGGCCCAAGGCAGCGGCACCAGGCGCACATCGGTGATTTCGGCGAAACGTCGGCCGACCGCCAGGGGCACGGTGGCGATCATGTCGGACTCGGCCACCAGAAACGGCACGCCCATGAACCGTGGCAAGCTGAAGCGCACCCGGCGCGTGACGCCATGGGCGGCCAGTTCACGGTCCAGCACACTCATGCCTCGCTCTTCGGCCTGGACCGCGACGTGCACGGCCTGCTGGTACTGTTCGGCACTTATGCTGTCGCCGATGGTGGGGTGATCGTTGCGCACGATGCACACGAACGAGTGACTGTACAGCGCCCTATTGCGGATCGAGGTGTTGAGCAGGCGCGGGAAATAGCCGATGGCCGCGTCCACCTCGCCGGCGTCCAGGCCCTCCTCCAATTGCTCCGACGACAATGCCTGGGTGCGAATTCTCAAATTCGGCGCGGCCTTGTCGAGCATGCGCATCAGCCGGGGCAGGAACACCATTTCGCCAATGTCCGACATGCACAGCACCAGTTGTCGGTCGGAGTGTTCGGGGATGAAGCCCGTGGACGGCAGCACTTCGCTGCTGACCATCTCCAGGATCCGCTGCACCGGCTCGGCGATCTGCAGGGCCCTTGCGGTAGGCTGCATGCCGCGGGAAGTCCGGATGAACAAAGGATCGTCGAACAGCGTGCGGAGCTTGGCCAGGGCGAAACTCATGGCAGGTTGGCTGAGCCCCATGAGATCGCCGGCCAGGGTCACGCTTTGCTTTTTGCGCAGCGCATCGAAGACTTTCAGCAGGTTGAGATCGACGTCCTTGATATCCATATTTTGGATTTTATCTATAAGTGAAATAAGGTTTTCGGATTCTAGGTCGAAGCCTAGACTCGGCACAAGATCGTTAACTCGATTAACCGAATTGACATCCCCCATAACAATAACGGAGCACACCATGCCCAAGAAGCTGCGCAGCAATTTCCCCTACGGCTCCTATTTATGGGCCGTACGCGCCGCCCAGTGGCGTGCCTTGGGCATCGACGAAAGCGAGTTGGAGAAACCCAAGATCGCCATCGTGAACTCATCGTCCAACCTGGCGATCTGCTTCAGTCACCTGGATGGCATCGCGGAGGTCCTCAAGCAGTCGATACGCGATGCCGGCGCCCTGCCCTTCGAAATTCGCACGGCCGCCCCCAGCGACTTCATCACCGGTGCCGGTGCCGGCGGCGCCTACATGCTCGCTGCCCGCGACCTCATCACCAACGATATCGAAGTCGCGGTCGAAGGGGCTCAGCTCGACGGCATGATCTGCTTGGCCTCTTGCGATAAAACGGTACCCGGCCAACTGATGGCTGCCGCCCGCCTGAATATCCCGACCCTGGTGGTGGTCTGCGGCTACCAGCCAAGCGGCGAGTACAACGGCAAGCATGTCGATATCGAAGACGTGTTCATCAGTTCCATGCACGTGGTGACCGGCACGCTGCCGGTCGATGAGCTGGCCGGCATGGCCCGCAATGCCATCAAGGGCCCCGGGGTCTGCTCGGGGATGGGCACCGCCAACTCGATGCACCTGGTGTGCGAAGCCCTGGGCATGGCCCTGCCTGGCAGCGCGCCGATTGCCGCCAACAGCCCGCAGATGTTCGATTTCGTGCGCCAGGCCGGCCAGCGCATTGTGGAAATGATCGAGGAAGACCTCAAGCCTCGGGATATCCTGACCCCCAATGCCTTCGCCAACGCCGTCGCGACCATTCTCGCCGCGGGCGGCTCCGTCAACACCATCAAACATATGCAGGCGGTAGCCGCCGAAGGCGGCGTCGAGGTCGACGTCTATCAACTCTTCAGGGACCTGGGAAACAAGGTGCCGGTGCTGGTCGGTGTACGGCCGGTGGGAGAACACAGCATCGAGCAGATGGAGGCCGCGGGTGGCGGGCGTGGGCTGCTCAAGCGCCTGGAACCGCTGCTGCATGGCGACGTGCTGACGGTCACCGGGAAAACCCTGAAGCAGAACCTGCAAGGGGTAACCGTCAGCGATGACGCGGTGATCCGCCCGCTGGACAACCCCTTCGCCACCCAGCCCGCCATCGTGATGCTGAGCGGCAACATCGCGCCCCAGGCGGGCATCGTCAAATACGGCATCGACCCGAACAAGATGCGCCGCTTCGAAGGCCCTGCGATCTGTTTCGAGCGCTCCGCCGATGCGATCCAAGCCTTGCAGGATGGCCGCATACAACCTGGCCACGTGGTGGTCATGCGCGGTGCCGGTGTGCGCGGCGGCCCGGCCATGGGCGGCGGCGCCTCGAAAGTGGTATTCGCCATCGACGGTGCCGGGCTCGGCGACCACGTGGCCATGCTGACGGACGGCCATCTTTCAGGGTTGGTGTGCAAGGGGCTGGTGGTGGCCGAAGTCGCGCCTGAAGCGGCCGTCGGTGGTCCGTTGGCGCTGGTCGAGGACGGCGACATCATCACCATCGACCTGGACCACAACAGCCTCGACGCCCATGTCAGCGAAACCGACATGCAGGCGCGGCGCGCCCGTTGGCAGCCTCTGGCGCCGCAGTTCGGCGGCGGCTGGCTGGATATCTACCGCCATAACGTGTCTTCCATGGAGCGCGGTGCGGTACTGATCAAGCCGCGCGACATCACCCACGCCGGAGAACAACCGCAATGAGGTTGCGCGACGACGAGAAAGCCATGCTTGCCGGCGATCAAGGCCCGGCCGTGCAGAAAGCCATGGACCTGCTGGTGCGTTATGGCGAGGCCCTGGATGCACAATGCCTGGTGGACACGCGGAATGTGGCCGGAACCATCGGCGCCACCACCCCTTTCCTGCGTCAGTACGCCGAACGTGAGGGCGGCATGGACGCGGTGTTCAGCGAGTTCAACCTCGACAGCGCCGAGGTGGTACAGATCCCCAAGGTCAAGGTCTTCAGCAGTCACCTGCAACAAGGCATCGACCCTCGGCACGCCAAGCGCCAGGGCATTGGCGAGGACGTGGTGCGCATTTATGAAACCGGCCAGGCCTACAGCAGCGGCCTGGGCGTCCAACCGTTGAACACCTGCACGCCTTATCAAGTCGGCAACGTACCGGTGAAAGGCGAGCACTGCGCCTGGATGGAGTCTTCCGCCGTGATCTACATCAACTCGGTGCTCGGCGCCCGAACCAATGCCGAGGGCCGGGAAAGCACCGGCGCGGCGATGCTGACCGGCAAGATTCCCTATTGGGGCCTGCACCTGGACGAGAACCGTCGCGGCACCCACCTGATCCAGTTGGACATGGACGTGAGCACCACGGCCGATTGGGGACTGCTCGGCTACTGGGTCGGTGAGCAGGTGCAGGATTGCATCCCGGTCATCGAAGGGGTGAGCCACCAGCCCAATCTGGCTCGCCTCAAGCACTTCGGCGCGGCGGCAGCTTCCAGCGGTGGCGTGGAGATGTATCACCTGGTCGGGGTCACGCCGGAAGCACGCACCCGCGAGCAAGCGTTCGGCGCCTCCCGGCCTTCAGCCATCTTGCGCTTCGGTGAAGCCGAACGGCGCTGGGCCTATGAGCAAGTCAACGTCACGGCGCACGATGCACAAGTCGACTTCGTCATGCTGGGCTGTCCGCATTACAGCCTCGAACAACTCTGGGAAGTCTGCCAACTGCTGGAAGGCCAGCGCCTGAGTGCGAACACCGAGCTCTGGATATTTACCGCCGCGTCGATCAAGCAACTGGCTGACGTGGCCGGTTACACCCGCATCATCGAGCAGGCCGGCGGGCATGTGATGACCGATACCTGTTCGGCAATCGGCAAGGTGCTGCCCAAGGGCACGCGCGTGGCGGCCGTGGACTCGGCCAAACAGGCCCATTACCTGCCGGCGATCATGGGCATCCAGGCGTGGTTCGGCACCACCGCCGAATGCATCCAGGCGGCCATCGACGGCCGCTGGAAAGGAGTATTGAGATGAGCGCAACCTTTACCCTCCGAGGCCGCAAGGTCGTTGGCGGCTGCTTCGAAGGCGAAGCCCTGGTGACCCATGACCGCATCTCTGGCTGGGGCGGCATCGACCCGCGCAGCGGCACCGTCATTGAGACCCGCCACGAACTCAAGGGCATCAGTTTTGCCGGCAAAGTCCTGGTATTTCCGGGGGCCAAGGGCTCGTCCGGCTGGTCCTCGCAGTTCCACATCGCGCGCCTCGCCGGCGTGGCCCCTGGCGCCATGCTGTTCAATGAAATGACTGCGAAAATGGGCCTGGGCGCGGTGGTCGTGCACGCACCCGCCATGACCGGCTTTACCGAGGACCCGCTGGAGCGGATCCGTACCGGGGACTGGGTGCGCGTCGATGCCGACGCCGGGATCGTCGAAGTGACCCCACGCTCATCGTGCAGTGACCCGCCCCTACCGCAACAGCCCAACGCTCCGCAGCGAACGCCGGCGCCGTCGTAACCCGAAGAAACCCGCTGAAAACAACCGCTCCCCGTGGTCATCGGCCAACGGGTTCGGGTTCGGCTGCCTTTTTTACCCCACAAAGGAAGTTTTATGGCTCATGTCATTCGCACGGTACGCCGTACCAGCGCCCCCACCCCGCAACGCCTGCAGGCTGATGTCTGCATCGCCGGCGCGGGTATTTCCGGTATTTCCGCCGCCCTGGAGGCCGCCGCGCTCGGCAAGCGCGTCGTGCTGTTCGATGCCCTGCCCATGCTCGGTGGCCAGGCGGTCGGCTCGATCATCGGGACTTTTTGCGGTTTGTTCTCCAATGGCCCGAACCGCCAGTTGCTGACCCATGGCATCGCCGACGGCATCCTTCGCGACCTGGGCGCCTCGGGCGATTTGCACCAGGCCATCGGTCCCTTGACCACCGTGGTTTACTACGACGAAGTGGCCCTCGGTCGCTGGATTGGTCAAAAGGTGCTCGACGCTGGCATCACCGTGGTGCTCGGTGCGGTGTTGCGTGAGGTGGTGCGCGAAGGCCCGCGGGTCCAGGAAGTGGAGTTGGCCACCCGTTATGGCGACGTGCGCGTGGCGGCCAACGGCTTTATCGATGCCAGCGGCGATGCGGCACTGGTCTGGAACGCCGGGCTCGCCTGTCGCGAACCGGACACCCCCATCTATGGCACCCAGATGTTTGTCCTTGAGCATATCAATGAGGCCCACCTGCCGACGCGCGCGCAATTCACCGAACGGGTCAAGGAAAAAGCCAGGCACTACGGCATCGAGCGCGACGACGGCCTGTTCTTCCAGTTCCCCGGACGTGGCACGGCGGCGTTCAACATGACGCACATCGAAACGCCCCTGGATCCGGTTGCCGCGTCTCACGTCGCCCTCGCCGGGCGCCAACAGGTGGACCAGGTGATCCACTTCCTCAAAGCGGAGTACCCCCAGGCCTACGGCAAGGCCAGGGTGCGAGCGTATGCATTGCCCGGCATTCGCCAGACCCGCTGGATCGTCGGCCAACATCACCTGACCACCGATGAAGTGCGAGCCGCTACGATGTTTCCGGATGCGGTGGCGCGCACCTCCTGGCCGGTGGAATTGCACGGCGACAGCACCGGTTACCAGTGGGAGCCCTTTGGCGACGACCATGTCCACAGTGTGCCGTTGCGCAGCATGCTCCCCGAAGGCAGCGATAACTTGGTGGTCGCGGGCCGCTGCATTGACGCTGACGCGGCCGCGCTGTCGAGTGTGCGCGTGATGGGGCCGTGTATTGCCATGGGGGCCGCGGCCGCCCATGCACTGGATCTGGCTGGCCCGGACGGGCGCCTGAGTGATATACCCGCGCAGGTGTTGCGCGAACGGCTGGCGTTCAATCTGGAATAGGTTTTTCAAGCAGTTCGATGCGCCCGCCATGTGAACGGGGGGGCGCCACTCCGACAACAATAAAAAATGCAGTGGAGAACGCACATGTCACAGTCCCGTACCCTGGATGTCGCGGCGCTTATAGAGGCGCGCAAACTGTCACGTTTCAACTACGTGGTGATTCTGGTTTCGGTCTTGATCACCTTCCTCGACGGCTTCGACTTGTTGGTGCTCTCCCACACCGCCTCCTACATCGCCGATGAGGTCGGCCTGGACAAGATCCAACTGGGCGAAATCTTCTCCATCGGCCTGCTGGGCATGATGCTGGGCGGGTTCTTCTTCGGTTACCTGGGGGACCGCATCGGACGGCGCCCCACCATTCTGTTTTCCACCTGCTCGTTCGGCCTGTTGACGTTGCTGTTTGTCATGGCCGACAGCTACGAATCGCTGATGGTCCTGCGTTTTTTCAACGGCTTCGCCCTGGGCGCCATGTTGCCGTTGTGCTGGGCCTTGAACATCGAGTTCGTTCCCAAGCGTTATCGCTCCACGGTGGTCACCATCATCATGGTCGGGTTCAGCCTTGGCAGCGCGATGGCCGGCCCGCTGACGGTGTGGCTGGCGCCGCATATCGGTTGGCAGGGCGTGTTCGTGTTCGGCGGTGTGGTCACATTGTGCGCCTGGGTGCTGTTGTTGTTCACCCTGCCCGAATCGGTGCGTTTCCTGGCCAGCAAGCGCCAGGCACCGGAGAAAATCGCGGCGATTCTCAAGCGCATGGACCCGAACCTGGACGTGCTTCCTACTGACCAATTCGTCCTGCTGGACGAGCCGGACATCGGTCGCCAGGCATTTCGGGTCAGCCAGTTGTTCATCGGCCGCTTGAAATGGATCACGCCCATGATCTGGCTGGGCTACTCCGCCAGCTCCATGGCCATGTATTTCCTCGCCTCCTGGAGCCCGCTGGTCTATCAATACGCTGGCTTCGACCGCGCGACAGCGTCGTGGGTCAGCTCGATCGCATCCTTCAGCGGTGCGATGGCGGGCCTGGCGATGATGCGTTTCGTCGATACCCGTGGACCGTACATGGTGATGATCTATCCGTTGCTGGCCTTGCCTTTCCTGCTGGTACTGGGCATCACCGGCATGCAAGGCACCGCGTTCCTGATGTTGAGCCTGGTCGGCGGCGTGTTCGTCAAAGGCTCCCACTATGGGATCCTCAGCATCGCCGGGGTGTTCTATCCCAGTGCCATTCGCGCCAATGGCGCCGGCTGGGCCACCTCCATCGCCAAGATCGGCTCGATCCTCGGCCCATTGCTGGGCGCCTATGTGCTCAATAGTGGCCTGCCGGTGGTCAAGAGTTTCCTGGTCCTGGCGGTCTGCCCCGCCGTGCTGGCGGCCTGTGCCTTCGTCATTGGCCACCTGACACGCCGCCATCGTGGGGCGGCCCCCCTGCCCGCCTCATCACAGACCTGAGCACCTTTCTGCCGGCTTACCGCGCCTGACCCAGGCAGCCCGTACCGCGTCGCTATCGACGCGGTCAGGCAAAACTCGTCCTGAAAATCCTACTGATCCTGAGACCAATAAAAATGAACAGGAACCTTCTTCTCGCCGCCGCCCTGACGCTCTGTGGCCCAGTCACCGGCGCCCATGCGGACTTCATCAAAGACAGCAGTGCGACGCTGACGACACGCAACTTTTACTTGAATCGCGATTTCCGCCAGAGCGACGCGCCTCAGGCCAAGGCCGAGGAATGGACCCAAGGCTTCATTGCCGAGCTGCAATCGGGCTACACCGAAGGCACCGTTGGCTTCGGACTCGATGCCCTGGGCGAACTGGGGATCAAACTCGACTCCGGCGCGGGCCGCCGTGGCGGTGGGCTGTTGCCTTATGGCCCCGACAGCAATCAACCGGTGGACGACTACAGCGAATTGGGGCTGACCGCAAAAATGCGCCTGTCCAAGACCCAGCTCAAGGTCGGCACGCTGATGCCGATTCATCCGCTGGCGTATTACAGCGATACCCGACTGTTGCCCTCCACCTTCACCGGTGCCTACCTGACGTCCGGCGAGCTCGACAACTTGACCGTCACCGCGGCAAGACTGACCAAAGCCAATGGCCGCGACTCATCCAGCAACGACGACATCGGTTATGCCGGCCAAAGCAGTGATCACCTGGACCTGCTCGGCGGCGATTACACCGTCGGCAAGCAACTGACCCTGCGCTACCACTACGGTGAGCTGCAAGACATCTACCGCCAGCAGTTCGCCGGCCTGATCCATGTACTGCCCCTGGGTGAAGGCGTGAGCCTGCGCTCCGACCTGCGCTACGTCGACAGCGATGATATCGGTGTTGGCAAAGCCGGGAAAATCGATAACCGCAACTTCAATGGCATGTTCACCCTGACCGTCGGGGCCCAGCGCTTCTCCGCGGCGTTCCAGCGGCTGTCGGGCGAGAGTGTGTTTCCGGTCATCGATACCGGCACGCCCTACGTGGCGAACCTGGTCACCTACAACTCGTTCATCAAAGCCAACGAGAAGTCCTGGCAGTTGCGCTACGAGTATGACTTCGCCGCGCTCGGCGTACCCGGCCTGACGTTCATGACCCGTTACGTGAAAGGCAGCGATATCCACACGCGCACCGTCAGCGACGGCAGTGAGTGGGAGCGCGACACCGACCTGGCTTACGTTTTCCAAAGCGGTGCCCTGGAAGGCCTGAACGTGCGTTGGCGCAACCTCACCTTCCGCTCCGGAAACGGCCTGACCCAGCAACTCGATGAGAACCGCCTGATCGTGGCCTACACCTGGAAACTGTGGTGAGCCCCGCCCACCGGAACACTCGCTCGCATACGTCTTACCGGGAGAACACCCATGACGTCGTCACGTGCCATTGATGTCGCCGCCCTGATCGAGGGGCGCAAACTGTCGGGCTTCAACTATCTGATCATCTGCGTGTCGGTGTTGATCACCTTCCTCGATGGTTTCGACTTGTTGATGCTGTCTCATACCGCCGCCTATATGGCCGAGGACATCGGCCTGGACAAACTGCAACTGGGCAACATTTTTTCCATCGGGTTGTTCGGCATGATGCTGGGCGGGTTCTTTTTCGGTTATCTCGGCGACCGGATCGGGCGACGTCCGACCATCATGCTGTCCACCAGTGCCTTTGGTGTGCTGACGCTGCTGTTCACCTTTGCCGAGAGCTACACTTCGCTGCTGGCGCTGCGTTTTCTCAACGGTTTCGCCCTGGGCGCCATGCTGCCGCTGTGCTGGGCACTGAATATCGAATTCGTGCCCAAGCGCTACCGTGCCAGCGTGATCACCCTCATCATGGTCGGCTTCAGCCTGGGGGGCGCGGCAGCCGGTCCACTGACCGTATGGCTCGCACCTCAGTACGGCTGGGCCAGTGTGTTCGTGTTGGGCGGCATCGCCACGCTGCTCTCCAGCGTCCTGTTGTTTTTTACCCTGCCGGAGTCGGTGCGGTTCCTGGTGAGCAAGCAGAAGCAACCGCAAACCGTGCTGCGAATCCTCAAGCGCCTGGATCCCGGCATCGATGTGCGCGCCGGGGATCGCTATTTCCTGGCCGATGAAATCGACATCGGCCGCCAGCCATTTCGGGTCGGCCAGTTGTTCATCGGCAAACTGAAATGGATCACGCCCATGATCTGGATCGGCTTTGGCGCAAGCTCCATGGCCATGTATTTCCTCGCGTCATGGAGCCCGCTGGTGTATCAGTATGCGGGCTTCGACCGGGCTACCGCGTCCTGGGTAAGTTCCTTCGCGTCCTTCAGCGGTGCCATGGCCGGGCTTGTTCTGATGCGCGTCGTCGATACCCGAGGGCCCTATGCGGTGATGATCTATCCCCTGCTTTCATTACCCTTCCTGCTGGCGCTGGGCATTGGCGACCTGCAAGGTAACGCCTTCATTGCGCTGAGCATGGTCGGTGCCATCTTCGTCAAGGGCAGTCACTACGGCATCACCAGCATCGCCGGGATTTTCTACCCCAGTGCCATTCGCGGCAACGGCGCCGGCTGGGCCGCCTCCATGGGCAAGTTAGGCTCGGTATGCGGGCCGCTGCTCGGTGCCCATGTGCTCAACAGTGGCATGCCTGTCGTGAAGAGCTTCGCGGTATTGGCCCTGTGTCCCGCGCTGCTGGGTGTATGCGCCTACACCGTGGCGCGCATCGATAGACGTTCAGCCATGGAAACCGAGCTATTGAGCCCGGCGAAACCCTAGAAGAACAGCAGTGGGTACGCAGCTTCACACCCCTATGGCCAGGGTGTCTGAGTCAGCATTCACTTTCATGGTTATTCGATTAAAGAATCAGATATATAGCTAATGAAACTAAGCAAACGACCTTTCAGTCACCTATCTTGACCTCAGCATCTGCCAATCTGGCCGCATGCTAAAGACCGCAAGACTGATAAGGAGATCGCCTCTGTGGTGGATGTGCAGCAAACGTTGAGCTTGATTTCCCTTCACGTTCCCTTTGGCGGCGCCTTCGCCTACGGCGCCACTTTTCTTACGACGGCCAACTGACGCCCGAACCCGAGCCAAGGAAGCCGCTCATGGCAATCACCCAAGACAACCGTTTGGTGCAGGTCGACAGCCCTCTGGGCGGCGATGTCCTGTTGCTGCAAAGCATGGAGGGCAGCGAAGAGTTGGGGCGGTTGTTCCACTACGAATTGGACCTGACCTCCGAAGACCGGGCGATCACGTTCGACCAGTTGCTGGGCAAGCCGATGGGCCTGACCCTGGAGCTGTACGACGGCGCAAAACGCTATTTCCACGGCATCGTCTGCAGTTGCCGGCAGTTGACCGGGCACGGCCAGTTCGCCGGTTACCGCGTCAGCCTGCGGCCCTGGTTCTGGCTGCTCACGCGCACCTCCGATTGCCGGATTTTCCAGAACAAGACGGTGCCGGACATCATCAAGCAGGTGTTCCGTGACCTCGGCTTCTCCGATTTCGAAGACAGCCTGAGCGGCAGCTATCGCGAGTGGGAATATTGCGTGCAGTACCGTGAAACCAGCTTCGACTTCGTCAGTCGACTGATGGAGCAGGAAGGCATCTATTACTACTTTCGCCATGAAAAAAACCGTCATGTGCTGGTGCTGGCCGATGCCTATGGTGCCCACTCCACGGCGGCGGACTACGCCTCGGTGCCCTTCTACCCGCCCGATCGGCAAATGCGTGAGCGCGATCATTTCTACGACTGGCAACTGGCACGGGAAGTCCAACCCGGCTCGCTGGCGCTGAACGACTACGACTTCCTGCGCCCGCGTGCCAGCCTCGAGGTGCGCTCCAGCGTACCGCGCAACCACACCAACGCCGACTACCCGCTTTACGACTACCCCGGTGAATACGTCCAGAGCAACGATGGCGATCACTACGCGCGTACTCGCATCGAAGCCATCCACAGTCAGTTCGAGCGTGTGCAATTGCGTGGACGCGCCCGCGGCATCGGTTGCGGTCATGTGTTCACGCTCACGGGATACGATCGTGCGGACCAGAACCGCGAGTATCTGGTGGTGGCCGCCCGTTATCAGATTCGTCAGGATGCCTATGAAAGCGGGCAGTCTGACGTCGCCGAACAGTTCGTCAGCGAGCTGGACTGCATGGACGCCAACCAGGCCTTCCGTCCTCTGCCCCTCACTCCGATGCCCATCGTCCGCGGGCCGCAGACCGCCGTGGTGGTGGGCCCCAGTGGCGAGGAGATCTGGACCGACCAATATGGCCGGGTCAAGGTGCATTTCCATTGGGACCGCCATGACCAGTCCAATGAAAACAGCTCCTGCTGGATTCGCGTCTCCCAGGCCTGGGCCGGCAAGAACTGGGGATCCGTGCAGCTCCCGCGGATCGGCCAGGAAGTGATCGTCAGTTTTCTCGAGGGCGATCCGGATCGGCCGATCATCACCGGCCGTGTCTACAACGCTGAACAGACCGTGCCCTACGGGTTGCCGGCCAATGCCACCCAGAGCGGGGTGAAAAGCCGTTCAAGCAAGGGCGGCTCGCCGGCCAACTTCAATGAAATCCGCATGGAGGACAAGAAAGGCGCCGAGCAGCTGTTTATCCACGCCGAGAAAAACCAGGACATCGAGGTCGAGAACGACGAGACCCACTGGGTTGGCCATGACCGCCGCAAGACCATCGACAACGACGAGACCGTGCACGTCAAACACGACCGCACCGAAACCGTCGATAACAACGAAACCATCACCATTGGTGTGGATCGCAAGGAAAAGGTCGGCAATAACGAAACCATCTCCATCGGTGTGAACCGCACCGAGGATGTCGGCAGCAACGAGAAAATCACCATTGGCGCCAATCGCACCGAGAAGGTGGGCAGCAACGAGACCATTACCATCGGTGCGGACCGCACGGAAAAGGTCGGCGCCAACGAAAAAATCAGCATTGCCAGCAACCGGACCGAGGACGTGGGTGGCAACGAGACCATCGGCATCAGCGGCAACCGTAACGAAACGGTCCAGGGCAACGAAGGCATCGAGATCAACGGCAACCAGAGTACCCAGATCGGCCAGAACGAATCCCGCGACGTCGCCCAGAACCGCAGCACGGGCATCAAGCAGAACGACAGCCTGGACGTGGGCAAGCACTTCTCCCTCAACGCTGGCGACTCCATCAGCCTGACCACGGGCGCGGCCAGCATCACCATGAAGAAGGACGGCACCATCGTGATCAGCGGCAAGAACATCACCATCGACGGCTCCGGCGCCATCAACATTAAGGCGAACAAGAACGTGGTCGTCAAAGGCCAGAAAATCCTGCAGAACTAGCCACGGAGTGGGCGCCATGACCGTTGAATATCATTTTCCTGTTTCCTCTACCGCCGCGCCCGCGCGCGTGGATGGCGTCGTGATCGGGGTGCTGCTGGATGTGCCCGGGGCGGACGCCCCGGTGGTGGCCTTCCCGGGCTGCCCCGGCGAAACGGGCCTCGCCGCGCGCACCACCACCCCGCTCACCCGTGAAGACATCGGTGCCCAGGTCGCGCTGATGTTCGAGGCCGGCGACCTGACCCGGCCGCTGGTGATCGGTCGCATCCAGCGCCTGCCGCAAACCTCGACGCCAACCGCCGCCCACCTGGACGGCGAGCGCCTGGAGTTCACGGCAGAGCGGGAAATCGTCCTGCGCTGCGGCAAGGCCAGCATTACCCTCACCCGTGAGGGCAAGGTGCTGATCCGTGGGACCTACCTCTCAAGCCGATCATCCGGCGTGAACCGCATCAAGGGCGGTTCGGTGCAGATCAACTAGACAGGTAGTCGACTCATGGAGCTGCTCAACGCCAGCAAACTGCTTGCTGCCTACACCCAGGGCATGGAGCCCGATGGCCGCGAATCCCTGGTGATCGTGGCCAAAGGCACGTTCAATTTGCCGCTGGACGGTCGGGCGGCAACCCTCGCCGACACCCAGCAACCGTTGTTGATGGCCGATGCGTTCGTCGGCGAACCTGGCCTCAGTGCCCCACTGCAGGAAATGGACTTCGCCCCAATCAAGCCATTCTGCGATGTGCTGGTACGCGGCAAGGCCTATGCCCCAGGCGGGCGGCCCGTGACGCAACTGGCCGCAGGCATTCGCGTCGGTCAGATGAGCAAGGCTTTTTCCGTCCTCGGGCCCCGCCGATGGCAACCGGGGCTATTGGGTGTTTCTCCCGGTTTGCCGCAGCCCTTTACCGAGCAGGACATCTCTTATGCCCAGGCCTACGGAGGCTCCCATCCCATGGGCAACAAGCCGGACATGCTGCATGGGTATCCGGACAACCCGAGTGGTTGCGGTTGGTTTCCAGGCAGCATCGACAGTGCGCAAATCGCGGGCAAGCTAATGCCCAATACCGAGGAGTTGGGCAAGCCGATCGACAGCCCCTCCGGCGACTTTCGCCCCATGGCGCTCGGTCCCATTGGCCGTAGTTGGCCGCAACGCGTCCGGTTTGCCGGTACTTACGACGAAGCCTGGTTGGCCGACTGCTTTCCGTTTCTGCCGCAGGATTTCGACCGTCGCTACTTCCAGGCGGCCCCCGACGACCAGCAGATTCCTTACCCGCGTGGCGGCGAGGACGTGCTGCTGCTCAACCTCACGCCCCGGGAGCACGCGAGCTTTCGCATCCCCGAAATGGATGTGCCAGTGACTTTCTTCCTGAAAAAAGGTGGCCATGAGACTGTGCAGGCGGTGATCGATACCCTGCTGATCGACACGGACGCACGCCAGGTGCAACTGACCTGGCGAGTCTCCCGTCCCCTGCAGCGCAACCTGTTCGAGATCGCCCAGGTGCTGGTCGGCACGATGTCCACGGGCTGGTGGCGCGCCCGTGAACTGGGCAAGGATTACTACCCGTCGCTGTCCTCCCTGGTAAGAGCCAAGCAGGCGCCCGAGGAGACGGACTGGTGACTGCGCTCTGTATCATCGGCTCCGGCATGGTCAGCGCTGTCGGCCTCACTGCACCCGCAAGCTGCGCGGCGATCCGCTGTGCCATCGACAATTTCCAGGAAACCCGCTTCATCGACCAAGGTGGCGAGTGGTTGATTGCCGCCAGCGTACCTCTGGAGCAGCCCTGGCGCGGCCGCATCAAGTTGCTCAAGATGGCCGCCCGCGCCATCGCCGAGGCGTTACAGAGCACCCCCGGGGTTGACCCGGAAAAGACCCCGCTGCTGCTGGGCGTGGCCGAAGCCGAACGCCCCGGCCGTCTGGATGGACTCGATAGAAGACTGTTGCAGGACATCGAAGCGGAACTGGGCCTGCGCTTTCACCCGGACTCCACCGTCATCGCCCGCGGCCGGGTCAGCGCCGCCGTGGCCCTGCTGAATGCACGCACGCTGATCTATCAAGGCGGCCATCGTCACGTGTTGGTCGCAGGCGTCGACTCCTTCCTCTGCGGACCGACCCTGGCCGCCTTCGAAGAGCGCGAGCGCCTGCTTACCAGCGAGAACTCCAACGGTTTTATTCCCGGCGAAGGGGCTGCGGCTGTGGTACTGGCTGCTCCGGTGGCCAGCGCAACGCCGCAACTGGCTTGCATCGGCCTGGGGTTCGGTGTGGAGAAGGCCACCGTGGAGGCCGAAGACATTCCCTTGCGCGCCGAAGGCCTGACACGAGCTGTGCGGGCAGCCCTTGGCGAAGCCGGCTGTGGGTTGGAGCAAATGGATTATCGGCTCACCGACATCTCCGGCGAGCAGTACTACTTCAAGGAAGCCTCCCTGGCCCTCAGCCGGACCCTGCGCGTGCGCAAGGAGTTCTTCCATCTCTGGCATCCGGCCGACTGCATCGGCGAAGTCGGCGCCGCCATCGGTCCGGCCATGCTCGCGGTGGCGTTGGCCGCCAGTCGCAAGGGCTACGGCGAAGGTCCGAATATCTTCTGTCATCTTGGCAACGACGCCGGCGAGCGCGCCGTCGCGCTGCTCAGTTACCAGACTGTGAGGGCTGCCTGATGGCGAATGAGGTCTACGCCAACAATATGGAAGTTTCCTGCAAGTCGGCGGCGGGCAAGTCGATCGCCTGCTTCCCGGATGTCTGCTTCACCCCGCCCCAGGCTCCGCCCACCCCACTAGGGGTGCCGATCCCCTACCCCAATACCGGCATGGCGAAGGATACGACCAGGGGGACACGAACGGTCAAAATCACCGGCAAAGAGGTGATGCTCAAAGACAAGAGTTGTTTCAAGACCAGTACGGGTGATGAAGCCGGGAATACGCCGAAGAAAGGCGTGGTGACCAGCAAGATCAAGGGAAAGGTGTACTTCATTGCCTGGTCGATGGACGTGAAGTTCGAAGGGGAAAATGTCGTCAGGCATTTAGACTTGATGACTCATAACCATGCGTCCAAACCCGGAAATACGCCTCCATGGGCTTATACCGACGCCTCCGCGACGGCGCCTGTGGAGCGCTGCAAGAAAGAAGTCGCCAGGAAAAACAAGGCATGTGGGGAGTTGAAGACCAAAGCCGAACGGTGTGGCGACAAGGCCTGTACGGCCGCAAAAAAGTGTTTGCTGGTCTCCAAGAAACAGGCGGACTCCAAGGCGCAGAACAGTGAAGTAGCCTGTTGTCCTGGCGAAACTGGCCACCATCTCGTTGAAGCCCACAGTTTTACAGTGCCAGGCACGAATCGCCAGACGCCGCTTCCTCAATTCCCCAACTACGACGAAAAAGACGCACCGTGCATTTGCGTGCAATGCCCTCAGGACGGAAGCGGACGTTATGAAGGGGATCATGGCTTCATGCATGCAGCCCAAGGCAAGCTGGAACAGGCCGCGATAGAGCGCGCGCCAACCGCCCAAAAGGATTACGCCTGGAACTATGGCCAATCCCGTGGAGCGGGCGTACGAGCGCTCCAGCAAACCTTTCCGAAATCGAAATGCTCAAAGAAATGCCTGGAAGCGCAGCTAGACGCTTACCACAAGAATACGGTGGGAGTCGGGGACAAAACCCCAGTGAGGACTCACACCCCCAACCTTCAAGACAATCAGAAAGAGCTGGCCCACGAAATGATCCCAGAGGTCACTATCAGTGCTTGGTAGCTCAATTGGAGCAGGGACGACATGACTCAAACATTGGATTGGACGCTGAGCCGAGTAGCGGTCTTTGATAAAAACCGCGTCTATGTACTTGCCTACTCCAAACGCGAGCCCGGCACCCGCGTTTTTCGATGGACCGGAGGATGGGACAACTATTATGTTCAAGGGATCTGCGCCGGTATCTGCGCCGTTCGCGGCGCACCTCCCGAAATCCTGACGCTGTGTGCCGATGGTCGCGTTCATCGCGCTGCGCCTGACGGGCAAGCCTACGAGGATATCGTCGCGGAAAAACCCAGCAAACACGGTTTGCTGCGCGACATCCGCCCTATCGGTGCAAATGTCTACGCCACCGGCTTCGGCCGCCAGGTCTATGTTCGAAAGGACAGAGTCTGGCAGCGCTGCGACAAAGGGGTGGTCGAAGACCCGACCGCCGACAGCCTCAGTGGCTTCGAGTCCATCGACGGTTTTAATGAAGATGAAATCTATGCCACCGGTAACCAGGGCGAAATCTGGTACCGCTGGCAGGGTACCTGGCAGCGCAGCGAAAGCCCGACCAACATCATTCTGGAAAACGTTCTCTGCGCGCCCGATGGCGTGGTTTACATCTCAGGCCAGTTGGGCATCGTCATGCGAGGTCGTCTCGACCGCTGGGAGCTCGTTGAGCATGAGCTCACTGAAGATACCTTCTGGGACATGGCCTGGTTCAATGATCAACTCTGGCTGTCAACCACCAAAGCCCTCTATACGCTACAAGGCGACAAGCTGGAGAAGGTCGAGACAGGACTTCCCGGCGATCAGACCTTCAGATACCTCGACGCGAATGAGCAGTGCCTATGGTCATCCGGTGAACGACACCTTGCCGCTTTTGACGGAGCGAATTGGATACGCATACCCAGTCCTTGAGACGAATGCAGAGAAATACATGGAAAGTTTGTCACCGATTCTCGACCAACACACCGAAGAGGCCAGTTTCCTCGCGGTCCTAAGGGACTATGCCGTACGTGCGCCACACTACGATCTGGACCACCTCGGCACGCTCGACAACCGCATCGACGCCCATCTCGATGGCCTGCGTATCGCCGGCCCAGCGGGGCTGGAAACGCTGCTGGGCCAACTCGGCCCACACGCCATCGGCGAGATGTTCGCCAGCGTGGTGCTGGCTTTCGAGGCGGCCAACGCCAAAGTGCTGTCGCGGCTCAGCGAGCAGTTGCGCAGTGCCTTGGAAACGGAGCGCGGTTACCTGATGGCCCTGGGCTGGCTCGACTGGGAACGGGTGTCTCCGTGGATAGAACGTATGCTCGCCTCCCCCGAGCCGCTGTTTCGCCGTCTCGGCCTTGCGGCCTGCGGCATGCATCGCCACGACCCCGGCCCCGCCCTGCTGGCCGGGCTTTCCGATGCCGACCCAAGCGTGCTGGCACGTGCCGCCCGCACGGCGGGCGAACTGCGCCGGCGTGACCTGTTCCCGTCGATTCGTGCCCACCGCCAGCATGCAGACACCGCCACGCGCTTCTGGGCCAATTGGGCCACTGTCCAAATGGGCGACCAGCAGGCCTTGGAGCCTCTGCGCTCATTCGCCGAGCAACCGGGCGAGTTCCAATACCGCGCACTCGGCGTACTGCTGGCTTGGCAAGAGCGCGACTCCAGCATCGCCTGGATACGGCAATTGGTACAGGATCCCCGGGATCGGCGCATCGGCATCCAGGCCCTTGGACTGCTGGGCGATCCGGTCAGCGTGCCCTGGTTGATCCAGCAGATGAGCGACCTGCCCTATGCCCGCGTCGCCGGTGAAGCCTTCAGCCTGATCAGCGGCGCTGACCTGGCGTTGCTTGATCTGGAATTGCAGGACCTGCCGGATTTCGATGGGGGCCCGAACGACGACCCTGAAGATCCCAATGTCGCCATGGACCCCGATGAAAACCTGCCCTGGCCCGACCCGCAGGCAATCGAACGATGGTGGCAAGCCAACGGCGGACACTTTCAGGTGGGGACTCGTTACATGCTGGGATTGGCCCATAGCGAACACAGCTTTCAGCAAGCCCTTGTCCGCGGCCAGCAACGCCAGCGCATCGCCGCGGCCTGCGGTCTCGCCCGCTTCCGGCCCGACGAAGTGCTTTTCCCTACCAGCGCGCCGGCTTGGCGGCAAAAGCGGTTGTTGGGAATGACGGCGCTGTTCGGGCGTTGACCAGGATGTTTATATAGCGCTCCGACACCTGGCAATCACTTACCCCCCCCTCTGGAGGCACCATGCCAAACGCAACTGGGCAGAACCCTGTGGCACTCATCAGTGGGGTTGGAAGCGAGATCGGAATCGGCATGGCGATCGCACGCAGGCTGGGCGCCGCCGGCGCCCGATTGATCGTCACCGCGAGCAGTGCTCGCATCCTTGAGCGCGTCGCGCAGTTGCGTGCCGAAGGGTTCGAAGTGGAAGGGCGGGCCATCGACCTTACCGATGAAAACCAGGTGCGTGAGTTTATGGTGTGGGCAGAGTCCGTCTGGGGGCAGGTCGATATTCTGGTGAACAACGCGGGCATGGCCATGCAAGGCAGTCCGGAGAGCTTTTCCGAGTTGGCGGTCATGGACCTGCACACCTGGAACCTGACACTGGCGCGCAATCTCACCACGGCTTTTCTACTGACACGGGCTGTTCTGCCCGGTATGCGGGCGCGCCGATACGGGCGGATCGTCAACATCAGCTCCACGACCGGCACCCGCTGCAGTAACCCTGGTGAAGCGGCTTACAGCGCCGCAAAGGCCGCGATGGTCGGAATGAGCATGAGCCTGGCGCTGGAAGTCGCCCAGCAAGGGGTCACTGTAAACAGCGTCGCGCCCGGCTGGATCGCCACAGGGTCGACCACTGCCGAGGAAGCCACCGCGGCAGGCTACACGCCGATGGGCCGGGCGGGACGGCCCGAAGAGGTGGCGGCACTGGTGGCTTTTCTGGCGTCTTCAGAGGCGAGCTACATCACGGGCGAAGTCATCGTGGTGGATGGCGGCAACTGCTTGGTGGAGAACAAGGCCCCTTGACCTGAAATCCATGGTCAGCACCTTTTCCTGTGGGGGCTGGGCCAGTCACTTGAATAACTCACTGCTCATGAAATCAATGAACACCCGCAGTTTCGGCGCCAGGTGTTTGCTTGAGGGCCAGAGCATGCGGAAGGTGCTCTGATGCCTGTTGAAGTCGTCCAGGACGGTGACCAGCTCACCGGCCGCGATGGCCTCATGCACAGTGAAATCCGGCACGCAGGCGATCCCCAGCGCATCATGCACCACGTGCAGCAACGCCTCGGTGGTGTTGCAGACCAGGGTCGCCGGCAGGTTGAGTTCCGGCTCCCCGTCCCCGTTTACCGGCCAGACCTGCATCCTGCCAGTACTGGGAAACTTGTATAACAGGCAGGCATGGCGCAGAAGATCCGTCGGTACGTGCGGTGTGCCGTGTTCGGCGAAGTATCGGGGCGAACCGACCACAACGAGCTTGAACGGGCCCAACGGACGGGACATCAGCCGGGAGTCGTTCGGCTCTCCGGTCCGAATGACCGCATCGAACCCCTCCTCGATGATGTCCACCAGCCTGTCGGAAAAATCCAGGTCCAGTTCAATACTGGGGTAGCGCCGCATGAAGGCGATCAGCGTCGGCATGACCAGGTCCGCGACGAGAGGCAGGCTCACGCGCAGTTTGCCCCGAGGCGCTTGGCGGGTTTGCGACAGTTCCTGCTCGGCCGCTTCGACCTCGCAGAGAATGCGCCGGCAACGTTCGAGAAACAGTGTCCCTTCCGCCGTCAGCGTGATACTTCGCGTGCTGCGATGAAACAGCCGCACTCCCAGCCGTTCCTCGAGCCGGGCGACGCTTTTGCCCACCGCCGAAGACGAAATGCCCAGCGCCCTGCCCGCCTCTGAAAAACTGCGGGTTTCGGCCGCGCGCACAAAAAAATCAATTCCGCTCAGTGATTCCACGCCAGCTCCCATTGCGGACATTTTTTCCGATGTGTTGTGCACTCTAGCATTCTTGTCTCGCCAAAGAGGGGCACCTACCGTAGTCGACACTTATCAATCTGCGATTGACCGCGTCGTCCCGGCGGGTCAGGAGCGTTCCAACAGGTGACACATGACGATTGCCAACACCCCTATCGACGCCGATGCCGAGGTCGTTCAAGACACTGCGCCGCTTCCCATCGGATCACTGTTTGCCCTCGCACTGGCGGCGTTCGTGACCATCCTCACCGAAGCCTTGCCCGCCGGTCTTCTTTCACAGATCAGCGAAGGGCTGGCGATCTCCGAAGCCCTCGCCGGCCAATTGGTCACGGTCTACGCGATCGGTTCCTTGCTGGCGGCCATTCCATTGACCGCCGCGACCCAAGGCATGCGACGCAGATCGCTCTTGCTGACGGCCATCGCCGGTTTCGCCGTTGCCAATACCGTCACGACGTTTTCTACCCATTATGGTTTGACGATTGTCGCGCGCTTGCTGGGTGGCGTATCGGCCGGGCTGCTGTGGGCCTTGTTGGCCGGTTATGCCGCCCGCATGGTGCCTGAAAGCCAGAAAGGTCGAGCGATTGCAATCGCCATGGTGGGCGCGCCCTTAGCGTTGTCCCTGGGCGTACCGGCTGGCACGCTGCTCGGCAATCTTGTCGGCTGGCGAATGAGCTTCGCCCTCATGAGCCTGTTCGCCGTGGCCTTGATGGTCTGGGTACGACTCAAGGTGCCTGACTTTCCCGGGCAGGCCTCCAACAAACGTCTTGCCTTGGGCCAGGTCTTCACCCTGCCGGGCGTTCGCTCGGTGTTGTTCGTGGTACTGGCTTTTGTCCTGGCGCACAACATTCTCTTTACCTACATCGCTCCGTTCTTGACGGCGGCAGGCCTGGGCGATCGGACGGATCTGGTCCTGTTGGTCTTTGGCGTCGCGTCGTTACTGGGGATCTGGGTCGTCGGCATGCTGATCGATCGCCATCTGCGGGCGTTGACGCTCGCAGGTACGGTGCTGTTCGCCCTTTCGGCAATGATGCTAGGGGCAATGAGCGACAGGCCTGCGGCGGTGTATATCGCCGTGGCCGCTTGGGGAATCGCTTTCGGAGGGGCTGGGACGCTGTTCCAGACAGCCATCGCCAAGACAGCCGGTGATGCGGCGGATCTGGCCCAGTCAATGCTGGTCACGGCCTGGAACCTGGCCATTGCCGGCGGCGGGATCGTCGGCGGCATTCTGCTCGACCACCTGGGGGTCGTGGCGTTTGCGCCGGTCCTGGTCATTCTCCTGCTGCTGACGTTGGCGGTGGTGTGGTCGGCCAGGCAGTGCGGGTTTACGGCAGGCATGGGCTGAACATGCACTCCGCCCAATGAATAGTCATCAACGATTGACACCCGTCACTGACATCAAATCGTCATCACTGTGTCGCCGAAATGCCACGCGCCCTGGGTACTGTCCTCGCCAATGAGATCGATCTCAAGCGAGTGACAATGACTGATTTGAAAGAAGTGGCCCGTTTGGCAGGGGTTTCCCGGGCAACCGCGGCCCGCACCTTTGCCTCCCCTGAAGTGGTGCGTCCGGCGACCCGCGAGCAGGTGTTCGCCGCCGCCCGCCAGTTGGGTTTTCGGCCCAATCGTCTGGGTCGCCAGTTGCGCCTGCAAGTGACCAAGCTGATCGGCGTGGTGGTGCCCAACCTGCTCAATCCCGTGTTCGCCGAACAATTCCAGGCCATGGAGCGCGCTGCGCGTTTGCGCGGCTACAACCTGCTCCTGGCGACGACCGACTACAGCAGCGAGCGCGAAAGCCTGGTGGTCGAGGAGTTGTTGCGCCAGCGGGTCGATGGCCTGGTCCTCACGGTAACCGACGCCGAAAGCAACCGCGTGCTGCAAAGCCTGGACAGCGAGGACACGCCGTTTGTGCTGGCCTATCACCAGCCGGGCAATCCGCACTACAGCGCCGTGTCGGTGGACAACCGCGCCGGCATGGCCCTCGCCACTCGCTATTTGCTGGAAGCCGGGCATTGGCGCATTGGCATGGTTGCCGGCCCGGCCCTGCAATCGGACCGTGCTCGCCTGCGTTACGCCGGTTATTGCGACGCCATGGGCGAGGCCGGCCTCGACAGCCTGCCGGTGATTGAAATGCCCGCCCATACCCAGGCTGACTTCGCGGCCATCGCCCCCTTCCTGCAAGGTCCGCAGGCGCTCAGCGCGCTGGTTTGCTCCAACGATCTGTTGGCCATCAGCCTGATCGCGCAACTGCGTCGCAACGGCTGGCACGTGCCCCAGCAGCTCTCGGTCATGGGGTTCGATGGCATCGCCCTTGGCACTCAAATGCACCCGACGTTGTGCAGTGTGGTGCAGCCCATCGAGACCTTGGCCTGCACCGTAATCGATCAATTGCTCGCGCAGATCGCCGGCGCCACACCGGTTTCCCATTGCCTGCCCTGCCATATCCGGCCGGGCGAAAGTACTCAATCCTACGAGGAGACACTTGATGATCCGCTTCAGTAAAACCCTGGCGACGTTGCTGTTTTGCGGCGTTGCCAGCCTGGCCCAGGCCGCCGAAACGGCGATTTGCTACAACTGCCCACCGGAATGGGCCGACTGGGGCACGCAGCTCAAGGCCATTGCCGATACCACTGGCGTGCAGGTCCCGCTGGACAACAAGAACTCCGGACAGGCACTGGCGCAACTGGTCGCCGAGCAGGCCGCCCCCGTGGCGGATGTGGTGTATTACGGCGTGACCTTCGGTTTGCAGGCACAAAAAGCCGGGGTGGTCGGCACCTATCAACCCAAGGGTTGGGAACAGATTCCGGCAGGCCTGAAAGATCCACAGGGACACTGGTTTGCCATTCACTCCGGCACCTTGGGCATCATGGTCAACGTCGATGCCCTGGGTGGCTTGCCTGTCCCGCAAAGCTGGGGCGATCTGCTCAAGCCCGAGTACAAAGGCATGGTCGGTTACCTTGATCCATCCAGCGCATTTGTCGGTTACGTTTCCGCGGTGGCGATCAACCAGGCCATGGGCGGCAGCCTCGACGACTTCACGCCAGCGATCGATTACTTCCAGAAACTGGCGAAAAACTCGCCCATCGTGCCCAAGCAGACCGCTTATGCGCGGGTGCTGTCCGGGGAGTTGCCGATCCTGGTGGATTACGACTTCAACGCCTATCGGGCACGTTACAAGGACAAGGCCAACGTCGCTTTCGTGATCCCCAAGGAAGGCAGCATCAGCGTGCCCTACGTCATGAGCATCGTCGGCAACGCGCCGCATCGGGCCAATGCCGAGAAGGTCCTGGATTTCGTCCTGTCCGACCAGGGCCAGGCGCTCTGGGCCAAGGCCTACTTGCGCCCGGTACGGGCAACGAAGATGCCTGCCGACATCGCTGCGCAGTTCCTGCCAGACAGCGATTACGCACGGGCCGGCGTGGTCGACTACCAGCAGATGGCGGCGGTACAGGAAGCCTTTTCCGCGCGTTATCTGAAAGAGGTCAAGTAAGTGACCGCCTCGGTAATAAAAGCCCGGGGAGTCCCTTCGGGCCAGGCCACGGCGCCGCGTTTGCGGCTGACCGCGGCCTGGGCCCTGGCGCCTGCGGCGGCGGTGCTGTTCGCATTCTGGTTGTTGCCGCTGGCGCACCTGATCGTGCTGGGCGGGCAACATCGCGACGGCGGTGAAAGCGGCTATTGGCAAGTACTGGGCAGTGCGCAATACCTGGGCAGTCTGGCTCAGACCTGCCTGCTGGCCTTGGCGACGACCCTCGCGGCGCTCCTGGTGGGCGGCATCAGTGGTTTTTTTCTCAGCCGCCAACGCTTCTTCGGCCGTTCGCTGCTGGTCGCCTTGTTGACCTTCCCGCTGGCATTCCCCGGCGTGGTGGTCGGCTTCCTGGTGATCCTGCTGGCCGGGCGCCAAGGGTTGTTCGCCAGCCTCGGGCTCGAGCTGGCGGGTGAGCGCTGGATCTTCGCCTACTCGCTGATGGGCCTTTGTATCGGCTACCTGTACTTCTCGATCCCGCGGGTGATCCTCACGGTGATGGCCGCTTGCGAAAGCCTGGATCGCAGCCTGGAAGAAGCCGCTCAATCCCTGGGGGCCGGTCATTGGCGGGTGGTCTGTGATGTCATCGTCCCCGGCCTGGCACCGGCATTGGTGTCGTGCGGGGCGATCTGCTTTGCGACCTCCATGGGGGCGTTCGGCACGGCCTTCACCCTCGGCACCCGTCTGAACGTGACCCCGGTGGCGATCTACAACGTGTTCACCAACTACGCCAATTTCGCCGTGGCCGCTGCGCTGTCGGTGGTGTTGGGGGCACTGACCTGGGCGGTACTGTTGCTGGCCCGGCGGCTGGCGAAAAACTCGAGGACCGTCTTGTGAAGCGCTCAACACTGTTTATCGGCCAACTGATGTTTACCTTGCTGGTCTGCGCATTCATGTTGGTGCCCGTGCTGATGTCGCTGCTGGCCGGGCTGACGCGCAATTATTTCCAGGGCATCGCCAGTGGCCTGACGTTCGATTGGTTGCAGCAGGTCTGGCAGGCCTATTCGCCGACGGTCTGGCTATCCCTGCAACTGGCCGTGGCCTGTGCGCTGTGCGTCTGCGTGGTGGGTGTTCCGGCGGCTTACGCACTGGTACGGATGAACAACCGCTTCAGCCGTGCGTTCGAGGAACTGATGGTGCTGCCGGTGGCGATGCCAGGCTTGGCCAGCGCCCTGGCGTTGCTGCTCACCTATGGGCAATTCGGTGACTTGCGCAGCAGCTGGCTGTTCATTCTCGTCGGCCATGTGCTGTTCACCTTGCCGTTCCTGGTGCGCCCGGTGATGGCGGTGATGCAACGTCAGCACCTGCCCGTGCTGGAAGAAGCCGCGGCCAGCCTTGGCGCCGGGCCGCTACGACGATTCTTCAGTGTGGTGGTCCCCAACTGCCGGGCGGGGATCCTCGCCGGGGTCTTGATGGTCGTCACGCTGTCGTTGGGCGAGTTCAACCTGACCTGGATGCTCCACACCCCGATGACCAAGACATTGCCGGTAGGCC
Organism: Pseudomonas sp. NFACC14; assembly: GCF_900106885.1. NCBI lineage: Bacteria > Pseudomonadati > Pseudomonadota > Gammaproteobacteria > Pseudomonadales > Pseudomonadaceae > Pseudomonas > Pseudomonas sp. NFACC14. Next base: position 222,126 of record NZ_FNOA01000006.1, read on the forward strand.
TGGCTGACAGCTATGCCTCGGCCAGGCTGGAAGTGGCCAGCGCCTACACCCTCATATTCCTGTTGATGATCGTGCCGCTGTTGATTGCGTTGCAGGCCATCAGCGCCCGCCTTTCCCGTGGAGAAAAACGATGACCGGAACCACCATTCGCCTGGCGGGTTGCCGCAAGGCGTTCGCGGACGGCACCGTTGCCGTACATGATCTGGACCTGACCATCGATGCCGGGGAAACCTTGGCGATCCTCGGCCCATCCGGTTGCGGTAAAACCACGACCTTGCGCCTGATCGCCGGCCTTGAGCGTCCGGATGCGGGGCTGGTGTTTTTTGGCGACACCGACGTCACTCGCCTGCCCATCGAACGACGCGACGTAGGCATGGTGTTCCAGAACTATGCGTTGTTTCCCAACCTGGACGTGGCCGGCAACATCGTTTATGGCTTGAAAATTCGCGGCATGGCGCCTGCAGAGCGAAACAAGCGTTGCTCGGAGTTGCTGGAACTGGTGGGGCTTGAGGATCATGGCAAGCGCAGCATCCACGAGTTGTCCGGCGGTCAACGCCAGCGGGTCGCCCTGGCCCGCGCCCTGGCGCCCAAGCCTCGGGTATTGCTGCTTGACGAACCGTTGGCGGCACTGGACGCGCAGTTGCGCGAGCGCCTGCGCAGCGAATTGGATCAGTTGCTACGCCATCTGGACATTACGGCGGTGTTCGTCACCCATGACCAGGGCGAAGCCATGGCCTTGGGCAATCGGATTCTGGTCATGGAACACGGTCGCGTCGCGCAATTGGCCAGCCCAAGGGACATCTACCAACAACCGGCCAACACGTTCGTCGCCAGTTTCGTCGGCAACCTCAACGCTTTTCCAGTGCTCGAACACACGCCACAAGGCTTGAAGGTCCATGGCGGAGAGTTGCCATGGCGGGGGGCTGGCCGGCCGGCCACCGTCTATTGCCGCCCGGAGCATTTGCGGGTGATGGACAGCGAGGGGCATCTGCGCGGACGCCTGGTGGGCCAGTTTTTCCAGGGTGCCCAAAGCCGCCTGTTGGTGGAGGTCGGTGCCGCCCAGCCGTTGCTGGTAGACAGCACTGACAGCGTCATCCACGCCCCGGGGGCCCTGATCGCCTTGGCCGTCGAGCCGCAAGTGCTGTTCACCTTGTCATCGTGACATTCGTATTTTCAGAGGGTTTGTCTTGAAGCGTCCGTTTCTTGTTGCGCAAATCAGCGATTTGCATCTTAAAGCCGGGGGAAAGCTGACCTATGGTGTGGTCGATACCCTCGCCGCGTTGCGTCGTGCGATCGATCATTTGAATACCCGCGTGCCGCGTCCCGACGTTGTGGTGATCAGTGGCGACCTGGTCGACTTCGGTCGCCCTGATGAATATGCCGTGCTACACCCCGAACTGGCGCGCCTGCACATGCCTTGCTACTTGGTGCCCGGTAACCACGACAACCGCGAGCATCTGCGGGCGGCATTTGCCGATCACGACTACTTGCCAAGCCTGGCCGGAACCCCCTTGGATTGGGTCGTCGAGGCGCATCCGCTGCGCCTGATCGGCCTGGACAGCACCATTCCAGGTGCCCATGGCGGCCGCTTACTGGACAGCCAGTTGCGCTGGCTCGATGAACAGCTGGCCGCCCGCCCCGATGCGCCAACGCTGCTGGTTTTGCATCATCCGCCGTTTATCAGTGGCATCGGCCACATGGACCGTGAGCCGTTCATCAACGCGCCGGCATTGGAGCAGGTCATCGCCCGCCACCCACAGGTTGAGCGTTTGCTGTGCGGGCATTTGCATCGGCCGATGCAGCGGCGTTTCGGTGGCAGCCTGAGCTGTGTATGCCCTGGCGTCTCCCATCAGATCGTGTTGGATCTACAGCAGGCCGCTCCAGCGCACTTCAATCTGGAGCCGCCCGGCTATTTGCTGCATCACTGGCATCCCCACGGACTGGTGACCCATAACGGCGTGTTGGGTGAGTATCCCGGACCCTATCCTTTTTATGACGCTCACGGATTGATCGACTGATAACCCAAGGACTTTCATGGTGCTGTTCTGAAGGTGCTCCTCGGAGGTTTGAACCACTGCCCCATTCCATTGATTGAAGTTTCTTAACGTTTTTCATTCACGCCTCGGCCAATCGACTGATCGGCTGAAGGCTTCCTGCTGCCTTTTCAATATGCCCGGAACAGTGATTCCGCGGTGGAGTTCGTCCTGATGAAAGCCCTATTGCAAACACTGAGTTTTTTAACTGGCGGTGTGAGTCTGGTCCTGAGTCCGTTGGCGTCGGCTGATTTTATCAGCGACAGCAAAGCCAACTTGAACTTGCGCAACTTCTACTTCAACAACGATAACCGTGATGGAGCCGCCGCGCCTTCGAAGACCGAAGAATGGGGCCAGGCCTTCATGCTCAATTATCAATCGGGGTTTACCGACGGCACCGTGGGGTTCGGCCTGGATGCTATCGGGTTGCTGGGCCTGAAGCTCGACAGCGGCGCAGGCCGCCATGTCGGTGGCTCGATGTTTCCCAATGACGGGGACAAGGCGGCGGACCAATGGGCCCGCCTCGGTGCCACGGCGAAGATGCGCGTCTCCAAGACCGAACTGCGGTACGGCACCTTGCAGCCGAAATTGCCGATCCTGGTCTCCAATGATGGCCGTTTGTTACCTCAAACGTTCGAGGGGGGACAAGTCACCAGCAATGAAATCGACAACCTGACCTTCACCGCCGGGCAACTGGAACACGCCACAGGGCGTGCTTCCAGCGACAGTGCCGGCCTGGCCGTTGCCGGCGGCACCCAGGGAAGCAATAAATTCACCTTTGCCGGTGGCGATTACAAACTGACCAAGGATCTGACCGCGCAGTATTACTACGCCAATCTCGAAGACTACTATCAACAGCACTTCGCCGGTTTGCTGCATGTCTTGCCGTTGGGTGAATACGGTTCGTTGAAAACCGACCTGCGTTACTTCAAGACCACGTCCGATGGCAAGAACAGCAGCGCCGCCGGTCGCGCCAGTGGTTACAAACTCGGCGGCTTTACCAAGGACGGCAGTGGCGAAATCGACAACGATACCTGGAGCGCAGCGTTCATTTATTCGTTGGGCGGCCACGCCATTACCGCGGGTTACCAGCGTGTTTCCGAAGACAGCAACTTTACGCAACTGAACCAGGGCGGCCTGGTGGGCAAAGGTGAAGGCGGCGCGAGTCTTTACCTCTACACCGACCGCACCATCCAGACGTTCATCCAGGCCGGCGAGCGCACTGCATTTGCTCAATATGCCTATGACTTCGCAGCACTTGGCGTTCCAGGCTTGAAGGCATCGGTGATGTACCTCAAGGGCGATAACATCCAGACGGCCAGCGGCCGGGACGCCAGTGAATGGGAGCGTGATATCTCCCTGGACTATGTGATCCAGAGCGGCGCGTTGAAGAATGTCGGCTTCGGCTGGCGCAACGGGATGTCGCGAAGCGATATTGCCCGCGACCAGGATCAGAATCGGCTGTTTGTGAGCTACAGCATTCCGTTGATGTAACCGTGCGGGAGGAAGGAGCCGGAAGCACGTCCACCGCGGCTCCTTTCCCCCGCCCTGCTGCGCCGACACAACAGCGTGCACCTTCGCGGGGGCACGCTGATTCGCATGATCAGGCAATAATCAGCCCGGATCGTGCAACCCACCCCGACTATTCCTTCCTATAGTTAACCAGAGCCAAACCATCTGGAGCTGGTCCCCCTATGAGCGCCCTCAACATCAACGGCCGTGAATACACGGTCGACGTCGACCCTGGCACCCCTATCCTCTGGACCCTGCGCGACACGCTGGGCATGACCGGCACCAAGTTCGGCTGCGGCGCGGCGCTGTGTGGCGCCTGCACCGTGCACCTGGATGGCCAGGCCATTCGTTCCTGCGTGACGCCCATTGCCGCCGCCGTAGGCAAGAAGATCACCACCATCGAAGCGGCAACCAATGGAAGTGACCCGGTCGGCAGCGCCGTGCACGAGGCGTGGGTCAAACACGACGTGGCGCAATGCGGCTACTGCCAGAGTGGCCAGATCATGAGCGCAACGGCTTTTCTCAAGGCCCGGCCCAAGGGCAAGCAGCCCACGGCCGCCGAAATCGACTCGGCCATGGCCGGCAATATCTGCCGCTGTGGCACCTACGCCCGAATCCGCGCCGCGGTGGCTGATGCCGCCAAAGCCCTTGCCTGATCGGAGCTGACCATGCTGAATGAGATCCTCCCAAACGAGCTCCCCCGCGCCTTGCAACATATGCTTGAACGCGGCGAGGATGACGGCCCCGCTGCCCTGCCCCGGCGCAGCTTCCTCAAGATCGTCGGCATCGGCGGGCTGGCCCTGGGTGCGTTTCCACACCTGGCCCTGGCGCAGGAAGCCAACGGCGCCGTCGCAGCGCCGCTCAAACCGACCCAGCAACCCTCCGCATTCGTGCAGATCGCGCCCAATGGCGAGGTCACGGTCACCATCAATCGGTTGGAATTCGGCCAGGGCGTGCAGACCGGCCTGCCCATGATTCTCGCCGAAGAACTGGATGCCGACTGGAGCCTGGTGCGCAGTCGCAACGGCAGCAACGACGCGGCCTACATGGACCCGGCGTTCGGCATCCACCTCACGGGTGGTTCCAACACGATCAAGAACAGCTACACCCAGTACCGCGAACTTGGTGCCCGTGCGCGCGCCATGCTGCTGGGGGCGGCCGCCGCGCGCTGGAACGTGGATGTGGCGAGCCTGACCACCCAGGCCGGCATGGTGCTCGGCCCGGCGGGCCGTAAAGCGAGCTACGGTGAACTGGCGCAAGCCGCGATGGCGATGCCTGTACCCGAGCAGATCACCCTCAAGGATCCCAAGGATTTCCGCATCATCGGCCAGGCCACCACACGCATCGATGCCAAGGCCAAGAGCAGCGGCCAACAGGATTTCGGCATCGACATGCACCTGCCGGGGCAACTCACGGCGGTCGTCGCCCGGCCACCGGTGTTCGGCGCCAGAATCGCTACTCTGGACGACAGCGCGGCGCGGGCCACCAAAGGCGTGAAGGCCGTGTTGCGCATACCGCTGGATGGCGGCGCCGAAGGTGTCGCGGTGGTCGCCGACAGCTACTGGCAGGCGAAGCTGGCACGCGATGCGCTGAAGGTGGAATGGAACGCGTCCGCCGTGGAAAAGGTGGACAGCGAAAAACAATTGGCCCAATACCGCGAGCTGGCCAACCAGCCCGGCCCGTTGCACTTCGATGCCGACATGACGCCACTCGCCACGGCGCCACATCGACTGGAGGCCGAGTTCCTGTTCCCCTACCTCGCCCATGCCCCCATGGAACCGCTCAATTGCACCGTGCAGCTTGCCGGCAATGGCGCTCAGTTGTGGGTCGGCACGCAATTCCCCGGCGGCGATGCGGCCGCCGCCGCCAAGGTGCTGGACCTCAAGCCCGAGCAGATCCAGGTGAACGTGCAAACCGCTGGCGGAGGTTTTGGCCGGCGCGGCGTACCCACCAACGATTTCGTGGTACTGGCTTGCGAAGTGGCCAAGGCCGCCCGCACCGCCGGGGTCGACGCGCCTATTCGCACACTCTGGAGCCGGGAAGACGACATCAAGGGCGGCTACTACCGCCCCATGCACCTGCACCGTGCGCGCATCGGTTTTGATGACAGTGGCAAGGTTCTCGCCTGGGACCACGCCTTGGTTGGCCAATCGATCATCACCGGCACCGTGTTTGGCGGGCGGGTGAAAAATGGCATCGACCCGACCGCCACCGAGGGCCTGCGCGACCCGTATCCGCTGCCCATGCGGCTGACGGTGCATCACCCGAAACTCAACGTCCCCGTACTGTGGTGGCGCAGCGTCGGTTCCACCCATACGGCTTTTGTGATGGAAACACTGATCGACGAGATCGCCCGCGCCACTAAACAGGATCCGGTGGCCTACCGGATGAAGTTGTTTGGCGACCAGAGTCCACGCCATCGCGAGGCGCTGCAATTGGCCGTGGACAAGAGCGAGTACGGCAAGCGCCAGCTACCGGCGGGCCGTGCCTGGGGTGTGGCGGTCCACGAGTCGTTCAGTTCGGTGGTGGCTTATGTGGTCGAAGCCTCGGTGCAGGATGGTCGTCCGGTGCTGCACAACGTGACCGCTGGCGTGCACTGCAACCTGGCCGTCAACCCCCGCAGTGTCGAGGCCCAGGTCCAGGGCGCGGCGCTGATGGGCTTGTCGATGTGCCTGCCCGGTGGTGCCATTACCCTGAAAGACGGTGTCGTGCAGCAGAGCAATTTTGCTGACTTCAGCGTGCCGCGCATTACCGACATGCCGGAATTCGCCGTTCACATCGTGCCCAGCGCCGAGCCGCCCACGGGAATGGGCGAACCCGGCCTGCCGGCGCTGGCCCCGGCGTTTGCCAATGCCGTGGCGAGCCTGACGGGCAAACCGTTGCGTGAGTTGCCGTTCAAGTTGGCGTGACCGGCGCGTGAGGCTGTCTGGCCGCAATGCCAGGCCAGCCTCACGATCACAAACGAATCCGCTTGATATCCCGCTGCGGGGGCTCTCCAAACAGGCGGCTGTATTCACGGCTGAACTGCGAGGCACTCTCGTAGCCAACCAGCCCCCCTGCACTGCTCGCGTCGACCTTCTGGCTCAACATCAATTGCCGAGCAGCTTGCAGCCGCAGTTGCTTCTGGTATTGCAACGGGCTCATTCCGGTCACGGTCCGAAAATGCTGGCGGAAAGTGGAAGGACTCATGTGCGCTTGCGCCGCCAGGTCGTCCATGCGCAACGCCTGGCGAAAATTCAGTTTCAGCCAGGCGACCGTCTTGGCAATGTGCTGGCTGGGTGAACCGGCGGCGATGACATGCAGCAACTGCGGCGCATGGGCACCGTTCAACAGGCGAGCGACAATCTCTTCCTTGATCAGCGGGGCCACGGTCTCAAGCAACGGCGGCTCGTCCAGCAGGTCTATCAAACGCCTCAGGGCATCCAGCACCCCGGCATCCAGCGCCTGTACGGTAATCGGTCGAAACGCGTCGTCTTTCATGCGTTGTGACAGCTGCATGCGCTCGGCCACTTGCATCACCATCGTGCTGTCGAATCTCAGCATCATGCCCAGGAACGGCTTGGCGACGCTGGCCTGGGAGACGTGGGAAATGACCGGCAGGTCCACGCAAGTCACCATGGACTGACCGGGGGCATAAGTCAGTATCTCGTCCCCGATCATGGCTTGCTTGCGGCCTTGCAAGGTCACGCCAATGCCCAGGCCGTAGATACAGTGCATGGGCGCGGTGATTGCCTTGCGCCGATGCAGGCTCAAACCGGCAATGGCGGTCATATGGTCACCCTCGCTGGGCACAAGCCGGCTGACCGAACCGGCCAGGCGACTGAGGTCGCTGGCGCCCTTGTCGCTTTTGAAATCGGTGTGCACACTTCACTCCTTGAAACATCGGGCCCACGACTTGCGGTGATGGCGAACACTGCTCGGCATCACCGCAAATCGTTGATCAATATGGACGCAGTATGCTGGGTCGGCGGTTCGGACCGCTTGCCTGATTGGCGCAATTTCTTGCACGATTCAACGAGCCGCAACCGACGCAAGTCACCGAGGCCTATGTATTGCAAGATGTTTCGCGGGCTGAAAATGCACAAAGTGACGACAGGGTTCGAAAACTAGAGCCCCTGGAAGATATAGCCGGTTGACCGTTGATCATCCAACGCGACACCTGCTTGCAGCAGTCGTTGGGCCAGGGCCGGTGTTTCGACCCGCACTTTCCAGTCCAGGCCTGTCGGTGCCCCGGGGGCGCGGTCGTAGCGAATGATCGCTTCAGCCAACTGCACCCGATCAGGCAAGTACACCGCCAACGCGTTGCCCTTCCAGGCGGCGACGTTCATGCCCATCGCTTCACACAGCGCAATCTTGGCCTGGGCATCGTCCCGGTCCGCCTGGCGGGAACGCTCGATCTGATCGGCCAGGATCGGATCGACGACGCGGTCGGTAAACAAGACCTCCCCCGTCTCCCAGACTTCGGGAGGACAGGCCTTGTCGGCTGGACGCAAGGCAATGAACGGATTGATTTCCATCGGGTAGATTCGACAGACCAACGGCCGCTCTTCATAGATGCCGCAACGACCGTCGTCGCCGAGATTGCGGCACTGGGTCAGGGCATTGCCGGCCAGCACCGCAACGACTCGGATCCGGGCATCGCCACTGGTGACTTCCACGGCTCTTTGGGCGCTGTGGGCGAATTGTCGGGGTTGCGAAGGCCAGGTCGACTCATCGAACGCCTCCAGCACGACCGCCACCTCATGTCCGCGTTGTAACCATTGCCTCGCCTCGTCCAACGTCAGTGGAATCAGCCGACCTTTGCAGCAAATCCCGCAGCCGTTGCAGGCAAAACGGACAGTGTTGTTTTCCATATCAAGCACTCGCACACATGTTTTCGACCGCCTTCAACAGGCCCCGCCACTGCGATACAGCTGTGGCAGGGCCTCAGGGCCGCGAGAGTATGGGGAGCGAAACACCGATCCGCTTGCCGGATCCGCCGACATAGTTGCCTGATCCAAGGTGTTTTCAGGGGGCGGCCCTTGGCAGGAAAAACCGTTGTTTCAGGCAACTCTTCACTCCGGATACCGGGAACGCGGCATCATTGAAGATGATCGGCGTCGATCACTGCCTGGGCGAACGCCTGCGGCGCCTCTTGCGGCAGGTTGTGACCGATGCCGCCGTCGATCAGGCGATGCTCATATTTGCCGGTGAAGCGCTTGGCATAGGCTTCAGCGGGCGGATGGGGAGCGCCGTTGGCGTCGCCTTCCAGGGTGATGGTCGGTACGCCGATCGAGGGGAACGTCGCCAGTTTCTTTTCCAGCCTGTCGTACTTGGCTTCGCCCTTGACCAGGCCCAGGCGCCAGCGATAGTTGAAGATTGAAACCGCGACATGATCGGGGTTCTGCAAGGCGGCGGCGCTTCGGTCGTACGTCGCGTCATCGAAGTTCCACTTCGGCGACGCCAGCTTCCAGATCAGCTTGGCGAAGTCGTGGGTGTTTTTCTCGTAACCGAGGCGGCCACGCTCGGTCGCAAAATAGAACTGATACCACCACTGCAACTCCGCAGCCGGCGGCAACGGCGCCTTGCCGGCCTCCTGGCTGCCGATCAGGTAGCCACTCACCGCCACCAGCGCCTTCACCCGCTCCGGCCAGAGGGCCGCGACAATGTCTGCGGTGCGTGCGCCCCAGTCATAACCGCCCAGCACCGCCTGTCTGATGTTCAGCGCGTCCATGAAGTCGATGAGATCGCTTGCCAGTGCGGAGGGCTGGCCGTTGCGCAGGGTCTTGGCAGACAGGAAGCGCGTATCGCCATAACCGCGGGCGTAGGGAATCAGCACGCGATAGCCCTTCTCCGCCAGCGCCGGCGCCACATCTGCATAGCTATGGATGTCGTAGGGCCAACCGTGCAACAGGATCACCACCGGCCCATCGGCGGGACCGACCTCGGCATAGGCCACGTCCAGCAGCCCGGCCTTGACATGCTTGAGCGGGCCGAACGACGTGTGGCTGCCAGGGGTAATCGCGCCGACAGTGCTCGCCGGCACATCGGCCGCGCTTGCCTGGGACGAAGTCAATCCCAAGGCGGCAAGCTGCATCATTGCCAACGCCAGAAGGGTTGGCGCGAGCAGGCGGCGATGGCGGGAAGCGGAGGTAGGGTTTATATCCATGTGAAGCTCCTTGCGAACGACGTGGGGTGAGCCGGTGAGACGGCTTGGGCTGTCTCGATGGGCCCCATTTGACGTTGGCCAGGTATCGCGGATGTGTCAGCGACGGGCTTGAATGCAACGGCACGTATCGGTCGGGAGCCTGGATACACAGAGATACATTTCGTATCAGGAGGACCCGTTTTGTGTAGGAGCTGGCGAAGCCTGCGATCTTTTGATCTTTCGCTTGAGACTCAAGTGTCGGGGGAAAGATCGCAGCCTCGTTGCACTCGACAGCTCCTACGCAGCGCCTACGCGGCTTCTACACGGCTTTTGCGCTTGCTGCGGTTTTCGATCGAGGGGCCAGCCAGTCGCTTAAAGTGGCTTCCCATGAAACGCCTGCCCCAACACCGCCAACCGCTCCGCCAACGGTGGCAAGCATTGGCTGCTGCGGGTCAGGATGCCGATGTTGTCGGCGTTGCGCTCAGCCACGGCCTGCACGCTTTGCAGGCGCTGGTTGATGCCCATCGACGCCTTGGATTGTTCCTGGGTAGTGCTGGCGATCAGGTCGTTGAAATGATTGATCACGGCGATGTCTTCGACGACGGCATGTAACAGCTGCGAAGCCAGTTGGCTGGCGGACACGCAGCGCTCCACCCCATCGCGGCTGTCTTGCATCGCGACGGCGGCCTGGCGGCTGCCTTGCTGCAGCTTGGCGATGATCTGCTGGATCTCGGTGGTGGACGTCGAGGTCTTTTGTGACAGCGTGCGGACCTCGTCGGCCACCACCGCGAACCCTCGGCCTTGCTCACCAGCCCGGGCCGCCTCGATGGCGGCATTGAGGGCCAGCAGGTTGGTCTGCTCGGCAATGCCGTTGATCACATCCAGCACCTGGCCGATCTGCTGCGCCTGGTCGGCCAGGATCTGCACGGTTTCGTTGGTCAGGTTGATGCGCCCTGCCAACTCGACAATCTCTTCGCGGGTCTGGTCAACCGTGGTGCGCCCGCGGTTGACCTGCTCGTTGGCCTGGCCGGCGCGCTGCAGGGTCTGGTCGACATGGCCGGCGATGTTCTCCATGGCCGTCACCAGATGGCTGATCGCACCACTCATCTGGGCCACTTCGTCGAGTTGGTGGCGGGCGCCGGTTTCCAGGGTCTGGCCAACCTGGGACAGATCCTGGCCCAGGTCCGAGAGGTTGCGGGTGTCGCGCACCACGCCGTCCACCAGTTGGGTGACCTGCTGGAGGAAATGATCGAAACGCTCACTCGAAGAGACCTTGACGCCGTCGCTGCGCTGCCTGTCGGCGTCGTTGCTCAACTGCGCGGCCGCCGCCAGTACCTTGTCGAGCACCTCCTGGTTTTCCGTGGCGTCGGCCAGGCTCTGGTTCGCCAGGTAAATCAGGATCACGCTTTCCACCACCACGTAGAACGCGTGAAGAAAGATCATCGACCAGCCACCGTGGCTGTCCATGACGAATACCGGATAACCCTGGTGTTGAAGCCAGTGAAAACCAAGGTGATGAACCGCGATGGTGGCGGCGGCAACGACAATTGGTAACCAGTCACGATAGAACGTCAACACGGCCAGCAGCACGAAAATCCCGAAGTGGAATTCGATCACGCCTTGGGTCTGGTTGATGTGCAATGCCGCCATGACCATCAGCGCCACCGCGATGACGCAGCGCATGGCCCGGGTGCCGGCCAGGACGCGATAAAGCGCGGTGCTCGCCCCGCAGGTGGTCGCCCCCACCAGCAGCGCCTGGGTGAACGTCGAGTGCAGGAACGCCAGGCTCAGGGAATACAGCAACGTGAGCCAAAGCAGCCCCAGCATGATGCGGTCGGCTTTACGGTGGTGATCGTTAAAGCGCACGGGCGATGTCATGGGGGTCGTCCTTTTCAAAGACTTTGGAGGTCCGTTACCGAATGCCGCTAACGGCCCGGCGGCGTTTCGAGAGGGAACTTTAACTGATTATCAGCAATTGGTGGCACTGCGCCACCAAGCTTTTCTCAGCGACCTTTGCTTTATGATGTGCGCCATCTCATGACTGACTGATGGAACCCCCCATGACTTTCGATTTCGACACCGTATTGGAGCGCCACGGCACCGGCAGTACCAAATGGAGCCGCTACCCGGCCGATGTGCTGCCAATGTGGGTGGCCGACATGGACTTCCCCGCCCCACCGGCGGTCATCGACGCGCTGCACAAGCGTCTCGAACATCCGATGCTGGGCTACAGCGTCGCCCAGGACAATCTGCGCGCGGCCATCGTGGCTGACCTGTGGAGCAAGTACGCCTGGCGTGTCGAGCCTCAGCAGATCGTGTTCCTGCCTGGCGTCGAGCCGGGTTTCAACATGGCGCTGCATGCCCTGGTGGAACCCCGACAGAATGTCGTGGTGCAAGTGCCCAACTACCCTCCGCTGCGGCACGCCCCCGGTCACTGGCAGTTGAACAAAGTGGAGTTGCCGTTCACCCCGGTCAAGGGTGAATTCCATACGCCGTTGGCCGCGTTGCGCGAAGCGTTGCAGGGCGGTGGCGCCCTGTTGCTGAGCAACCCCCACAACCCGCTGGGCAAGGTGTTTGACCGCGAAGAACTCAAGGCCGTGGCGGACATTTGCCTGGCGCAGGACGCCTGGATCATCTCCGACGAAATCCATGCCGAATTGTGCTTTGACGGCCGGGTGCACATTCCGACCGCCTCCCTCGGCCCGGAGATTGCCGAGCGCACCATCACCCTGATGTCCGCCAGCAAGGCCTACAACATCGCGGGGCTGAAAACATCGTTCGCCATTATCCAGAACGCCAAGCTGCGCGAGCGGGTCAACAACGCGCGGGCCGGCATGGTCGACAGCGTCAATGCCCTGGGCCTGGAAGCGACCCGCGCGGCCTACAGCGAAGCCGGCCCATGGCTGGAGGCCTTGAAAGCTTATCTGCAAGCCAACCGCGATTACCTGGTCGAGGCGGTGAGCACCCGTCTGCCGGGCATCACCATGACCGTGCCCCAGGGCACATACCTGGCCTGGCTGGACTGCTCCGGGCTGGGGCTGGATAACCCACAAGGGTTCTTCTTGAATGAAGCCAAGGTCGGGCTGAGTGCCGGCCTGGATTTTGGTGACGATGCCGGGCAGTTCGTGCGCCTGAACTTCGGCTGCCCGCGGGCGTTGCTGGAGGAAGGCATCGCGCGCATGGAGCGCAGCCTGAAAGCCAGGGGCTGATGCAACTGCCAATGCCCCCTGTGGCGAGGGGATTTATCCCCGTTGGGCTGCGAAGCAGCCCCAATAAACAGCATACGAAGTAAACCTGACACAACGAGTGATCTGTTTTTAGGGCCGCTTCGCAGCCCAGCGGGGATAAATCCCCTCGCCACAATAGTCATCTGACACGATCGTTTTATTCGTGCATATCCGGCGCATGGACAAAGCACAGCTTGTTCCCCTCCGGGTCGCGGCAATACGCGCCGAAATAGCCTTCGCAATACTGCGGCCGCGGACCCGGTGGACCTTCGTCGGTACCGCCCATGGCCATCGCCTGCTCCCAGGCAGCGCGGACGGTTTGCGGGGAATCGGCGGCGAAGCTCACTTGCATGCCATTGCCCCAGGTCGCGGGCAGGCCATTGAAAGGCAACTGGACAAAAACCTGCGGCCAATGCTTGCCGGGCTGACGCCAGCCTTCTCCCGGCGGGCCCGAATCGTTTTCGCCCTCGATGCGCTCCAGCCCCAGGCAGCCGAGGACTGCGTCATAAAAAGCGACCATTGTCGGCAGGTCGCGCGCGCCGATCTGTATGTGGCTGAACATTACCCTGCTCCTTAATCGACACCATTACTGACATTGGAGAATACAGGCTCGTCCAATGTTCGCCAGGCCCCTCTATTCGCCGACGAAACGCTCCTTATCACGCTCATCGACCGGCCGGACAATCCGACCGAACTCTGCCCGAAAACCCAAAGTCCACCCTCCATCGCACCCCACCTGGAGAACGACGATGGTCGACTACCCTTTCCCGCCTTTCCCTAAACAAAGCCAGCCGGTGCCCGGCACCCAGCGCAAAATGGACCCTTACCCGGACTGCGGCGAACAGAGCTACACCGGCTCCGGACGATTGGCGAACAAGATCGCCCTGATCACCGGCGCCGACAGCGGCATCGGTCGCGCTGTCGCCATTGCCTTCGCCCGTGAAGGTGCGGATGTGGCGATTGCCTATCTGGACGAGCATGAAGACGCCAGAGAAACCGCACGTTGGGTCGAGCAGGCCGGACGTCAGTGCCTGTTGTTGCCAGGTGATCTGGCGGACAAAGGCCTGTGCCGCAAGATCGTCGATGAAACCGTCGCCCGCTTCGGCCGTATCGACGTCCTGGTCAACAACGCCGCGTTCCAGATGACCCACGAAAACCTGGAGGACATTCCCGACGAAGAATGGGTGCGTACCTTCGATATCAATATCACGGCGATGTTCAGGATCTGCCAGGCTGCCGTGCCGCACATGAAGCCTGGTGGCTCGATCATCAATACCAGCTCGGTCAATTCCGACATGCCCAAGCCGACGCTGCTGGCCTATGCCACCACCAAAGGCGCCATCGCCAACTTCACCGGTGGCCTGGCGCAGATGCTCGGGCCCAAGGGCATCCGCGTGAACAGCGTGGCGCCGGGACCGATCTGGACGCCGCTGATCGTGGCGACCATGCCCGAGGAAGAAGTGCAGAATTTCGGCTCCCAGACCCCCCTTGGCCGCCCTGGCCAGCCGGTTGAAGTGGCGCCGATCTATGTGCTGCTGGCCTCGGACGAAGGCAGCTACATCTCCGGGGCCCGTTATGGAGTTACCGGGGGCAAGCCGATGCTTTGAGCATGGCGCAGTGTTTTACCTGTGGGAGCGAGCTTGCTCGCGATAGCGGTGAACCAGCCACCATTGATGTTGCCTGATCTGACCCTATCGCGAGCAAGCTCGCTCCCACAGTGGACTGTGCCCAGCCAGTCGATCGGAACAGCAATGCCCTTGGCACAACGTACCGGCGACAGTGCTCAGGACGGCTCCTTGGCAATCACCGATATCTTCCCGTTGCGCTCGATGATGGCAAACTTGATCTGCTCGAGGGTCTCGATCCCCTGGCTGGAGCGCGCCGCTTCCATGATGTCCGCCTCCACCAGGCGCGCATGACGCATCCGCCCGCGCAGGATTCGCCCGTCCTCGACGATGATGGTCGGGCCACCGTCGATCAGCCGCGACACCCATTGGGAGCGCAGTTTAAGCAATGAAAAACCGACATCAATGGCAATCAGCGTCACGATGACCATCAGCGCGTTGGTCATCGAGAAATCATCCCCCAGCAGCGCCTGTTGAGTGGCCTCGCCGATGATCATCAGTAACACGAAGTCAAAGGTGGTGAGTTCTGCCAGCGAACGTCGCCCGGCGATCTTGAACAACACCATCAACGCCGCATACATCACGGCAGCTCGCAGCACCGAGTCCATAGGTCACCTAAGGAAAAATGAACTGATTGAAACTCACCGAGGCACCGCCGGGGGTTGCGATGCGGCTGTGATAGGTCCCGAAACCGTCGCCGAGCAATGACAGGTGCAGGCTGGCCTGCCCTCGTTCATCGGCCTGTACCCAGAGGGTCATGCCCTGCCCCGCACCCGCCGAGCGCATCGGTGCAGGTTGCAACGCCTGCACCTCGAAACCTTCCAGCCAATCGCCGCCCAACTCGACTTCCAACACGGCGTTGGGCTGGCCCTTGAGACGGATGACCAGGATGTTGCTGGAGCCGTTGCGGTGGAAGGCCTGGTACTCGACGCCAAGGCTGCCGTCGTCGCTGTGCAGCTCCCGGCTGCTCAGCGGGCCACGGGAAAACAGTCCCAGCAAGGCCAGGACCACCAACAACACCAACACGTACCAGCCAACTCGCTCGAAACGCCAGACCTTGTGCTGGAACGCCATGTCTTCGCGTACCGGAAACTGGCGGCTCCGGTGGTCGTCCTGCTCGTAGGGGTCGCTCACGGCCCGCCCTCCTATCGCCGCTCGCCGGCCACGGCGCGCTGGTGAAAGCCGGGCAGTTGTTGCAACACGTATTCGGCGGCCCGCAATTGCACCTGACCGCGACTGCCGAAGAACCGCACGCAACGACTGAACAGTGCTCGCTGACCGTTCACATCGAACGCCCAGGCAAAGCAGACGGTGCCGGCGGGTATTCCGTCCTTGTCGTCTGGCCCGAGCAGGCCGGTGGTGGCCACCGCCGCGTTGGCATCGGCATCGTGCAAGGCACCGAGGGCCATCTCCTCGGCGACTTCGCGGCTGGTGAGATTGAACGTCTCGATGGTGCGTGGGCTGACACCGAGCAAGCGCTGCTTGGCCTCCGGGGAATACACCACATAACCGCTTTCGATCAGTGACCCACTGCCGGGCACCTCGGCCAGCAATGTGACGATCTTTCCGGCGGTGCAGGACTCGGCCGTGGTCAGGCGCAGATCATGATCGCGCAAATAATCAACCAGAATTTGGGCAACAGTCATGGCAGATGGTCCTTCAGGGGGCTGATGGGTTGACCTTTGCCGTCTTGATTCATTCCCTTTATCGCCCCGTCGGCCAGGACCAGCAAATAAATGAAACCCGGGTGTTTTTCTGTGCCTCAAACCCAATAAGGGCCTCATGCAGAGGCCGTCCTGATCAGGAGGTCGTCATGTCCGCACCTTTCGTCAAACTGTTCACGCAGCCCGAATTCGCCTGGGCCGACATACGCGAGCAAGAACAGGCACATCCACGCCACTACCTGGCTCATTTGCTGCTGCTCGCGCTGATCCCCGCGGCATGCCTGTTCATCGGCACCACCTGGACCGGATGGAGCCTGGCCGAAAACGAAACGGTACGGCTCAGCAGTGCCAGCGCCCTTCAACTGTGCGTGCTGCTGTACCTGACCAGCGTCGTCGGCGTCACGTTGATGGGGCTGTTCATCCGCTGGATGTCCCGCACTTTCGAAGCGCGCCCGACGGTCAATCAATGCATCGGTTTCGCCGCCTATACCGCAACGCCGTATTTCCTGGCCGGAATCTTCGGGCTTTACCCGAGCCGCTGGCTGGCCGTGGCGGTGCTGTTGCTGGCGTCGGCCTACTCGACATTCCTGCTGTTCGTCGGGCTGCCCAAGTTCATGGGCCTCAAGAAGGAACAGGGCCTGCTGTATTCGGCAAGTGTCTGGGGCGTGGGCCTGCTGGTCCTGGTGACGATCCTGGTGGAAATGATCCTGCTCTGGTTCAACTACCTGCAGCCGGAATATTTGCGTGTCCCGGTGGGCTGAACGCGTTTTCGGGGTGCACAATGCCGATGACAGCGGCTTGGGCCGCGCTCGGTTTCGCAATCTTCGCGCAACCGGACTATCCTGCGGGTTTTTGCCCCCTGATTCGATGTGGCGGGATTGGACTATCCCGCCCTTTAAGGCCAAGAATTTATGTCATCGAAAAGCAAACGCTCTCCCAACGTGCCACAGCGACGAGAGCTGAGCCCCAGTGACCTGGACTTCCCAGTGGTGGGAATCGGCGCTTCGGCGGGCGGTTTGCAGGCCATCAAGCAGTTCTTCGAGCACATGCCCAGGGACAACGGCATGGCGTTCGTCATTGTCATGCACCTGGCGCCCGATCATCAGAGCCTGGTGTGCAAGATCATCCAGGAAACCACCCGGATGCCGGTGCTGCAAGTCACCGAAGCCGTGCCGATCGACAAGAACCACGTCTATGTGATTGCCCCCGCCCAAAGCCTCCACATGAATGATGGCTATCTGCACGTCACCCCCGCCGAACCCCGCCAGGGCGCCCACGTGGCCATCGACCTGTTTTTCCGCGACTTGGCGGATGTGCACAAGGAAAGGGCCTTTTGCCTGGTTCTCTCGGGCACCGGCTCCGATGGCACCGTAGGCCTGTCGCGGATCAAGGAGCAAGGCGGCGTGACAATCGCCCAAGCCCCCGAAGAGGCTGAGTTCGATGGCATGCCCCGGGCCGCCATCGATACCCAGATGGTCGATCTGGTGCTACCGGTGGCGGAAATGCCGCAAAAGTTGCTGGAACTGTGGAGCAACGCCCAGGCGATCCGCCTGCCGACCGTCAACGATCCGGAAGTAAGCACCCAACCGCCCTCATCCGAGCGCGAGGCCACCGCGGCTGAACAGTCGCTGCTGGATATCCTGGTTCAGCTGCGTGTCGGTACCGGTCACGACTTCAAGCATTACAAACGTGCCACGGTGCTGCGACGTATCGAACGGCGAATGCAGGTCACCGCCCAGGTGGATCTGCCCTCCTACTACGCCTACCTGCAAAACAACCCGGAAGAAACCAAAGCCCTGCTCGGTGATTTGCTGATCGGTGTGACCAATTTCTTCCGTGACCGTGAGGCCTTCGAAGCCCTGGAACGGGATGTATTGCCCAACCTGCTCAAGCCCGTCGAAGCCGGCAGTGTGCCGCCAGAGGAAATACGCATATGGTCCGCGGGCTGCTCCACCGGCGAAGAGGCCTATACCCTGGCGATGCTGGCCAGCGATCAATTGGTACACGACGCCAGCCCCGCCAAGCTGCAGGTGTTTGCCACCGACATCGACGAACGCGCCATCGCCGTGGGCCGCAGCGGCGCCTATCCGCAGGCGATCATCACCGATGTGCCACCGACCCGGTTGCGCCAGTATTTTCTCAAGGACGGCGCCAGTTACCGGGTGCGCAAGGAGATCCGCGAGCGGGTACTGTTCGCCAAGCACAATTTGCTGTCGGACCCGCCCTTTTCCCAGATCGACCTGATTGTCTGCCGTAACCTGCTGATCTACCTCGACCGTGAGGTGCAGCGGGAGATCCTGCAGATGTTCCATTTCGCCCTGCGCCCGGGGGGGTATCTGTTTCTCGGTTCGTCGGAGTCGGCCGATGCTTGCCAGGATCTGTTCACGCCGGTGGACAAGCGCAACCGGATCTTCCGCAGCAAATACGGCACCGCCAGCAGCCGCCGCACACCCACCATGCCCCGGGGCGGTTACGTGCGCGCGACGTCTTCTCCGGCGGAGTCCCTGGCACCGCCGGCACGCAAGGTATCGTTTGCCGACATCCACCTGCGCGCCATCGAGCGTTCCGCACCGCCAAGCATGATCGTCGATGCCAATGCCGATATCCTGCATATGGCCGAAAGCGCCGGCCGCTTCCTGCGTCATGTCGGCGGCGAGATGTCACGCAACTTGCTGACGCTGATCAACCCGCAGTTGCGCCTGGAAATCCGCACCACGCTGTTCCAGGTCAATCAAAGCGGCCAAGCGGTCAAGTCCCGCCAGGTCAACCTCGAACGGGATGGGCGGCGGTTCCTGGTGGACCTGCTGGCCCAGCCCTATCGCGACGACCTGTCCGATGGTGAGTTTGTGCTGGTGGTGTTCGAAGAGCGGGAAATCGACGCGGCCGAACAGCTGGAAGCCAACGCCAACCAGACTGAAAACCAGGTCCTCTCCAATCTGGAACGGGAACTGCAACGCACCAAACTGCATTTGCAGGACACCATCGAGCAGGCCGAGGTCTCCAGCGAGGAGCTCAAGGCCTCCAATGAGGAAATGCAGGCGATCAACGAAGAACTGCGCTCGGCCACTGAAGAGTTGGAGACCAGCAAGGAAGAGTTGCAGTCGATCAATGAGGAATTGCTGACGGTCAACTATGAGCTCAAGACTAAGGTCGAAGAGACCGACAAGATCAATGACTACCTCACCAACCTGATCGCCTCCACCGATATCGCCACGGTGTTTGTCGACCGCAGCGTACGCATCAAGTGGTTCACGCCCCGGGCGACGGAAATCTTCAGCATGCTGCCGGTGGACACCGGACGTTCGCTGCTGGACATCACCCATCGCCTGGATTACGCCGACATGGCGGCGGACGCCACGCAAGTGTTCGAGTCCTTGAACATGATCGAACGTGAAGTCAGCAGCAACGACGGTCGCTGGTATATCGCCCGGCTACTGCCGTACCGTTCCAGCGAGGACCACATCGACGGCACGGTATTGACCTTCATCGACATCAGCAAGCGCCGGGCGGCCGAGGAAGAGTTGCGCCTGGGCGAAGAACGCATGCGTTTGGTCGCCGAGGGCACCCGCGACTACGCGATCATCCTGTTGGACGAACATGGCGTGATCACCCGCTGGAACACCGGTGCCGAATTGATCTTTGGCTATTCCAAGGCCGAAGCCGAGGGCGCTTACTACGATTTCATCTTTTCGCCCCAGGACCGCGCCGACGGCGCGCCGGAAAACGAGTTGCGCCTGGCCCGGGACAACGGACGCAGCGAGGACGAGCGCTGGCACCTGCGCAAGGACGGCAGCCGCTTCTTTTGCAGTGGCGAGGTCACCTTGTTGCAAGGCGATCACCTGCACGGCTACGTGAAAATCGCCCGCGACCTGACCGGCCACAAGCGCCTGCACGAAGAACAGACCCAACGACTGATGGAAACCCAGAACAGCAGTCACCTGAAGGACGAGTTTTTCGCGGTCATGTCCCACGAACTCAAGCACCCGTTGAACCTGATCCAGCTCAACGCCGAATTGTTACGTCGCTTGCCCGTGACCAAGACCGTCAGCGCGGCGGCCAAGGCCGTTAACACCATCTGTGACGCGGTGGCCAGCCAGGCGCGAATCATCGACGATTTGCTGGACGTGGCACGGGTACGCACCGGCAAGCTCAAGCTCAAGCGCCAGGCCGTGGACCTGGGCCGCGTCCTCCAAGACATCTACACGGTGGTGATCAATGACAACCACCCGAACAAGGTCTCCCTGGAACTGCCCGAAGGGCCTGGCGAACTGATCGTCAACGCTGACCCGACCCGGTTGGAGCAGGTCATCTGGAACCTGGTGAACAATGCCCTGAAATTCACCCCCAACGGTGGGCGCGTGCAGTTGATCGCCAGCCAGGACGGCGGCATGGCGCAGCTGGACGTCAAGGATTCCGGCGTGGGCATCGAAGCCGAGCACTTGAACGAAGTGTTCGACCTGTTCGGCCAGGCCGAAACCCAGCATGCGACCCACCAACGCGAAGGGCTGGGCATCGGCCTGTCCCTGGTGCGGCAGTTGACCGAGGCCCATGGCGGCAGCGTGGAGGTCAAGTCCGACGGGTTGGGCAAGGGCTGCACGTTCACTGTCCGCCTGCCCTTGAGCAAGACCGACGAGCCACTGGCCCAGCAAGCGCCCAGCGGCGAGCCATCCGGCCGTCTCAGCGGCCTGACTGTTCTGCTGGTGGATGACTCCCCCGAAGTGTTGGATACCCTCAAGCTGTTGCTGGAGATGGAGGACGCCCGCGTGCTCGCCTTCGAGCTGCCGCAAGAAGCGCTGCAAAGAGCCCGGGATGCCCGTTTCGATGTGGTGATTTCCGACCTGGGCATGCCCGTGATGAATGGCCATGAGTTGGTGCAGGCATTGCGCGAACTGCCCCATGCCAAGCACATCCCGGCCATTGCGTTGACGGGGTACGGGGCGTCTGCCGACATGCAGAAGTCCCGGCAATCGGGGTTCGATCAGCACATTGGCAAGCCGGTGTCCTATGACGAACTGATCGACACGATCGAGCAGTTGTTGCGTTCGCAGGTGAACTGAGCCTGGGCTGCCTTTTTTGGGGGAGGGCCGCATTTTTCCAGCCCATGAGACAGCCTTTTGGATGATCGGGTTCATCCTGTGGGAGCGAGGTTGCTCGCGATGGCGGTGGTTCAGTGACATGGATAGTGAGCTTGCTGGCTTCTTCGTGAGCAAGCTCGCTCCCACGAAGGACTGCGGCGTATAGCCGCTACACCTTAAGCTTTCTTCATGCCGATACGCCTGCGCATCTCAGCCGTAATACTCTGCCGAGTCTTCTTCAGCCCAGCCCAAGGCTCATGCCCCACCTCCGCCAGACGCTCATGAACATTGTGCACATTCCACAGGTTCGCTCCCTTGAGCTCAGCCACCTCCTCACGAAATATCGGCACCGACACCGGCAACCCCTCCCGGGTCCGGGCGGCGTAGGCACAGATGGTCGTGGAGCCCAACCCATTGCGCAGGTAATCGATGAAGATCCGCCCTACTCGGTTCTTCGGCCCGGACACCGCCGAAAAACGGTCCGGCAGCAGCTTGGCCATGTGACTGACAATCGCATGACTGAAGCCCTTGACCTCGTCCCAGCCCAACTTGCGCGTCAACGGCACCACCACATGAATGCCCTTGCCGCCGCTGGTCTTCAGGAACGCCTTGAGGCCTAGTTCATCGAGCACCGACAAGGTGAGCTGCGTCGCCTCGACCATGCTTTTCCAGGGCAGCGCCGGGTCCGGGTCGAGGTCGAGGACGAAGCGGTCGGGCTTGTCCAGGTCGACAGACGTGGCATTCCAGGTGTGCAGTTCCACCGTGCTCATCTGCACCGCGCCGATCAGCGCCTCCGCGTTGTTGATGATCATCACTGGCTGTCCGGTCAGTTCCTTGTCCAGGCTGGTGATACCGGGAATCGCCAGGCGCTCGGGGTTTTTCTGGAAAAACAGCTCACCGGCGATGCCATCCGGCGCCCGGACCAAGGCGACCGGGCGGTCTTCCAGTTCCGGCAGGATGAATTCGGCAACGCTGGCATAATACTCGGCCAGCTGCAGCTTGGTGGTGCCACTGCTGGCGTCGATGACCCGCTCCGGGTGAGTGATGCGGACCTTGCCGTCCATGGCCGGGGCCTTGGCCTTTGTCCTGGTCTTTGCCTTGTGCGGTTTCGCGTCAGGTTCGTCCTGGGTGCTGGTTTTTTTCGCCGCAGTGGTTTTTTTCACGGGTTTGGCAAGCTCCTGAGTGATGTCCTTGGCCGGCTTGTCGTTACGCAAGCCATGGAAGACCGCATGGCGCACCGAGCCTTCCTTGGTCATTTCGGCAAAGGCCACTTCGGCCAGCAGCGTCGGTTCCAGCCAGTGCACGCCCTTGGCTTCGTAGCCGGTGGGCGGGTTCACCACGGCGGCCTTTTTCGTCTCCAGGGGCAGCAATTGCTGGTAGATACTCTTAAGGGTGGTTTCGTTGAACCCGGTGCCGACCTTACCGGCGTAGCGCAACTGGCCGCTGTCGGCATCATGCAGCCCCAGCAGCAAGGCACCGAAGGCACTGCGGGCGCCTTTCGGATCGCTGAAGCCCACCACCACGAACTCCTGGCGATTCTTGCATTTGAGCTTGATCCAGTCGTTGCTGCGCCTGGACACATAGGTGCTGCCGACGCGCTTGCCGATCAGTCCTTCCATCTGCATCTGGCAGGCGCTGTTGAGCAGCGCGTCTGGGGTTTCTTCGAAGGCATCGGAAAAGCGCAGCAAGGGGCTTTCGTTCGGCTCCAGCACGGCGGCCAAGGCGGCCCGGCGCTCTTGCACCGGCACGTTGCGCAAATCCATGCCATTAAGATAAGGCACGTCGAACAGGTAATAGGCAATCTTGCCGCTGCTGCCGGCCTCGAAGGCGTTTTGCAAAGCCTGGAAGTCCGGCACACCCTGCTCGTTGGCGACCACCATCTCGCCGTCGAGCCAGGCCGATTCCAACCCCAGCGCGGCCAAGGCCTCGGCCTGTCTTGGCAATTTGTGGGTCCAGTCATGGCCGTTGCGGGTGAGCAGCCTGACGTCGCCGTTTTCGATTCGCGTCATGACCCGGTAACCGTCGAACTTGATCTCATAGAGCCATTCGCCGTCGGGCGCACTTTCCACCAGGGTCGCCAGTTCCGGCTTGAGGGTTTCTGGCAGCGGTCCGGCGACCGCACCGCTGAGGGTGCCTTTCGAGGCGCGTTTCGGCGATTTCGGTCGCGCGGCTTTTTCCGGTTGCTTCACCGCTTTGGTGGCAGCCTTGCCTCGACGCTTGGGCACGAGGGTGCGATCGCTGAGCACGCTGTCCGGCTCGGCCTGGACCACGTCGTATTCGCTTTCGGGGCGGGCGGCCTGGTCCTGATGCTTGATCAGGAACCACTGCTCCTGCTTACCGGGCATGTGGGTGCGTACCAGGTTCCACAGGCCGCTGAGCTTTTCCCCTTGCAGCTCGAACTTGAGCCGGCCTTTTTCGTAGGCCTCATGGGGATCCCCCTGGGGAATCCAGACGCCCCGGTCCCAGACGATCACGTCACCGGCGCCGTAGTGGCCTTCAGGAATGTTGCCCTCGAACGTGGCGTAATCCAGTGGATGATCTTCGACATGCACGGCCAGGCGTTTGGCTTTGGGGTCCAGGGAGGGGCCCTTGGGCACCGCCCAGCTCTTGAGCGCACCGTCCAGCTCCAGCCGGAAGTCGTAATGCAGCCGCGAGGCATCGTGCTTTTGAATGCAGAACTGCAAGGCGTGGGCGGTTTTTGCCGACTTGCGCGAACGTTTCGCCGCCGGCTCCGGGGTGGCGGCGAAATCTCGCATGCGGTTGTAGTCATCCAGGGTCTTGCTGCTCATGGACCACCTGCCACCTGTTGCAAGGCTGGGTCGGCTACCGGCATCCCGGCGGTTTCCGCGAGCAACTGATCGACCACCCGGCTCAAGGCCTGTTCAACCGAATCGCCCAGCAGCAGGCCTTGTTCGTAGAGCACGATTTGCCGATCGGCGCTGGTGCCTTCCTGGACGATCCGGCGGGCCTGCTTGAACACGTCCTGGACGCCCAGGTCGGCCGCGGTTTCACCGAAAGTCTGCTCTGCCAGGGTCAGCCACTCACCGATCAGCATCGGCTGTTCCTGTCCCTCGACGATAAACTCCGCGAGAATCCCGTGGCGCTTGGCCCGCCAGCGGTTTTCCTTGAGGATCCACTGGGACATCTGGCTGTAGTGGGCGCCGGGCCGACGCTGCGTCACGGCATGGGCCACCATCAGGCGAAACAGCGAGACCAGGCAAAGGACGTCGTCCGCTCGCGGGCAGGCATCGCAAATGCGCAGCTCCAACGTGGGATAACGCGAGGAAGGCCGTATCACCCACCAGCAATCGCTGGCCTGGCGAATGGACCCGGTGCGCATGAGCATGTCGACATAACCGCCGAACGCCGACTCATCTTCGAAATACTCCGGCACCCCCATGCGCGGCCATTCATCGCAGGCCACTTGTCGATAGCTGCTGAAGCCGCTGTAGCCACCGTTCCAGAATGGCGATGACGCGCTCAGGGCCAGGAACATCGGCAACCACGGCAGGACCTCATTCATGATCCGCACCCGATCCTGCGTGGCCGGGACTTCCACGTGTACATGCAGGCCCGACAGCACGCTGCGCCGCGCCACCCGCTGGTAATCATCGAACAGTTGCTGGAAGTGCAGCTCGTCGGTGGGTTGCAGCACCTGGGTGGCCATCGGGTGTGAGCCGGCACTGAGCAGGCCCAGTCCATAAGGTGCCAGGCGCTGGTTCAGGCCCGTACGCACTTGGTTCAGGTAATCGGCAGCCTCGGGCAGGCTGCGAAAGATGGGCGAAGCCATTTCCACCTGGCATTGGAACATCTCATGGGCGAAATGCTTGCCCAGTTCAGTCTGGCATGCGGCGATCGCCTCCGCAGGGGGTTCACCCGGCATGCACCGGGTGTTCAGGTCAGTGATGAAATACTCCTCTTCAACGCCGAATTTCATGCGCCTGTTCATCGATAGTCCCTCCGATAGGCCCGCCCAGACCTGCGCCAATGCGGGTTACAACCAACGCCACCACGGCGATCCTTTCCACGTCCTGATAGCCCGGCGTGAGCAGTTCTTCACCGAACACGTCCGGGTCCAATTCCTTGTAGGTCCAGCCGAAATCCGCCGAGTCACGCCATTGCCCCAGCGCTTCGAGGAACGGATCGCGCCCATCCACCATGGCCACGCCGGTGTAGAGCACCAGCGAGCCGCCAGGTGTGAGCCGGGGCAAGGCCTGCTCGACGATGCGCAGCGACAGCCCGGCGCCCAGTGTGCCGCCGCCATGGCGATAGGCGCGCTCGGAGGGATCGGCCATGTACGGCGGGTTGGCGACGATCAGGTCGAACTGCCCTGGCACGTCCTGCAACACGTCGCTGTGGGCGACCTCGACGTTGGCCACCTCCGCCAGCGCGGCGTTCACGGCGCTCAGGCGCAGGGCCTGGGGATTGATGTCCACGGCCAGCACTTGCGCTTCACGACGGGCGCGGGCAATCACGATGGCCCCGACACCCGCGCCGCAACCGATGTCCACGGCGCGCTGCACAGCCGTGAAGTTCTGTTGCAGGTGAGTATGGATCAGTTGGGCGAAACGATAGCTGTCGGGGCCGAAGAACACCGCATCGCTGGCTTGCGTGGGAAACTGCGAATGGGCAAACAGCAAGCCATCCAGGCTCGACCAGCGCACCCGGCTACGCAACAAACCGTCGTGTGCTTCCAGCACCTGGGCGTCTTGCAGTTGCCGCTGTTCGTCGGTGCTGATCAGTCCCGGCGCAAACGGCCGCGACCAGCCGAACACGTCCCGCAAGGTCTTGGCGCGCTCATTGCCGGGACGCTGGTTGACCCGTTCATGGGTCAACGGGGTCGGGGTGATGAAACGATAGCCGTCGGCTTGCAGGCGTCGGCCCAGTTGCAGCAGCGCAAGGTCCGGCTCGGACAGGCGTTGTTCCTCATTCATGCAGGGCTCCCTAGCGAAGTGCGGATTTGAGTTCGATGAACCGGCGAGTCGCCAGCAGCCCAGCCGGATGGCTATGGCAGCGGGCACCGAGCCAGGGCATCAGGACTTGCATCTGCTCGTCCGGCGTGCGGCCTTGCAGCGCCTGTTGCAGGTTTTGCACATCGGGATCGTCCATCGGCGTCGCGGGGGCGCAAGCCGCAACCGGAGCACGCCGGGCGCCGGACTTCACGCCCTCGTCCAGCCAGTCACCGGCAATCCAGTCATGCAGCAGCTGTTTTTCGTAGGGGCTGAAGACCCCGAACATGGCCGCGCCTGCCCCGTCGATCAGCGTCCAGAAACGACTGTTTTGCGGGTCTTCATGGCGCTTGATCCAACCTTTGTTCTGCATGGCCGTCAGGAACCCTTCCAGCTGGCCCGGTGCCGAGAGCCACTGGTTGACGGTCTTGCCTTCGAATTTGCAGTAATCGGAATGCATGTGCTGACCGAACGGGCGTTTGCGTTCGAGCATGTCCAGCACTTCGCGATCCAGGTCGAACGAGCCGATGATGGCCTGGCTGCCCTGCCCCAGGTCATTGAGGCGATAGCCCAGCGTGACCCGCTGCCAGAAAGCCCCACGGTCCGCTTCCATCGGCATCAGTTGCAGCAGCGCTTGCACGGCCTTGTGGGCGTGGCCGGTGCTGGCGTTGTCGATGGTGACGTGGAGGGTGAAATAGTACGGATCGATGTCCAGTTCGCTCAGCTCATAGGCGCTGATCAACAGATGCAGGGGCAATTGCTCGTAGCCCAGGTTGTAGCCGATGACCTCCGGCAGGTACTCGTCGCCGGCATAGCCAAGGGCCAATTGCACGGCGCCTTGCAGATACAGATCGTCGTCGATGTCCGGGGCGTCCGACAGGTCGTATTCGGCGAGCAACTTGCGATAGAGCACCACATGATTTTGCGCGGGATGACCGTCCCCCAGTTCTTCCAGATAGGTGCACAGCAACCCTTCGAAACGGTGGTCGTGCCAGTGCTTGACCACGCCATACAGCCAGGCGCCGTCCACCCGTTTGGTCGGGGCCACGGCTTGGAGGAAGTACAGGGCATGGGCCTTGCCGCTGAAGAACTCCCGTGGGCCGCCGTTCTGGCGCCGCTCCAGGTAATCAGCGTATTGCCGGGCCACGCCGGCGCTGTGTTGTTCGACCCAGGCCTGCAGCGCCATGGGATCAGAGGGCATCGCCTGGGGGAGCGCCTCGGCTTTGGCGATGCATTGCTGGAGGAACGCTTGGGCGACGGCTTGCTTGTCGGCATCGTCGGGGCCCTGGAACAGCCGTTCATAGCATTGGCGCACCTGTCCGTTATGGATGACGGGGTGCACGGTGGCCGGCTGGGATTGGAGGGGTGTCAGCGCAGTCATAAGGGCCTCTCGGGTTCTTGGCGGACGCTGAGTCAGAACGTCTCTTCTGTTGCAGAGCGCGGGGAACGGCGAAAAATTCCGTTGGATTGAATGGCAGGCGGATAAACGGGACCTGCTGCTTTGGTGGGAACCCTCGCTTCGCTCCGGGCCTCGAATACTGAGACCCTCCAGGCGCTATCCAAGGAGCAACGATGACGTTCACAGTATGGGTAGCGGTGCTCGGTGCGGTATTGCTGACCCTGGCCCTGACCTCCTCTTATCTGCGCTGGATGCCGGTCACCACCTCGGCGATGTGCCTGGTGCTGGGTGTCGCCATCGGGCCGCTGGGGCTGGACGTGCTGAAGCTCGACGTCAGCGACTCGTCGGTCTGGATGGAACACCTCACGGAAGTCGCCGTGGTGTTTTCGCTGTTCGTCAGCGGTCTCAAGTTGCGCCTGCCGCTCAAGGACCGTACCTGGCGCGTGGCCTATGGGCTGGCTGGACCGGTGATGATCCTGTGCATCGCCGGCCTGTGCCTGGCGTTGCACTCGCTGTTGGGCCTGGGTTGGGGCGTGTCGATGCTGATCGGCGCGATGCTGGCGCCCACCGACCCGGTACTGGCGGCGCTGGTGCAGGTCAACGATGCCCGGGATGACGACCGGGTGCGGTTCGGCCTGTCGGGCGAAGCGGGACTGAACGACGGTACGGCGTTTCCCTTCGTGATCCTCGGCCTGTTGATGCTGCGTGAGGACGGCAGCGATTTTCTCGGTGAGTGGCTGCTGCGCAACGTCCTGTGGGCCGTGCCGGCCGGGTTGCTGGTCGGTTACTGGATGGGCCGCGGCATCGGCAAGCTGACCTTGTCGATGCGCATCAGGAATGCC
Source organism: Pseudomonas sp. NFACC14 (assembly GCF_900106885.1). Lineage (NCBI taxonomy): Bacteria > Pseudomonadati > Pseudomonadota > Gammaproteobacteria > Pseudomonadales > Pseudomonadaceae > Pseudomonas > Pseudomonas sp. NFACC14. The sequence goes on from NZ_FNOA01000006.1 coordinate 250,579, forward strand.
GACAGCACTTTGTCGCCCAATGATTACCTGGCCCTGGCGCTGATTGCCCTGGCCTACGTCGTGGCCGAGTGGATCCAGGGCTATGGCTTTCTCTCGGTGTTCGCCGCCGGCCTGGGGTTGCGTCAGGCCGAGGTCCAATCCACCGATGAAGGGGCGCCACCGGCGGAACACCTGGTGCAACCGGTGGTGGGCCACGAAACCGTCGATCCCCAACAGGCCGTCGTGGGCGATACCGAGACGCTGGACGATGGACAATTGGCCGCTGGGGTGATGATGAGCGACATGCTGGCGTTCGGCAGCTTGGTGGAGCGGTCGATGGAAGTGTTCCTGGTGACCCTGCTGGGGGTCGTGCTGGCCAGCCATTGGGACTGGCGAGCCGTGGCAATCGGTGCCCTGCTGTTTTTCGTGATTCGCCCATTGAGTGTGCTGGTGGTGCCCTGGCGACGATCGCTCGACGGACCGCAACGGCTGCTGATCGGCTGGTTTGGCATTCGCGGGATCGGCAGCCTGTTTTATCTGTTCTTCGCCTTGAACCACGATCTGCCGCCAGCGGTGGCGCAACTGTGCATCGACCTCACGTTGTCGGTGGTGGCCCTGAGCATTCTGGTGCATGGCGTCACCACCCAGCCCACGTTGGCATGGTATGAGCGCCGTAAGCGGTCGAGTTGAGGCGAGTGTGCCTCAACCGCCTGGGTTGCTCAGCTGGATATAGACCGAGTACGCCCCCAGCAATACCCAGAAGGTGGCGAAGATCCAAGGGGTACGCAACGAAAACAGCAACGACTTGCGGTAGCCCTTGTGGGTCGACTCCCGCTCGCTGAACAGCGGCGATTCGTCATAGGCCAGGCCCATCAAGGGTTCGGCGCGCAACAGTTCGCTCTGCTTGAAATGCCAGTGATCGATGATCTCGTAGGCCGCCTTGATGCCCGGCCAGGCATTGAGCGAGCTGAGGAAACCCAGCAAGGCCAGGAATGGCGGCACGATCAGCGTGAATAACTTGCCCCACTCCGGGTTCAGGTTGGCCATGCAGGAGGCAAAGGCGATCACCAGGAAGGACTGGGCGGCCAGGTAAGCATCGGTTCGATTGGCCAGGATGCTGGTTTCGTATTGGATCTCCCGGCGATAGAAGTCCAGTCGCTCCTTGGGCGAGCCGAACAGTTTGGCGTTGTGTTCCGTCAGTTCTTCTTCCGGGGTGGGCCCGGTGAGTATTCTGGGCATTGCGCAGGCGGTGCCTCGGTGAGGATTCGGACTCATTAGAAGAACCCGGCGCGCGGCAAGTTCAAGTCAATGGACCACAGGTGCAGCGAAGTCCGAGGAAACGCTACCCGACCGCCAAGGTCTCTACTGTGTAAGAACAAGAGGACGGTTGTGTGGATTATCTTGGATGGGTGCAATGGCCGGCGATGCTCGTCACGGTGCTGGCCGCCTGGTTGATCGGCTCACGCCAACCCCGCCGCAGGGTGGCCGGATTCAGTTGTTTTATCGCGAGCAATATTCTGTGGGTGGTCTGGGGGCTGCATACCCATGCGTATGCATTGATCGTGTTGCAGTTTTGCTTGTGTGCGATGAATTTGCGTGGGTTCAAGAAGAACACTGAATAAACGCCTGCTCTTGTGCTGTAGGAGCTGCCGAAGGCTGCGATCTTTTGATCTTTCGCTTGGGACTCAAGTGTCTGGGGAAAGATCGCAGCCTCGTTGCACTCGACAGCTCCTACATAGCTCCTACGCAGCTCCGTTGCCACAGGAGCCGGGCCTTGCATTCCTGTTTACTTCATCGTCTGCCCAATGACCTGCATCAGGTCGATCTGCTTGAATGGCTTGATCAACCGAGGCAGTTGCGTGGCGAAACCTTCCAGGCGTTCGGCATAGCCGGTCGCCAGGATGATAGGCAAGGTCGGTTGGCGGTCGCGCAACAGTTTTGCCAACTGCGCACCGTCCATCTGCGGCATGGCCATGTCGGTGATCACCAGGTCGATGTCCGGGTTGCGCTCGTACAGCTCCAGCGCCTGAGCCCCCGATGGGGCGCAAAGGACTCGATGCCCCAGGTCTTCGATCAACAAGCGAGTACTGGTCAACACCAGGCTGTCATCGTCGACCACCAGCACTTTCAACTCGTGGACCGGCGGCGCCGCCTCTTCGATCTCCGCTTTGCCAGGGGCCGTATCGCCGGCCACCGGCAACCACAGTTCGGCGGTGGTCCCCAGGCCTTTCTGGCTTTTGAGTATCAGGCGGCCACCGAGCTGCTCCGCCAGGCCGTGCACCATGGACAACCCCAGGCCTGTGCCTTTGCCGACGCCCTTGGTGGTGAAGAATGGGTCCACGGCCGAGGCCAGCGTGGCGTCGTCCATGCCCTCGCCTTCATCGGTCATTGCCAGGCAGATGTAGCGTCCGGGGGGCATCGGCTGGTCCGGCCCGGCATCAGCCCCTCGCCGTTCCTCGGCTGCAATGACGATCTGGCCGCCATGGGGCATGGCGTCCCGGGCATTGGTCGCCAGGTTGAGAATCGCCAGTTCCAGTTGATTGACATCGGCCAGCACCGGCGGCAGCGCCTCGGCGAAATGGGTCTGGATGTGTATCGACGGACCCAGGGAGCTTTGCAGCAGGCCGCTGATGCCCTGCACCAGGGCCGACAGCTCGACCGATTCGTAGGTCAATTTCTGCCGACGGGCAAACGCCAGCATGCGCTGGGTCAGTGAAACCCCGCGCAGCGCGCCCTGGGTCGCATTGTCCAGCAATTGGGTGAGTTTCGGTTCGTTGGCCATGCGCTTGCGCACGATTTCCAGGTTGCCAAGGATGACCGTCAACAGGTTATTGAAGTCATGGGCAATACCGCCGGTGAGCTGACCGATGGCTTGCAGTTTCTGGGATTGAAACAATGCCTCGCGAGCCTGTTCAAGGGCCTGCTGGGCCTGAGTGGCATCGGTAATGTCGCGGGTGATCTTGGCAAACCCCAGCAGCGCGCCGGTATCGCTGCGAATCGCATCGATGACCACGTGGGCCATGAAGCGCGTGCCATCCTTGCGCATGCGCCAGCCCTTTTTCTCGAAACGCCCTTCGCTGGCGGCCATGCTCAACGCGCGCTGCGGCTCGCCGGCATCACGATCTTCGGGGGTGTAGAACATCGAGAAATGCCGGCCGATGGCTTCCACCGGAAGGTAGCCCTTGATCCGCTGCGCCCCCAGGTTCCAGTTGGTGACCTGACCTTGCGGGTCGAGCATGTAGATGGCGTAGTCGGTGACGCTTTGCACCAGCAGGCGAAACTGCTGCTCGCTTTGCTTGAGGGTTTCCTCGGCCATCTTGCGGTCGGTCAGGTCGCGGGTGATCTTGGCGAAGCCGAGCAAGGTACCACTCTGGCTGTCGATGATCGGATCGATCACCACATGGGACCAGAACAGCGTGCCGTCCTTGCGCACCCGCCAGCCCTCGCCTTCGAAACGCCCCTCATGCAGGGCCGTGTCCAGCGCCCGTTGTGGCAGGCCGGCGGCACGGTCCTGATCGGTATAGAAACGGGAGAAATGCTGGCCGAGGATCTCGGACTCCTCGTAACCTTTGAAACGCCTGGCCCCGGAGTTCCAACTGGTGATGATGCCCGAAGGGTCGGTCATGTAGATGGCGTAGTCGACCACCGCGTCGATGAGCAGGCGGAAGCGCTGTTCTTCGTTCATGAGCGGGGTCTTGGGGGCATTCTCGAGCATCTGGCCGGGGCATCCGTGTGGATTTTTTGCAGATTATGGAGCAAGTCGGGTGTCAGGAAAAATCCTCAAGCCTTCCATCCTGTGGGAGCGAGCTTGCTCGCGATAGCGGTGGGTCAGTTTGCATCAATGCTGGCTGACAGTCTGCCATCGCGAGCAAGCTCGCTCCCACAAGGGGATTGGGCCTCTTGGGTAACTGACCACCAGCGCGGCAATAGGTGCTGCACCCTGGTCTCGCCGAACCGATCATCGATCAGTATCACCACCCCGCGATCCTGTTGGGTGCGGATCACGCGGCCTGCCGCCTGTACGACTTTCTGCAAGCCGGGATACAGGTAAGTGTAGTCATAGCCATCGCCGAAGATCGCCGCCATGCGTTGCTTCATCTGCTCATTGACCGGGTTGAACTGCGCCAGCCCCAAGGTGGCGATGAACGCACCGATCAGGCGTGAACCCGGCAAGTCGATGCCCTCGCCGAACGCGCCCCCCAGCACCGCAAAGCCAATGCCTTGGCTGTGTTCCATGAATCGTTCGAGAAACGCCTGCCGGGGCGCTTCGCCCATGCCCCGCGATTGCGTCCAGAGGGCGATCTGCGGGTGCCGCTCGGCAAACAGCCCGGCCACTTGCTGCAAGTAATCGAAACTGCTGAAAAAGGCCAGGTAGTTGCCCGGGCGCTCGCTGAACTGGCGGGCCATCAACGTGACAATCGGTTCCAGGGACGCCTGGCGATGGACAAAGCGTGTGGAGATGCGGCTGACCACCTGTACGTCCAACTGCTCGGCCTTGAACGGCGATTCGACATCGATCCACACCGTGTCGCCCGGCGTTCCCAGCAAGTCCGCGTAGTAATGTCGAGGGCTCAGGGTCGCCGAAAACAGCACGGTGCTGCGGGCCGCCGTCAGCCTGGGCCGCAGGAACGCGGCCGGCACCACGTTGCGCAGGCACAGCGTCGACAGGCTGCGCTGGCGGCCGAGTTCGCGCTTGTGGATGTCGAACAGAAAGTGCTCGTCGAAGGCTTCCGCCACCCGGCCGAACTGCAAGGCGTCGAAGTAGAACGCCTGCAAGCCGCTGTCCAGGCCCAGGGGGTGATCGTTGAGGTAATCGCCGATGGCGGTGGTGCAGGTGGCCAAGGCCTGGAGCAGCTTTTCCGGCAGTTTTTCATAGGCCTGATAGGCCGCCACCTGGGGCGTATGCAAGGCGTTCCACTGGCGATTGACCCGCTCCAGGGATTTCTTCAGCGGTTCGGGGGCGGTTTTGCGCACGCTGCTCAACGTGGCCTGGTCAAGGGCCGCGCTGTACATCTGTCGTCCGCGCTCCACCAGGTTATGAGCCTCGTCCACCAGGGTCGCGACCGTCCAGCCATTGGCCTGGGCCAGGCCAAAGAGCAAGGCGCTGAAGTCGAAGTAATAGTTGTAGTCGGCCACCACCACGTCAGCCCAACGGGCCATTTCCTGGCTGAGGTAATACGGGCACACCTCATGGGCCAATGCAATGTCGCGCAATGCCGCCTGATCGAGCAAGCAGACCTGGCTCGCCGCCGCCCGGGCGCCCGGCAGGCGGTCATAGAAACCACGGGCCAGCGGGCATGACTCGCCATGGCAGGCGTTGTCCGGGTACTCGCAGGCTTTGTCCCGGGCGATCATTTCCAGCACCCGCAACGGCATCGAGGGCGCGCTGTGGGTAATCACCCGCGCCGCATCCAGGGCCAGCTTGCGCCCCGGGGTTTTCGCCGTGAGAAAGTACACCTTGTCCAGTTGTTGCGGTGCCAACGCCTTGAGCATCGGGAACAAGGTGCCGACGGTTTTGCCGATGCCAGTGGGCGCCTGGGCCATCAGGCAGCGGCCGGTACTGATTGCCTTGAACACCGATTCGGCCAAGTGCCGTTGCCCAGGCCTGAAGCCCGCATGGGGAAAGACCAGCGCCTGCGCGCCGAGGTTACGCGCCTGCCGATGGGCCATTTCCTGCTCGGCCCAGGCCAGGAACAGCGCGCATTGTGCTTCGAAGAAGGCTTGCAGCTGAGCCGCCTCGAAGCGTTGGGTGAGGCAGGTTTCCTTTTCGCTGACGATGTCGAAATACACCAGGGCCACGTCGATGTGCGGCAACTGCAACTTTTGGCACATCAACCAGCCATAGATTTTCGCCTGGGCCCAATGCAGCTGGCGATGGTTGGCCGGCTGCTTGCCCAGGTCGCCCCGATAGGTCTTCACCTCTTCAAGGCACTGGCGGACCGGGTCGTAGCCGTCGGCCCGGCCCTTGACCGTCAATGTTTGCCAGTGACCTTCGAGGGCCACTTCAGCCTGATAACCCTCGGTGCGCCGCGAAGCAACGGTGCGATGGCCGGCGATGCCTTCCAAGGCCGTCGGCGAGGGAGTGAAGCGCAGGTCAAGGTCGCCCACCTTGGCGGTGAACTCACACAGCGCCCGCACGGCGATGCTGTAGCTGGGTGTCGGGCTCATGTGCACCCATCGCGAGCGAGCTCGCTCCCACAGATGATCTGGGGTGGTTGCTCACTTCCACAGGTATTCTGCGGTGGTTCGTCTTCTGTGGGAGCGAGCTCGCTCGCGATGACAGACGCTGCCCATTGCACATAGCAAACGGCGACGGGCATCTGGTGCTCGTGACAGAACTCCAGCCAACGCAGCTGGTTGTCTTGCAGGCGATCACCGGGGCCTTTGACTTCGATCATGCGGTAAGTCTTGTGCTGCGGCCAGAACTGGATCAGGTCCGGCATGCCGGCGCGGTTGGCCTTGATGTCCAGCAGCAGGCGCTGGAACCAGTGCTTGAGGTGCTCGGCCGGCAGGCAATCGAGGGCCTGTTCCAGCAAGGGCTCGGACAACGCGCCCCAGAACACGAAAGGCGATTGCACGCCCCACTTCTCAACGTAACGACGACCGATGGTCTGGCGATAGCGGCCATCGTCCAACTCTGCCAGGCAGGCTGCGAACAACTCGGCGCGGCGTGCATGGAAGTCCTCATTGAGCAGGTCGACCGGCCCGCGCTGGAACGGGTGGAAAAACGCGCCCGGCAACGGCGCGAAGATCGCCGGCCAGCACAGCAGGCCGAACAGTGAATTGATCAGGCTGTTCTCGACGTAATGCACCGGTGCGGTTTCATCGTGCAAGTGGGCCTGGACGTGGTATTCCACCGACAAGTCCGGATCGACGCGCGGCAGATGCAGGTCAAGGCGCTCCATTTCCCTGGCCATGACCCGTGGCACCGGCGGGCCGCCCAGCTTGCGCCGCAGGCGAGGCACGATCCGAAGCAAGGCCTGGGTTTCGGCAGCGCTTTGCGGTGTCTGCACCGCCGCCTCGCCCAATTCAAGGGCCAGGGCATACTCGCCGACTCGCTCCAATACCCGGATCATCCGCAGCCGCGCGCCCGGGTAGGTGCAATCGCGATAGATACACAAGGCCAAGGCGAAATCGCCGATACGCTCGCCATGCTGGCCGATCTGGAACAACAACTTGCCCCGGCGTCGCTCCAGCCACGGATTATCCAGGGACAGTTCGTTGACCTGGGCGACGATATCGTCCGGGGACTCGCCAGCTTCGAAGCGTTGCTGGCAGTCGTGCAGGAACAGACAGGCATCGACGTCGTCGCGACTGCGCAAGCCCCGTGACTCGGCGCTGAACTCAACGGTTTCGTAGGTGAAAATGCCCAGGTCTGCCAGGACGAATTCCGACCAATCCTGGTAGAGGTTGCCAAAGAACATCAAGCGCAGCCTGTCGCACAGAGGCATGATCGTCAGGCTGTACAGGCGGTCGTCAAGCTGCGGACACCAGGTGCGAAAAGGCTGGAGCGGGCTGGGGTGATTATCCAGGGCCTGGAGCCATTCGGCCTTTTTCGCCTTGGGCTGTTCGATCAGGTGGCCCAGGCACAGAAGGATTTCCGCCTTGAGCAGCACGTCGAACAGTTCAAGGAGCCCGATGGGGGCTTGTTCCTCGACCCATCCCAAGGCCAATAGCGGCGCGACGGCGGCGCCAATGTCGCCGATTTCCGGGTAACTAAGCTTGCCATGACGAAACCGCAGGCCCTTGCGCATCACCATCCGCACCAACAAGCCTTGGGAAGCACGGGGCAGCGCTGCGAAATCGTCGATGAAGCGCTGCTCTTGGTGACTGAGCACGTCCGCATAACGCTGGCTCAACCACGCGAGCACTTGCTGGAAGTTGTTCAGGTAGTAATACGGATCGTCGAGAGAACGGGTTGCCACGGGAAGAAACGCCAAGGGTGTCGGAGGTACTGGTTATGCATACAGATAACAGCTGTAAACCCCTCAGGCAACCGCAAAAGATGAACGGTCTCCTATATTTAACGTGAAATCCTTCACCCAGCGATGAACTTTCCTACGGCAAGCGAGACCAATGGCGGTTAGCTAATGTGATGGCGCGGTCGAATCAGTTGCTCCGTGTCCTTTTGATTGAGAGGTTATGGTTATGAACATCAGGTTTCTGGGCGTGCCCCTGGTCGCCGTGGCATTTATGGCTCTGGCTGGCTGCGCGTCGCCCACGGTAGTGACCTTGCAAAACGGTACCCAGTATTTGACCAAGGACACCCCTAACACCCGCACCGCCGACGGTTTCTACGAGTTCGAGGATATTTCCGGCAGGAAAGTCCGGGTCCGCGCCGATGATGTGGCAACCATTCGCAAGGAAGACTGATTTCCAGGCCTGTAGGCAGCCATCGCGAGCAAGCTCGCTCCCACAAAGTCCGGTGGTGAACACAAATCTTGCGTACACCTGTGAGCCACTGTGGGAGCGAGCTTGCTCGCGATAGCGATCTCAGGCGAACACGATCCCTTCGCCGCCAACCTGACCGATAGCAACCCCCACCAGGGTCACGGAACTGTCACCGACCTTGAGCAGCGTGTCATTGCCCACTTGTGACAGGTGCTCACTGTAGTCATGACCCGCCCCGGCGCCGGGTACGCCGAGGAACACCAGCTTGTCCCCTGCCTTGTAACCGCTGATCCGATCCTGGCCGAACGCACCATTGAAAAGAAAGGTGTCGCTGCCACCGCCCGATTGCATCAGGTCATTGCCCGCACCGCCAACGAAGGTGTCGTTACCCGCGCCGCCCACCAGTACATCGTTGCCGCCCTGGCCGAACAACCAATCACCCTTCGCGCTCGCCACCAAAGTGTCGTTGGCCGCACTGCCCTTGACCGAAGACGCATACGCCGTCAGGTTGCCGCCTGCCACCAGGCCATCGACGGTGACGCCGTGGCTCACCTCATCCTTGAGCAGCCCCCAGAACAATCCGGATTCCTTACTGACCAGCGTGCCGATGTCGCGGGTGATGCTGATCCCGCCATGGGCATCGCGCAGGTACAGCGTCCCAGCCCCGTCATGGGCGAAACTGAAATCCGTCACCGACTGCTGCAGTTGCAGGCTGTTGCTGCCCTGCCCGCCCAGTATCACGTTGTAGCCACCGCCATCGCGAAAGGTGTCGTTGCCGGCGCGGCCTTCCAGGTAATCGTTGCCCTGGCCGCCCTGGATCAGGTCGTTGCTGTCGCTGCCGATGATGAACGTGCTGCCGGTATGGGTTTGAGCGTTGCGGTTGAGGTCCTGCACCCAGGTATTGGCCCGCGCGGGGTCTGACAGGTTGGCAACGATAATGGTGGAGTCTTTTTCGGTGAGGTCGTAGAACGCCGAGCCCATGATCCGGCCCATGCCATCGCTGTAGCCGCTGGGCAGGTGGGAAATCCAGGTGGGGATGTTGAGGATGGAAAACGGCAAGACGTTCCATGCCGCCGAAGCGTAGTGGTCGTTGAAGCTGACGATGTTGTTGGTGGCCGACGCCTGTTGCCCATCGTGCACGCCCACCGATGCGAGGTTGAACGTCGAGCCGTCCAGGGCGCGGAACACCGGATCGTTCTCGTAACCGATGTTCAAGACCTTGTCGGTGCTGCTCTGGGTCGGCGAGGCGTAGGCGATGTAGTTGGCATCGGCGTAGAACCCCGACCATTGGCTGGCGCTCAAGTCCGCCAGGCTGTTGACCGCCAACCCGCCCAGGCTGTGGCCGCTGACCAGCACGTCCGCGCCCGTCAGGCCATGGGCCTGGGCAAACTTCGCGACGTCCCCCAGCAGGTTGCCAAAGGCTTCGCCGGCGTAGTTTTTCGCAAAGTCCTTGGGCCCCAGGGCGGCCATCAGGTCGTTGATCACGTCGCCAATGGAATCGCCAATCAGGTTTTCCCGAGGGCCGCTGGTGCCGCGAAACGACACACCGATTTCCTGCAGGTGACCCGCGGTGTCGTACTTGCCGAGGATCTCGACCTGCGCGGTGGTGTAGCCGGCTTTTTCACCAAAAAACGTCCCGCGGCCATCCACCTTGCCGGCGTAGCCCAGCTGCGTGGCGCTGATGGGCGTCCAGCCAGCCTTCTGCACCGCCTCCAGGGCCAGTTTTTCCGAGTCCGGGTTCCACGGCACGCCGGGAATCACCCCTTGGGAATCGGTGCCCCCCAGCAGCGCGGTGACCAGGGTCGCCGGCAGGCCGGCACCGAAGCCGTTGTGCTGGTACCCGGCGGCAAAGCCGTGGTCGAGGTTGTGATAGGCGTACAGCATGATCGCCATTGCGTCGCTGACCAGTGCCTTGGATTCGGCGGTGCCGAGGTTCTTGTAGTCGTAGATACCCATGGTTGTTGCTCTCTTTTTGTTGTTGGAATGCTAGAACCGGGTGGCCTGCGGCCCGTAGGAGCTGCCGAAGGCTGCGATCTTTTGATCTTTCGCTTGAGATTCAAGTGTCTGGGGAAAGATCGCAGCCTCGTTGCACTCGACAGTTCCTACATGGCTCCTACATGCCTCCTGCGCAGCTCTTGAACGCACAGAAGTGCGTGTTGAGTTCCTTGGTCAGAACTGCCAATCCAGGGTCAGGCCCACGCCGTGGGTTTTATCCCGGGAGCCGATCAGGCCGTTGTAGTCGAGGTTGACCCGCGCATCCTTGGCGACCGCGAGTCCGGCACGGGCGCCGACCACGGCGGCGTTACGGTCCATGGACACGCTCTGCACCGCGAAGGTATTGCTGCCGCCGGCGAAGGCCAGGTCCTGTTCGGACGTGGTATGGCTCAGGTTGTGCTGCCAGCCGAGGGAGCCGGACAGCTGAAGTTGCTGTCGATCCGACAGCGCCAGGGTGTGGCTGGCCCGCACGCCCAGGGTCGAGAGCACGGCATCGCGGCGGTCGTCGCCACTGTGCAATGCCGCGTTGTCACCGTTCTCATGGAAACTGTCGCTGTCCAGGTGCACATAGGCCAGGTTGGCGAACGGCTCCAGGGCCACCGCTTGCCCGTCCAGGCGATACGCCGCTTCAGTGAAGAGCTGGGTGGTCCGGGCATCGCGCTTGGTTTTCTCCCGGCCACTGACGTCGCCCCATCGCAGGTCACGCTTGACGTCGATGCGATGCCAACTGTGGGCGCCGCCGACGGTCAGGCGCAGCGCGTCGATCTCATGCCCCAGATAGACACCCAGGTGATAGCTGTCGGCCTTGGCCGAGGAATGGGTGCCATCGCCCATGCTCAACGAACTGTCGCTGTAGCCGGTGACGAAGCCCAGGCGTGTCTGGTCGCCGATCAGGCCATCGACACCGGCCAGCAACCCACCGATGGAGCTGGTGGTACTGGCTTGATCATGCCCGCCCTCGTTCTTGCCCCAAGCCCCCAATACTTTGAACCAGGCATTGCTGTTGGCGTCGGTCGGCGTACCGGCGTCGTAGAGCGCGTCCTGGCGCAGGCGATCACCCACGGCGTCGCGCAACTGACGGCTGTCATTGATCAGCAGCGTGCCGATGGCCGGATGGATTTCACCGGACAACTGCTGGAACGCCTGCTGTGCCACAGCGGCGCTGGGCGCCAGCAGCAAGGCTTCGTACAACCCGTTGCCAGCGCCCAATCCCTCGGCGGCAGTGGCCACGGAACGCTGGTTGGGCGTCAAGCCGAGGCTGGCAAATGACGCGTCGTTACGCTCGACCGCCAGTTGAATGCCGTTGGCGCTGTACGCCAGGTCACCCCCCAGAAACGCGTAGTTGGGCAAGACTTGCGCGAAACGCCCATCAATGCCACCGGCGGCCTGCAAGATATTGAACTGCCTGCCCAGCAGGCTTTTCACTTCCCCAGCCGTCAGCAGCGTCGGGCTGTTTTCCAAGGACAGCGACACCGTCGCCCCGTCAATGGACGCCTTGCCGCCCGCCACGATCAGGTCGCTGGAGGTGGGCGAGACTTCCACCGCGTAGTTCGAACCGGGTTGGAAGGTCACGTCGCCGGCTACTTGCAAGGTGCCGATGGAGTTGCCCGGCGCCACGCTGCCGCCGCGGATGGCGGTCAGGCTGGCGATGCGCCCGTTGCCGCCGAGGATGCCGCCGTCGTTGACGATAACCGCCGACGCCAGCGAGCCATTGATCGCCAGTCGCCCTTGATTGACCAGGGTCGGCCCGCTGTAGGTGTTTTCGCCGGTGAGTACCAGGGTGCCGATGCCTTCCTTGGTCAGCCCGCCGTGACCGCCGATGTCGTTGCGCCAAACGTCCAGGCCACATTGGATGCCACTGCACACCCGTTCCGTGGGTTTGCCAGCATCGATGATCGCGCCGATGCCCGGCAAGTCCGCCACGAACTGACCGGAACCATAGGCGCCATCGATGCGAAACTCCTCCGGGATGTCCTGTTCGGTCACCAGCATCGATGGACCGTCGATGGCCTTGCCGAGGTTGATCATGCCCCAGCCGTACAACGAATCGACGCCCGGCGCGCCCATGTCGGTGGCGGTGGTACGCAGCACGCTCGCGACCTGGGCGCCGGTCATGTAGGGGAAACGCTCCATCAATACCGCCACGCTGCCAGCGACATGGGGCGCGGCCATGGACGTGCCGCTCTTGTTGGCGTAGCCCACGGTCAGGTCGTCGGCACGGGTACCGCCGATCACGGCGCTGTAGACCCGGGTGCCCGGTGCCGACACGCAGAAACTGGCGGTGTAGCCGCAGCGCGACGAAAAGGTACTGATGGTGTATGGATTGGCGCTGGCGGTGTCCGGGTTGACCTGCAGCGCCGCCACGGTGAGCCAGTTCGGCGCGATGTCCGGGACGAAATACGCCAGGCCCGCGATGGCATCGGGATTGTTGAGGTTGTAGTCGTTGCCCGCGGCGAAGATCGTCACGATCCCGCTGCCCGCCGCCGCGATGGCCCCCTCGTAGGCGCCGCCGGGCTTGGTGCCCAACAGCGGTTTGATCTGATCGAATTGCAGTTGCGCATCCTGCACGGTGAAGTGCGGGAACGCCGGATCGCGGCCACCCTGGTCGAAACGGTCGGTGATACCAATGCCCCAGCTGTTGTTGATGATCCGTGCGCCGCTGGCGATCAACGCGTCCCAGCCGGCTTTGTACACGGCGCCATCGTTGCCGCGGATGATGCCGTCTTCGGGCCCCGGGTCGCCGTTGTCAGCGCTGATGATCTGCGCATCGAACGCCACGCCGTGCATCGGGCTGCCGTCGCGACTGCCGGCGGCGATCCCGCCGACATGGGTGCCATGGGACCCCAGCTTACCGTCCGAGCCGACGGTGGGTGAACCGTCGTAGCGGAACGGATCGCCGGCCTTCACCGGGATGTAGGGGTCGGTGTATTCACGAATGCCGCTGGTGACCAAGGTCACGACTTTGCCGGTGCCGGAGAACTCTGGATGGGCCGCGTAGACCGGCTGGTCGAAGATCCCCAGCTTGACGCCCTTGCCGGTGTATCCGGCGGCGTAGGCCTGCTGCGCGTTGATCGCCCCCAACCCCCATTCGGCGTTGAATTCGCCGCTGCGCCAGCTGTCCGGGTCACCCGCCCTGCCGCTCTCGACATAAGGCGCCGCCTGGGCCGTGCCCAAGGTCGCCAGTGCGCAGAGCATGGCGTGGTTGAGGGCCTTGAGCAGGAACGGGCGACCTGCCGGCCTGGGGTGTTTTTTGTTATCGATTTTCATCACGAACCATCCTTAGTTGTTGTAAAAATCCTGGGGGGCGCGGCCTGATGGGACCTGTCCTGGCCTAGTGGCTTGCTTTGACCTCGGCCTTTGCCTTTGTGGCGAGGGAGCTTGCTCCCGCTGGGCTGCGCAGCGGCCCCAAAAAAGCTTGCGAGCACTCCGCACTCGAGCGGGAGCAAGCTCCCTCGCCACAGGTCATTGAATGGGCGCCCGGGACACAAACGCCTCATCCACCTTCGCCAGGTCCTGCGGGCCGAGGGTGCCGGCGTAGTAATGCAGCTTGGTCCAGGCCATGAGGTAGTCGTAGCGGGCCTGGGCCAGGTCGCGGCGAGTGGTGTAGAGCTGTTGCTCGGCATTGAGCGCGTCGAGGTTGACCCGCTCGCCGCCGAGGATGCTTTGCCGGGTCGATACCACCAGCGCTTCGGCGGAGTTGAGGGCTTTCTGGTAGGCGCGCAGTTTGTTCATCCCCGACACGCAGGCGCTGAACTGACGACGCAGTTCGATCAGCGTCTCGCGGGTCTTGGCCTCCAGCTCGTATTCGGCCTGCTCCATGTTGCGGCTGGCCTGGCGGGTCGACGCCGAGACACCGCCGCCGGCATACAGCGGCACGCTGACTTCCAAGCCGATGGTGTTGGTGTCGTAGCGCTGGTTGTAGGTGTTGCCACTTTCCGATTCGTTCTGGCGCATTGTTGCGTAGGCATTGACCTTGGGCAGGTGTCCGGCGCGGTTGCGTTCGACCTCGAAGCGCGCCACATCCACCGCCTGGCGCTGGGACGCCAGGCTGGGGTTGTTGCTCACCGCCAGTTCGTGCCAGGTGTCGAAACTGGCCGGCTGCAAGGCAAAGGTCTGGAAGGTGTCGTGCAAAGGCGCCAGATCGCCGATATCCAGGGTCGGGACGCCTATCAGCGAGCCGAGTTCACGCAAGGCGGCGTCCTGCTCGTCCCGCGCCTCGATTTCTTCGGCGATTGCCAGCTCATAGCGCGCCTGCGCCTCGAGGATGTCGGTACGCGTGCCTTCGCCCTGGCGAAACAACTGTTGGTTCTGCTGGAATTGCTGCTCGAACGCCTTTTTCTTGGCCTGGGCAATGTCGATCTGATCCTGGGCGAACAACGCCTGGGTGTACTGACTCAGCACCCGTACCAACAGCGCCTGGCTCTTGTCCCGAAAACTTTCATCGGCGAACAATGCCTGGGCCACGCCCTTTCGGTAGGCCGCGTACGCTTCGTAGTCCAGCAAGGGTTGTTGCAGCGTCAGGCTGGAGCCGTAGCTGCTGTAGTTGCGATCGTCATGCTGGCTGGCGCCACGGTCATTGAGGTAGGTGACCTTGGATTGGTTGCGGCCCTTGTTGTAGCTGTAGCCCAAATGCGGCAACAGCCCGGCACGGCCAATGGCACGGTTCTCCAGGCCCGCGTCGCGCGCCTTGATCGCGCCCAGGTAGACCGGGTCATTGCGCAGGGCCTGCTCGTAGAACTCGAAGGGCCCCATGGCCCAGGCGTTGCCGCACACGGAAACGGCCAGCACGGCCATCCAATAGAAACGCTTCATACCGCCAGACATCCTTATTCTTCGGTCAACGCAGAGCCGGCTCGGTCGAGCAGCGGTTTGAACAGGTAGTTGAGCAACGAGCGTTCGCCGGTCCGCA
This sequence comes from Pseudomonas sp. NFACC14, assembly GCF_900106885.1. Lineage (NCBI taxonomy): Bacteria > Pseudomonadati > Pseudomonadota > Gammaproteobacteria > Pseudomonadales > Pseudomonadaceae > Pseudomonas > Pseudomonas sp. NFACC14. Next base: position 265,853 of record NZ_FNOA01000006.1, read on the forward strand.
CGAACATTTCGGCCGGCATGCCGGGTTTGATCACCAGACCGTTGAGCTTGTCCATCGCCACGTCGCTGACGCTGCTGCGCAGCACGTAATACGGCGCGCCGGTCTTCTCATCGAGCATCTGGTCGGCGGAAATCAGGCTGACTTCCCCCGGCACCCGCGGCGTACGGTTCTGGTTGAAAGCGGTAAACAGGATGTCCACCGGCAAATGCGGGCCGACCTTGTCGATCAGGTGCACCGGCAGGTGCCCTTCCACCTCCAGCCGCGTGCCCTGGGGGACGATTTCCAGCAAGGTGTCGCCCTGGCGCACCACTGCGCCTTCGGTGTGCACGCCCAGGTTCACGGCGATGCCGTCGGCGGTGGCGAGGATTTCGCTGTGTTGCAACTCGAACCCCGCGGATTTCAGTTGCTGTTGCAGGGTTTCGCTCTTGAGTTGGGCGTCGGCCAACTGACTGCGCACTTCTTTCTGGTATTCCTCGTTGTGCTGCTGCAACTTCAGGCGCGACTCGACGATCCCCTGCTCCACCCGCCCGCTTTCGCCGCTGTTCTGCGCCAGTTCCTGCTGCACCTGCGACAACTGTCGCTGATAGTCCAGCAGGCGGTTGCGCGGGATGTAGCCGTTGTCCGCCAAGGGCTGCAGGTTGCCCAGTTGCAGACGCAGGGATTCGGCCTGGGCAGTCAAGTCGCCGCGGGCCCGACGCATGCCGGCCAATTGCGCCGTGGCGCCCTCGATGCTGGCACGCAACCCCGCCTGCTCCCGGGCGAAGGCTTCGCGGCGACTGCTGAACAGTTGCCGCTGGCCTTCGAGCACCAGGGCCAGGCGTGGATCGGGATCGCGACTCAGCTCAGCCGGGAAACTCACCTGCAACAGGTTGTCTCGCTCGCTTTGCCAGCGCGCCAGGCTGGCCCAGGTCATCCGGTACTGCGCCTGCAGCGATTGCACATCGGCGGCGGCTTGGGTCTGGTCCAGGCGGAACAGCGGCTGGCCCTGCTTCACCGCCTCGCCTTCGCGCACCAGGATCCGGCTGACCACGCCGCTGCTCATCGATTGCACGGCCTTGCGCTTGCCTGAAACCACCACGGTGCCTTGCACGGGGATGCCTTGGTCCAACGGCGCCAGGCTGGCCCAGGTGAAAAAACTGCCGGCACCCACCAGCGCCAGCACCCAGCCCATACGGGTGAAGAAACGGGCGTCGCGCTCCGGGCGTTCAACGTCTTGAGCCTGTTCGAGGTTCATCTGGCATTCCTTGCTCATGCGCCACCCGGTTTGCTGGCAGCTTGGTACTGGCGACTCATGCTCAGCCCGTTGGGGGTTGCCTGGGGACGGTCCCGTTGTGGTGTCTCCGATTGGCCGGACAGCGCCCGCAGTACTTCCTGGCTAGGCCCGAAAGCCTGGAGCCGGCCTTCGTTGAGCACCAGCAGTTTGTCGGCCTGGGCCAGCGCCGAGGAGCGATGGGTCACCAGCACGACGCTGGTGCCCTGGGCCTTCATCTGCGCAATGGCACCGGCGAGCGCGGCTTCGCCAACCGTGTCGAGATTGGAGTTGGGCTCATCGAGCACCACCAGGCTCGGTCGGTCGTACATCGCCCGGGCCAGCGCAACCCGTTGCTTCTGCCCGCCGGACAAACCGCCGCCGTCCTCCCCCAGCACCGTGTCATAGCCCTGGGGCAGGCGCAGAATCAGCTCATGAACCCCGGCCTGTTGCGCGGCGGCGACGACTTTCTGCGGATCGGCCTCGCGAAACCGGGCGATGTTCTCGGCGATGCTGCCGCTGAACAGTTCGATGTCTTGGGGCAGATAGCCGATGTGTGGGCCGAGCTGGTCGCGATTCCAGCGATGAATGTCAGCCCCGTCGAGGCGCACCGTCCCGGCGAGGGTCGGCCACACGCCCACCAATACCCGGGCCAGGGTGGACTTGCCGGAACCGGACGCCCCCAGCACGCCCAGTACGTCCCCGGCGGCCAGGCTGAAGCTGACCTGCTGCAGTGTCGCGTTGCGTTGCCCCGGTGGGCCGGCGCTAACGTGTTCAAAGCTCACTTGGCCCTTGGGCGCTGGCAGTGTCATGCCGTCGTCCTGGGGCGCAAACGCCTGCAACAGCGCATCGAGACGGCGGTAAGCCAACTTGGCGCCGCTCCACTGCTTCCACACGGCAATCAATTGGTCGATGGGGCTCAACACCCGTCCCATCAGGATCGACCCGGCAATCATCATCCCGGCGGTCATGTCGCCCTTGATCACCAGCAATGCGCCCAGGCCCAGCACCAGTGATTGCAGGCACAGGCGCAGGGTCTTGCTCAGGGAACTGATCACCGCGCCGGTATCGCTGGCCTGGTTTTGCAGGCCGAGAAAGCGTGAGTGCACGGCAAACCAGCGGCTGCGCAGCGCCGCGAGCATGCCCATGGCCTGGATCGTTTCGGCGTTGTGCAAATGGCTGGTGGCCAATTGGCTGGACTGTTGCGAGTAGACGCTGGCCTGCCCCAAGGCTTTCTTGGTCATGGCCTCGTTCAGGCACGCCAAGCCGATCAACAACAGCGTGCCGACGGAGGCGAACACGCCGAGCCACACGTTGAACAGGTAGATCACCAGCAGATAGACGGGAAACCAGGGCGCGTCGAAGAACGCGAACAGCGCCGGGCCGGTGAGGAATTGGCGAATATGCGTGAGGTCGCCCAGGGATTGCCCGGCGTTGCCTTCACCCTGGCGCAGATTGCGCTCGAACGCGGCCCGGTACACCTGAAGGTTGAAGCGTCTTTCCAACTGGCTGCCGATGCGGATGACCACGAAGCTGCGCACCATTTCCAGCAGCCCGATGAACACAAAGAAACCCACCACCATCAACGACAACATCACCAGGGTGGTTTCGTTCTGTGATGACAGCCCGCGGTCATACACTTGCAGCATATAAATCGAAGGCGCGAGCATCAGGACGTTAATCAGCGCGGTAAAACAACCGACACTGATCAGAATACTTTTATAATCGCCCAGCGCTTTAAACAGCGGCGCCGAGGCAGCGCTCCTTGCCTTGTTCATGAACCTTCCTTGTTGTTGGCTTTGCCAGCGAACTGGCCGTTAGTTCAACTGACCAATCTTTGATTCTTTATTCGGTCCACACCGACACGCACGCCCGTTTGAACAAGCGTGTTTCAACTGTACGAACTCGTTAATGAGCGCTCTGAGACTTATTCCGTTCAAGCCTAAGTATCAAACCGGACTTAAGGGTCATTTGATAATGATGTTCCTGGCGCAACCCCAGATGCGTCCTGGAGTCTTGCTTGCCGATCAGGGAAAGCCCGTCGGGCTCGGTAAACCAATGAACCGGCTCATCCCCCAACCAGTGCCCCAGGCACTCGGTTTGCCCACCGAGGGTCTGGTCCGCCTTGAGCTCGACAAGGCAAGTGTTGGACGGTTTGTCCTGTATCGCCTGGCTTTGCGCGGTGTCCTGCGGGCTCGACAAAACAGCCAGCCATTGACCGGCCAACTGCGAGGGTTCTGCTAACAACAGGCTGCGCGCCATGGCGACTTCTCCACAAAACATCATCAGCGTAGCGAGCAACCCGGCGGTTGCCTGAACGCTACAGGGCATCGATTTTCTACGCATTCGCTTGATCCTGGCCGGGGTCCTGCAGGCGCTGTCGAGCGAAGCGAGGCTGCGATCTTTCTCCTACCACTTGAAAGATCGCAGCCTACGGCAGTTCCTACAGGGGGTTCAGCATTACGCCACGATATCCGAGGCCGCCGCCTGGCCAACGGTGCTGACCAGGAAGTCAGCCACGCCGTGCCCGGAGAAGTCCACCGACAGCAGGCTGTTGCCACCTGATGTCGATAGCACCGCATCGCCCGCCGCACCGGTGAAGGCGTTGACGAAATGCAGGCCCGCGCCCTTGGTGATGCCGGTCAGGTCGATCTTGTCCAGGCCGCTGACGAAATCGAGGATCTGGTCGGTTGCCCCCGGCCGCGAATCGGAACTGGCGGCGAACACGAAGGTGTCCGAACCCGAGCCACCCCAGAGCTTGTCCGCACCACCGGCGCCCCACAGGATATCGTTGCCGGCACCGCCCTTGAGCTCGTTGGCCACCGAGTTGCCGATCAACAGGTCGCTGCCCGAGCCGCCGATGGCATTTTCGATGACGGCGCCCTTGGCGATGGACACGTTACCCACCATGCCACCCACGTCAGAGAACGAGGCATCATTGAGGTTGATCTTCTGGTTCTGGGTGAACCCGGAGAAATCCAGGGTATCGCGGCCGCCCGCGTCCCATACCGAAAACACCACTTTGTCCGACGACGAAGCGGCACTGAGAAAATCGCGCCCGGTGTTGGAGTTGAAACCGTAGGTCGAGTCGCCGGTACGGGTCGAGGTGTTGGCGCCGTAGAGTTTCTGGATGGCCGCGATGTCATCCATCAGCGGACCCGAGGCATAGGCTTCGACGCCGCCCTTGCTGAAGTTCTGGTTGGTATTGCTTTCGCTCCAGTAGCTCATGACGCTGTAGCCACGGGTGTCCTGGCCATAGGTGGCGTCATCGTAGGTCGGGCTGCCTTCGCCGGCGTTGTAGTCACCCGGGTGGGCCAGGCCGAGGGTGTGACCGATTTCGTGGGTCAGGGTCTGGCGACCGTAGTTGTTCAGGTCCGGGGTCTTGTTCTGGGTGTAGCTGCTGTTGATCAAATACCAGGACGTCCCGTCATAACCGGCGCCGGTCCCCGGCAGATAAGCGAATGCCGCCGCGCCATCCTGGCCGCCGCTGTAGTTGCCGAAGGTCATGTGGGCATCGCCACCGCTGGCTTTCTCGGTGAAGGTGACATTGGCCACGTCCGCCCAGGATTGCATCGCCAGGGCGGCCTGGCCTTTCTGCTGGGCGCTGAACTGGCTGAAACCGCTGATCCCATGTTTGTTCATGGTGCTGGAAGAGGCAGACGTCAGGAAGGTATAGGTCAGCTCGATCTTGCCGCTGCCGTCCCGGTCCTGGTAAGCCGCGCCGTCACGCAGCAACTGCGCGGCCGCCTCGTCGACGGAGTACGACGGTTTACCGTTGACGGTCAGGTTACCGCCGCGGTCGTATTGGTGGCTGAAGCTATTGATCTGGTTGAACGCATTACTGGGAGCCGCCAGTTGCGGCGCCCAGAGCAGTTGTTCGGCAGAATCGATAGCGCTGTTTTTGACTTTCGACATAAACACACTTCCTTGTTTGCAAATGGAACAATTTAGTCAGACAGGCGATCTCTGGCGAGATCGTCCTATCACTCGCCCAATGAGGACGCAAGAAACCTGACACAATTGGAAATCAAACGTCTAGTCATTTTTTTCGTTCAATTTCACGCCCTGCCCCTTAACGCCCATAAACAATAGGTTTCTGCCTCGCTAGTGCGCGCACTCAACTGCCCGAGTTGCAGATTGTCGGACAAAACTCTATTTAAATATTAAATAGCGATAACTAGCCATTTGCGGACGACGTCGCACTTTCACCAACTAAATGCCAGCGAAGTGCTATTAATGAATATCTACTAAGCCTCTACGCTTTACTTGCGCACACTTCCCGCAAACAGCCTCGAAACCAGCGATGCACGGGGTCGGCGTCCATTCGCGGATGCCAGAGCATGGCGATCGTGAACCCAGGCACCGGGAACGGCAACGCGAAACTGTGCAGACCGACCCGCAGGCTGGTGGTGTAGCGCTCAGGCACGCTGGCGATCAGGTCGCTGGCGCGGACCAGCCCCAGCGCCGAGGAAAAACCTGGCACGGTGGTGACGATTTCCCGGGACAGGTTCAGCGCCGCCAGGGCCTGGTCGATAAGGCCATGGTCCAACCCACGCATCGAGACCCCGACATGCCCACCCGCCGCATAGCCGGCGGCGCTCACCGTCGCGTGGCCCAGTGGGTGACCCATGCGCACCACGCCAATCAAACGGTCGCTGAACAGCGCCTGGGTTCGCAACTCCGGGCTGGTGTCCTTGTCCACGACAGCGGTCTCCAGATCTACGGTGCCTTCGCGAAGCGCCGTGCTGTCCCGGTCAGTCTTTTCCATGAAGCGCAACCGCACGCCCGGCGCTTGCTCGTGAATACGGGCGATCAGGTCGATGGCAAAGTTTTCCACGAACCCCTCGCGGGTGCGCAGCGTGAAGGTACGGCTCAAGCGCCCGAGATCCGGCGTCGTCACCGGGCGAAGTACCGCCTGGGCCTGCTGCACCAACTGACTGACCTGTTCACGCAACTCCAGCGCACGGGGTGTCGGCACCAACCCTCGCCCGGCCCGAACCAGCAGCGGGTCACCGGTGGTTTCCCGCAACCGCGCCAGTGCCCGGCTCATGGCCGACGGGCTGAGCCGCAGCCGCCGGGCGGCGCGGGCCACACTGCCTTCCGAGAGCAGCACATCGAGGGTGACGAGTAGATTGAGATCAGGCGAAGGCATGGAGAAGTCTCGATTCAATAGATGGCGTCTGGCGCAGCTATAACCTGCAAACGCTGCGTCTTCCGCCATGTTATGCCGGGTTGTAACGTTCTGACAGCGCCATTTCGAGCGCCACGGATACAGGTGAGACGATGAAACCCATCCACACGCAACCCAGCCGGCCGGCAACCACACCCGCGAGCCGGTTCTCTTCACCTCGTTGGGCCCTGGCCAGCCTTGCACTCTCGACGCTGTTGGCCTCCCTGGGCGCCAGTGTGGCCGCCGTGGCGCTGCCGACGCTGGCCCAGGCCCTCGATACCTCCTTCCATCAGGTCCAATGGGTGGTGCTGGCCTATCTGCTCGCCATGACCACGCTGATTGTCAGCGTCGGCCGCTTGGGTGACCTGATGGGCCGTCGCAAGCTGCTGTTGGTCGGCATCGCCTTGTTCACCTTGGCCTCGCTGCTTTGCGGCCTCGCCCCCTCGCTCTGGCTGCTGATTGCAGGTCGGGCGCTGCAAGGCCTGGGGGCCGCTGTCATGATGACGTTGACCCTGGCCTTGGTCGGCGAAACAGTCGTCCAGGAAAAAACCGCCAGCGCCATGGGGCTGCTGGCAACGCTGTCGGCGGTGGGCACGGCCCTCGGGCCGTCCTTTGGCGGGCTGCTGATCAGTGGGGTCGGCTGGCAGGCCTTGTTCCTGGTCAACATCCCCCTCGGCCTGCTGACGTTATGGCTGGCGTGGTACTCGCTACCGGTGCGGCAAGTGCCGCCGAAGGCGCAAACGATTCGCTTCGATATCACCGGCACGGTGTTCTTGGCGTTGACGCTCGCCGCCTATGCCTTGGCCATGACCGTCGGGCGCGGGAGCTTTGGCGGGTTGAACATTGCACTGCTACTGGCCGCGCTCGTGGGCGGCGCGCTGTTCGTTCGGGTCCAGTCCCGGGCCGTGTCGCCGCTGATTCCCTTGGCCGTGTTTCGCGACAAGTCATTGGTCTCGGGCCTGGCGACGAGCGCCCTGGTCGCAACGATCATGATGGCGACGCTGCTGGTCGGGCCTTTTTACTTATCCATTACCCTTGGGCTACCAGCGACCTTCGTCGGGTTGGCGCTGGCGACAGGGCCGGCCGTCGCGGCACTGGCCGGGGTGCCTGCCGGACGCCTGGCGGGTCGGTTCGGTGTGCAACCCATGCGGTTCGCCGGCCTGGCGACCATGGCCCTCGGCTGCCTGATGCTGTCACTGGTTCCCCCTGCCCTTGGCAGCGCCGGCTACATCAGCGCCATCGTGGTGACGACCCTGGGCTATGCGTTTTTCCAGACCGCCAACAACACGGCCGTCATGGCCGATGTGGCCGCTCAAAGGCGAGGCGTCATCGCCGGGCTGCTCAACCTGTCGCGCAACCTGGGTTTCTTCACTGGAGCCTGCGTGCTCGGCGCGGTGTTTGCGAGCGCAGCGGCGACGAATGGCATCACCCACGCCAGCCCCGAGGCCGTGACGAACGGACTGCACACCACCTTCGCCGCCGCCTTGGCGATGGCGGTCCTGGCCGTGGTCATTGCCTTGAAATGCCGCGTGCCAGAGCGGTTGGACGAAGTCGAGGACACGCCCGGCCAGGTGTGATGGCATTCTGAGCATCACCGCTTAAGTCGTGATCCAAATCAAAAAAAGTGAACCAATCGCAAAACGGACTGAAAAAATCCACATGAGGTTCATTTTCAGGTGCTATTTTTAGTTCTCACTGGTAGAGCCATGATGGCTCTTCCTTCCTGACATGAGCAAAAGGAAGCGCTCGATTGAAGAAGGCGGGCAACACATGAATAAAGGATCTTTCAGCAAGGTTACGTTCCCCAACGCTTGCCAGTTGATGCGCTGGCACTTCCATCCCATGGGATTCGAGGCGAGCATGGATGCGCCTGGCAGTATGGTTGCCCGGTTGTTTGACCGTGCCAGCGGCGAGACGATGATCGCCATTGCGGGGATCCCCTGCGCGACGGTAATGAATGCGCCGGATGTGGAACGAATAATCGAGGCCGTGGAGGCCGAGCTGGAAGCGTTTGTGCCACCGGTAGGGTTGCGGCGGTTCGCTTCCTGACAGGGAACAGTGCTTACCATTTGAAAGCGGCGCCTTTCTCTCCAGGGAAGGCGCCGTTTTTTTATGGCCTGCCGTACGCTTTTGCCCCGCCACTCGGTGTTTCTGTTTGCTTCATCCTTTGCGGGCACGGCGATGGTCAGCGAAAAAGGGCTTGTCCGCCGCAATACGATCCGATGCCTTAGGCGCGTTGACCGCCTGGCCGTCCTGGCCATCGACGTACCAGTAACAGTGCTGCACCGCGCGCGTGATGCCCACATACGCCAGGCGCAGGATTTCGTCTTTTTGCGCCGTGTCGTAGGGTTCGGCATCTCCATCCCGACCTAGCCCGGCCATTCGATAGACCTGGTTCTTGTAGGGCGAACTGCTCAGGTGCTGGCAGTCGCCCAACAAGAACACCGCATCCGCCTGGAGCCCTTTGGCGCTGTGGTAGGTCATTTGCCTGAGCCGTCGGGCGTCGTACGGCAAGTTAGAATCGACATTAACTGTTGGCTGAATATGCTTTTCTATCAGTATCTTATCGCTACTTTTTCGATACAGCATCAAGATGGAATCGCCTTTGCGATAGTGCTCATCCAGTCGCTGGGCCAACCCTTCGTCGTCTCGATCCAGCACATTGACCGGGCTCAGCGATCGGGGCGCGCCGCTGGCCTTGGCTTTTTTGCCTGGGATAGCCGCAGCGGCGCGCACGATGTGCTCGGCCGCGTCGATGATGTGCTGGTGGCTGCGGTAGTTGTCGGTGAGCATCACCCGAGTTGTCGCCGGTGACGGGAATTGCTTGTTGAATGCCATGAAGTAGCTCGGTGAACTGCCGCGCCAGCCATAGATCGATTGCCAGTCGTCCCCGACACACAACAAGGAAGAACGTTGGGCACCGCGCCCCACGTGCAGCGCAGGACCACGGCTGCGGACCTCCCGAAGGCTGGCGCGAAGCCAGGAGACGATCTGCGGCGATACGTCCTGGAACTCGTCGATCATCAGGTGCGAAAGCGGCCTGAGCAAGGCATCGGCCAGCAACTTGAAGTTTTCCGGCGAGTGTTCGCTGAACAGCGCGAACATACGGTTATAGGTCATGATCGGCGGCGATTGATCGAGCAAATGGTCTTCGAATGCCCGCCAGTAACGGCTCAGCGCCTCGAAGAAATACCGATCGGGGTCATCCTGGGCAAAGGACATCCGGCCCACGGCGTCCGGGACGTCCAGGCCAAGGTTCTCGATAAAGCCCGCCGCCGCGACAAAACAGTCCAACAATGGCGCCGAACCCAGTTCACCCTTGACCTTATAGTCGAACCCGGGGCCGGCACTGGCGTCGCTGGCCATGGATGCCACCACACGCTTTGATGCCTCGTAACTTTCAAGCCATATCAGTGGTTTATGGCAGAAAGCTTGAAACAAGGTGCGCTTTACCGCCCACTCCGCACGGATACTCAGCTTGGCGCCCGGACGACTGAGCCGGGCGTCTTCCCGCGGATCGAAACCCAGCATCACCCAGGCATCCAGTGAGGGCGCGTAGCCATGGCAGTGGAATGTCGAACCATTGATTTCGAACGTTTGTCGCTTTGGCTCGATCCCCTTGATTGGCCAGGCACCGGCGCGAAACCACAGGTCTTCGACGGCATCGCACAACTCTTCGTCGCGCTGGGCCGCCAATTCGGTCACGGCCACCCGTTTTTGCACATCCGGGTGATCGCGCTCCAGCTCCTTGAGTTGCAGGGCATGGCGGGACAACGGCTGGATCAGCTCACGGAAACGCGCGTCCCGCTGGTAAAGGTTGTAGTAACAGGCGTTGAGTTGCTGACGTTGGACATCGTTGATGCGCAATTCAAAGGGATTGCCTTGGGCGTCGTCGTCCGCTTCGGCGCGATGACTCAGGGTCTCGAAGGCCTGGAGCCGCTCGAACCCGGGCAGGCTGCGAACCATGGGCAAGATACGCGAATGGAAGGTGCGCACCAAATCACGCGCTTGCTTGAGGCTGACGGTTCGCCCCCACAGGGCAAACACTTCGATCAATTTCTGAATGAAGTCCTTGCGCGATTCCCGGGTAAACGTCACCACGGTCATTGAGTCCAGTTCGAAGCCCAGGTAGTGGGACAGCAACACGATCCGCAGCACCAGGGTCGTCGACTTGCCCGCACCCGCCCCGGCGACCACCGAGGTAGACGGCGTGTCGCTGAAAATCATCTTCCATTGCGCGGCACTCGGTTGTGCATGGGCCGGCAACAATCGGGCGACGTCAGCCTTGATACGTTTCTTCAGCTCGGTGGTCAGCGGCAGGCGCCAGTCATCGAACAGTAAATCATCCACCTGCGGTGCCGGATGCTTTGTGCTGCGCGAATCACGGATCAACAGGACCTGGCGGCCCTCCTCGAGCCCTTCGGCCCGGCCTTCCTTGTAGCCATAGTCGAAACCGGCGGTATGACCACTGCGGAAGCCGTCGGCCTGGCCGTGCAACCAGGAGGCTCGGTGCTGGGCGCGCAGACGCGTCAGGCCATGGCCGAAGAGTCGGGCGGCCAGGCGCTTGAGCAAGGGCATCTGGGCCAGGGGCAGGAGCTCGGGGGGAAGATCGGGAGTGTGTTGCGACACGCTGGGGACTCCGGTGTTCATGAACCATGCCGGCTATGGTGTCTGTATTTGCTGACAGGTTCCACCCAAAAGCTTTTAAGTCATGGGTTTAGGCGATGAAGTGAAAGTTGGCTCACGATTTCATATCTGGTTAGTCGATAGGTTTGACGCGTTTTTTACGCTTTTTGTCGATGATTTCCTTCGCGAGAATAGCGCCATCAACCATTGCTTTCGCTCCCAGCGAAAAGGACACCAACATGCTCGAACTCAGGCCCTTCGCCACTTTGGGCGCCGCCAACCACGGCTGGCTGGATGCCCACCACCATTTTTCGTTCGCCGAGTATTACGACCCGCAACGCATGCACTGGGGCAACCTGCGCGTCTGGAACGACGATGTCATCGCCCCCGGCAGCGGTTTTCCCCAGCACCCGCACCGGGATATGGAAATCATCACCTATGTGCGCGAAGGCGCGATCAGCCACCAGGACAACCTGGGCAACAAGGGCCGTACGGAGGCTGGCGACGTACAAGTCATGAGCGCGGGCACCGGGATCGCCCATAGCGAGTACAACCTGGAATCGACGGCCACACGCATTTTCCAGATATGGATCATTCCCAATGAAGAAGGTCTGGCACCGTCGTGGGGCGCCAAACCGTTTCCCAAGGACTCGCGCGAAGGCTTCGTGACCTTGGCCAGTGGCAAGGCCGGCGACGACCAGAGCCTGCGCATTCGCGCCGACGCGCGCCTGGTGGCGGCCAATCTCAAGGCGGGTGAAAGTGCGGAATACCGGCTGGACACCGGAAGACGAGCGTATCTTGTGCCAGCGACAGGATTGATAGAAATCAATGGGTTGCGTGCACAAGCTCGAGACGGCGTTGCGATTGAAGATGAACGGATATTGCGGGTGACCGCGATCGATGACAGCGAAATCGTGCTCGTGGACCTCGCCTAACCCCGCATCGCTGCACTGCTGCTCTTGTGGCGCGGGAGCAAGCTCCCTCGCCACAAGCTCACATCACAGGTATCACTTGCTGGTGATCGCCCCATCCACCAACGTTTGCGCCTCGGCCACCAGTTGCTTGAGGTGCGCATCGCCAATGAAGCTTTCGGCGTAGATCTTGTAGATATCCTCGGTGCCGGACGGACGCGCCGCGAACCAGCCGTTTTCGGTCATGACCTTCAGGCCACCGATGGCCTGGTCATTACCCGGTGCATGGCTGAGGATGCTCTGGATCTTCTCCCCCGCCAGTTCGGTAGAGGTCACCTGATCTGGCGACAGCTTGCTCAGCAGTGCCTTCTGTTGCGGGTTGGCCTTGGCATCGACGCGTACCGAGAACGGTTCACCCAGTTCGTCGGTCAAGGCGCGGTAGGCCTGGCTCGGGTCGCGACCGGTGCGCGCCGTCATTTCAGCCGCCAACAACGCCGGAATCAGGCCGTCCTTGTCGGTGCTCCAGACGCCGCCGTCCTTGCGCAAGAACGAAGCACCGGCGCTTTCTTCACCGCCAAAGCCCAGGGAACCATCGAACAGGCCGTCGGCAAACCACTTGAAGCCTACCGGCACTTCATAGAGACGGCGCCCCAGGCGCTTGGCGACGCGATCGATCAGGCCGCTGCTGACCACCGTCTTGCCCACGCCGGCATCGGCACGCCATTGCGGGCGATTCTGGAACAGGTAGTCGATGGACACCGCCAGGTAATTGTTCGGCGCCAACAGGCCGCCGGACGGCGTCACGATGCCATGGCGGTCATGGTCCGGGTCGCAGGCGAAGGCCACGTCGAAACGCTCCTTCAGGCCAATCAACCCTTGCATGGCGTGGCTGGAGGATGGGTCCATGCGGATCTGCCCATCCCAGTCGACGGTCATGAAGCGGAAGGTGGAATCCACGTGGGTGTTCACCACGTCCAGGTCCAGGCGGTAATGCTCGGCAATGGCCGGCCAGTAGCGCACGCCCGCGCCGCCCAGCGGATCGACGCCCAGGTGCAACCCGGCGGTGCGGATGGCATCGAAATCGATGACATTGACCAGGTCCGCCACGTAAGTGTTGACATAGTCGTGACGGTGGGTGGTATCGGCTTTCAGGGCCTGCTCGTAGCTGACTCGCTTGACGCCGACGAGCTGGTTGGCCAGCAGTTCGTTGGCCTTGGCTTCGATCCACTTGGTGATATGGGTATCGGCCGGACCGCCGTTGGTAGGGTTGTACTTGTAGCCGCCACTTTGCGGTGGGTTGTGGGACGGCGTGATGACGATACCGTCCGCCAGGCCCGAGGTGCGGCCACGGTTGTAGCAGAGAATGGCGTGGGAAACCGCCGGCGTCGGGGTGTATTCATCCCCCTCGGCGATCATGACGGTCACACCGTTGGCCGCGAAGACTTCCAGCGCGCTGGCGCCCGCCGGGGTCGACAGCGCATGGGTATCGATACCGACGAACAACGGCCCGTTGATGCCCTGGGCTTCGCGGTACAGGCAGATCGCCTGGCTGATGGCCAACACGTGCCACTCGTTAAAGCCCAAGTCGAAGGAGCTGCCACGGTGGCCGGAGGTGCCAAAAGCCACGCGCTGGGTCGCAACCGAGGCATCGGGTCGGCCGGTGTAGTAGGCCGTCACCAGTCGCGGGATATCGATCAACAACTCTGCCGGTGCCGGCTTGCCCGCAAATGGACTGACTGTCATGCAAAACCTCTGAGTGGAGTGGCTCGGGAAATGGGGTGCAGTTTACTGACAGTTCGACCATGGCGCGACGGGTTCGATCCATCGCCGCCAATTACGCTTGTTCGAGCCTCAGGGCGTCAGCCAGCGCGCAGAGTGCGGCATCCAGGTCCTGGGGCCCATTGAGCGCATGGGTCAGGCGCATATGTTGCCCATACAGGCCATGAAGGCTGAACAACTCCCCCGGTGCGATGACGATTCGCTGGGCCAGCAGCCGATGGAAAACCCGCCGTAAATCAACCCGTCGCGTCGAGCGCATCCAGATCGTCGCGCCACCTTGGGGTTCCGTCCATTGCAGGCTATCGCCCAGCCGCTCGCGCAACAATTGTGCGGTCGAAACCGCGCTTTCGCGCAGCAGGCGCCGCAACACCAGCAAATGCTGGTCAATCCGACCGTTGCTGTACAGCCGGGCGATGGCTTTCTGGCGAATCGGCGACAGACGAAACGCCCGCAGCAGGAAATGTCGTTGCAGGTGCAGGGTCATCTGGCGCGACAACACGTAGCCATATGGCGCCTCTGGGCCGATGGTCTTCTCGAACGTGGAATAGACGATCAACCGGTCCGGGTCGAGCAAGTCCCGAAAAGGTGTCGTCCCGGCCTCGAACGCCAGGTCGGTATGACTGTCGTTCTCCAGCACCCACGTGCCATGCCGTTCCAGCAATTGGGCGATGGCACGACGGTTCTCTTCAGGAACCAGCGAACCCGTTGGCATGTTCAGGACTGAGGACAGCACCACCAGGCGTACCGCTTCGCTCTCCAGCAACTGCTCCAACTGCTCGATGTCGATCCCCTCGCCGGCCAGAGGCAGCTCAATGACCTTGATGTCGGCTGCCTGCAGCAGGCGCAACACCGCCCAGTCGCAGGGCGACTCGATCAGCACTGTGGCGCCCCTGAGTGCAAGCACGGCGATCAGGATCTCCAGCACGCCCTGCAGATCGGCACCGATGTAGACGTCATCGGCATTCCAGCAACGGGCCGGCGAAGAGGTGTAGCGGGCCGCCAGCGCCGTGCGCAGTTCCAGCTCGCCCCAGGGTTGCGAGGGCGTCTGCGAGGAACGTGGGTACTGGCGCAGCAGCTCGCGCTCAAGCAACAGCATCGGGCTGTCCAACGGCTGCATCGACGCCGGCTCGTCCGCGCTGAGCACCAGCATGCCGGGCCGCCGGGCATTGACGTACAGGCTCTCGAGCAAATCGTCCCCGCCCTCCAGGGTCGTCATGCTGGGCGCCGGCAGCGCGTAATAGCCGGACTTGGCGATCGAGTAGACCCGCCCCTCCTTCTCCAGCAACGAATAAGCGTACTGGATGGTCGATATCGACACATTCAGACGCTCGGCCAATTGCCGCAGCGAAGGCAGGCGCACCCGCGCATCCACCTCCAGTTCGTTGATCAACGTGGTCAGGTAGCGATAAACCGCCTGGTAGGCGAAGTCTGTCTCCCGGCAACCTTTCATGGAATCACACCAGGCGAAAAGGTTGCAGTCGGCCAGGCCGCAACGCCGGGCATCACGACCAGGGACGAGGTAGACGAATCCATCAAACCTCGTTCCTCAGTGCCTTGCCGAGCGTTCGTGCGACTCGTCGGCGGCCTGCCCGGCTTCTTCGGTGTCAACGTCGTCGAGGGCCTGCTGCAGATCAGCTTCCGGAACCGCTTCCGGTTGTTCCGGTACCGTGACGCTCGCCCGGTACAGCTTGCCAAGGATATCGATGGGCAGGCCACTGACGTCGATCATCCATTGCGCGATCTGATCGGCGACCGCCGCGCCCTGCATGGCCTTGTGCAGATCCGGCATCGCCACCAGCATGCCGGGGTGGCAACAGCGCAGGAAGTGTTCCAGGCCCGCGCCCTGCCCCACGAATGGCGCGAACAGCATGCACACCAGTTGCGTTTCGCTGAGCCCCAGGACCTTTTGCGCTTCGAGGGCGGCGTAGGCGCGGCGCTCGGGAATCGCCGAAGGCGAGCCGAACAACGCCCGAGCCTGCTCGCAGGCGTGTTCTGGCAGTTGCTTGCGATGCATGATCATGATCGCCCGCTGTACGTAGTCGCTGTATCCCGTTTCGTAGCTGCGCCCTTGCACGTAGCAGGCCTGCAGGCCATGCAAATGGGCCGACAGCAATGGGCTGAGGTATTCGTTTTCAATCGCCGAGGGCATGAGGCCGTCGGTCTGCACCCGCAGGAATTCGTTGAAAAGCGGCCAGTTGGTGCCCTCCAGGCGGTCGACGATCAGGTCGTCGATGCCGATGTGGCTCATCCGCCGGCAGGCCTCGAAATGCCCCTCGGGCTTCCAGGCGCCAAGGCGCTCGGGACCATAGAAATGCTCGTAGAGGTCGCTGCTCAAGGTATCGAGGTGCGCGAAGAGGCTGTCGAAACAACCGATATTGTCGGTCGGCAGACCGATTTTTCGGGCCGCGCGACGCAGGCCTGAAATGAACTGTTTTTGCTGGCGCGGCGTATCGCTGCTGACCATCGAATCCACGCCAGACTCCCAGCGGGCCATGTGCCGATAGAATTCGGCCATCGCCAGGTAACCGTCGCTCCCGATTTCCAGGGGACTGTCGACCGAGCGAAGGTGCCCCAAGGCCAGCAGGTCCATGCGATTGGCCTCGTGCCCCGCCACCGACAAGGGCTGGCGGTGATTGAACGGCAACACCTCGCGGTTATCGGCCATCAGCAATTCGACCCGGGGATCGTCGTAGACAAACAGTGCGCTGTAGCAGCGGTGGATGTTCTCCAGCATCGCCTGGGTGGTCTCGCTCAAGCGCGGCGTGGCGACGCGCAAGGCGAAGGTCACCGGATGCCGGCCGGCGATGCTCAACTGGGCGGCCCGCAAGGCGGTCAGTACATAAAAGCTCTCCCGGCTCCCGTTCTGGACCGTCAACACACGATAATCGCCAATCCGATCGATGCCTCCGGCGGCGACAATCAAGCGCTGGATCAAAAGCTGCAACGCGGTCCGTTCGGCCCGGGAATAAAAACCCAACAATCGTTGCAGTATCTGTTGATATACGTGAGTCATTGCCTGCTCATGAATTGCACTCATAGCCATTTACCTGAAATTCAACTATCGGCGCCGCACCCGCACCAACGTGACCGCGCGACGTGTTGGTCTGAATGAATCGTTCTAGTACTCAAAGAGTATTAGCAATACGCCCAAGCGTTGCTTGTCGTCATTATTTGATACATACGCGAAAAGTCATCCCATGCTCCTGGGCGCCGTCGCTGCAACCCTTGAAAATACGGGGCCTTGCCGGGCTGGTGGCACGTCCTAGGAGAATTCCGACAACGTCCCACAGACAATGAGTACGAGAAATAAGGAACTTACCGAACTTTATTTTACCTTGTACCTCACCCTGTTTTCTCCGGGATCGATAGATAGCCCCGTGCCAATTAACGTTCGCTGTACCTTGAATGCGCCTTGAAGGATGAAAGCCTTCGAAAAAGTTACACCGCACCACGACTTCTTCCTTGATATGGAAATCAGCGTTCAATTATCAGGACTTAAATAATGATTAGAAGATACAGATTGAGGGCAAAAACCAGTTCAGATTGTTAACCGGTAAACCGTTTCTGCTTCAAGAGAACCGGGACAGGTTGCTTGAGGGGCCTTGCGAGGCACGAACGCACCGCCGTCAGGCGCCAGTGCGTGGGAAAGGAGGGATAGGGATCGAACCGGAGGCAGCGCAAGAGCCCGGCGATGACTCTTGCGCAAGACAGCTATCAGGCGGGGTCGACGACCTGAAGGGCAACGCGCTCACGGCAAGGGCATTCACCCATGTACCGGTGCGCTTCGACAAACTCGGAGAACGGGAAGACCCGAGTCTTGAGTGGCAACAGCACGCGATCGGCGGTCAGTTGGTTGATATCACGCAATGCTCGCTGCAGCGCCACGTGGTCCTGGAGGATGCCCAGTTCCGGTTTGCCGGTAAAGTTGCCGATGCAGTGCACGAAGAACTGAATGTTCTTCTGGAACGCCGCGCAGGCCGGGAACGGCGTCTGGTTGCCGCCCTGCAAGCCATACAACACCAGGCTGCCACGGGGTGCCAGCACATCGCCCAATAGCGACATCTGCGGCCCGCCAAGGCCGTCGAATACCACGTCGACGCCACGGCTGTCGGTGAGCTTGTTGATTTGCATCAGCAAGTCCTGCTCTTCGGTGACGATGACTTTCTCGGCGCCCAGCGACAGCAGATATTCACGCTCGTCAGCTGTCTTGGTGGCCGCAATCACCCGCACTCCCAAGGCCTTGCCCAACTGGACAAAGGACGGGCCGGCACAATGACTGGCATCGGTGACCAGGGCGAATTGCCCCGGTTTGACCCGCGCCAGGTCCATGTAGGCGAAATAGGCGATCAGCAGCGGCGTGTAATGCACGGCGGCTTCGATCGGGCTGAGCACGTCGGGATAACGGGTCAGCGCGGTGCGGGGCAGCACGATGACTTCACCGTACACCGGATAATCGTTCGGGCTTTCGGCCGGAAAACTGGCAACCTTGTCGCCCACGGCCAAGTCATCGATGCCGTCGCCGACGGCCGTGACCACGCCGGCCATCTCATGGCCCAGGCCCGAAGGCAGGCGTGCCTGGGAGGACGCCAGGTTCTGGCGCCACAAGGTGTCGTACCAACTGATGCCGATCGCTTCGACGCGGACCTGCACTTCTCCTGGCGCAGGAAGAGCCGCCGCATGCTCTTCGCATTTGAGCACCTCGGCACCACCAAACTTGTGAAAACGGATCGTGCGGGACATCGCAAACCTCGTCAAAGTAACCTCTAATGCCACGAACTCTATCCGGGCTTTGTGGCCAAGACCATCAGTGGCTATTAATAGTCGACATGCCTGTCATTGATTCCGCAGCAAGAAAAACCAACCACTCCTGTAGGACTTAACCTGAGAAAACTCAATTAGCCGGTGCAGAGTACCAGCCTTTCCCCGTAAGATTCATGCCGGCCATTGTTCCCATATGGCCGTTCACGTCAAGCTTACCGAATCTGCCAGGACCCCAGATGAATCGTAATGACCTGCGGCGTGTCGATCTGAACCTGTTGATCGTATTCGAAACATTGATGCATGAGCGCAGCGTGACTCGCGCGGCCGAGAAGCTATTTCTTGGCCAGCCAGCCATCAGTGCCGCGCTGTCGCGCCTGCGCAGCCTGTTCGATGACCCACTGTTCGTGCGCACCGGCCGTAGCATGGAACCATCGGCGCGGGCGGTCGAGATCTTCGCCCTGCTCTCTCCGGCCCTGGATTCGATTTCCACGGCAGTCAGCCGCGCCGCGGAATTCGACCCGGCCACCAGCACCTCGGTGTTTCGCATCGGCCTGTCGGACGACGCCGAATTCGCCCTGCTGCCCATGCTGCTCAAACGCCTGCGGGCCGAAGCGCCGGGCATTGTGCTGGTGGTGCGCCGGGTCAACTACATCCTGATGCCGGGCCTGCTGGCGTCCGGTGAAATCTCCATCGGCGTCAGCTACACCGACGACCTCCCGGCCAACGCCAAGCGCAAGGTCCTGCGGCGCAGCCTGCCCAAAGTACTACGGGCCGACACCGCGCCGGGGCGACTGACCCTGGACGAGTTCTGCGCCCGCCCCCACGCCCTGGTCTCCTTCGCCGGTGACTTGAGCGGTTTCATCGACGAAGAGCTGGCGAAACTCGACCGCAAGCGCCATGTGGTGTTGGCCGTGCCGCAATTCAACGGCTTGAGCACCCTGCTGTCGGGCACCGACATCATCGCCACCGTGCCCGACTACACCGCCGACGCGCTGACCGCCGCCGGTGGCGTACGCGCCGAAGACCCACCCATACCGGTGCGCAGCTTCGAACTGCATATGGCCTGGCGGGGTTCTCAGGACAATGATCCTGGGGAGCGCTGGTTGCGTTCGCGGATTCAGATGTTCTTTGGGGACCCCGATAGCTTGTAATGAAGTTCCAGTAAATTCCATAAACCTGTTTTATAACAATCAGTTATTGTTAATTTCGGTCCACTATTGCCCGCGGCGCGCGCCGCGATGTGGCTGACTATCTGGAAACCTGCGGTTTACTTGCCCAGAATGTTCTTCAACGCAGCGGTATGGCCGGCCGGGTCGTTTTCGCTGGACATCACTTCGATGATGGTGATCTTCTGATCGTTCATCGTCATCAACGAGGCCATCAGTAGTTTCAGGCCGTTGAAATCGTCGGTGCCGTCCAGGCGGTACATCTTCAAGCCGTTCACCTGAATGGTCTTCTCGCCAGTCATGCGAAAGTTGGGTGACGCGGCTTGCTGCTTTTCCTTCAAGGTATCCACGGCAAGGGGAAACGCAGCGTCCGGGGTGGTGCCCGCAGTCGGCGCCGGTCCTTCGGTAACGATGATGGCCTGCTCGCTTTTCGGATCGAAGTACATCGTGCCGCCGTTCTCGCTGTTCAAGGTACGGGCCTCGACGCCTTTCAACATGAACTCCAGCTTGCCGCCTGCCAGGGACACCGATTGGATGTCCGATTCCGCCGTAGCGGTTTTTTCAGGCGGGGCAGCAACTGCCATGGTGGCCCCGCCGCTCAAGGCAGCAAGCACGCACAAGGAACGGGTCCAGCCCAACAGCAAATGCTTCGACATTGATAGCGCCTTTATTTTCAGGCTGTCGAATACCGACGGCCTGTCGTGCGAACAGCCTAGCTTACTTGCCTGCTCACTTGCCCAGGATTCTGCGGGCTATGGTCAATGCATTCCAATACGCTGATTACATTGCTGGCCCTGCCCCGCAAACAAGTATTACCTACACTGGACTCGGCCCCCTATATTCCTGATTTCAGCTACGGACGCCCCCGAGCAAAACTTCAAGTCGGCGAAACCTTCTTTGTGTTCGTGGGGGCAGGACTTCTATCTCCGACCTTCGTCGCGGTATGGGTACCGGAGACACGAGGCAGCACCCTCGAAGAGATTGAACAGCGGTTGTATGGTTAGGCGAGGATGAAGTCTCCCCTCAACTGCCGTTCCTCCGCGTCCCTATTTCGTTCCACGCACGCCAACACACATCAGATGGCCTGTGCTGACATGATCGGAGTTCACCTACGTTGTCATGGTGACAGATGCGTTATTCGAATTTGCGAGAACGTTGTAGGGGCGGCTGGCCTGGTTCAGGCCGAGTTCTGCACATACCCCCCCGCTTGTTCGATTGTAAATGTGCAGGGTGCAACCGATTTTACAAGTAATCATCTGTACGATGGCCAATCCCAACCCCGCGCCATTGGCATTGCCCCGGCTGTAAAATCGCTCGAACAATCTTCCAAGCTCGCCTTCTTCTATTCCCGGCCCGGCGTCTTCCACCCGCAAGCGGGCCACGCCCCCCTCGTCCTTACGCACCACGACAGTCACCTCGCTGCCTGAGGAAGAAAAGTTGAGGGCATTGGTCACCAGGTTCTGCATGGCAATGGCTAACGCTACCGGCTCGGTTTCCACCCAACACTCTTCATCACATTCCAGTACCAACTCCACGCCCTTTTCCATGGCCAGTGGTGTGAGTTCGGCCAGTTCTTCGCGAACCAGTTCGGTGAGTTGCACGCGCTGATACAGGGGGTTGTTCAGTTGCGGTTCGATGCGGGCCATGGTGAGCAGTTGGCTGCCTATACGGGTGGCGCGGTCGACGCCGTTGACCAGGAAATCCAATGCCTCGCGCCGCTGTTCTTCGGTGACGGCGCTTTGCGCGTTCTGGGCGTGGATGCGCAGGATTGCCAAGGGTGTACGCAGTTCGTGGGCGGCGTCGGCGATGAAGCGGCGCTCGCGCTCCAATAGATCATCTACCTGCTTCAACAGGCGGTTGAGCGCGGTTTGCATGGGTTCCAGGTCGCTCGGCAGCGGCTTGAGGTGCAACGGCTGCAAGGAATCGGTGGTGCGCCCGCGGATAGAACGGGCCATGGCACGCAGGGGGGCGAGGCCCCAGCCGATGACCAGCCAGATCAATAATGCCAGCAGCGGCACACCGATCAGTGTGGGCCACAGCGTGTGGCGAACGATGCGCTGGATAAGGTCCTGGCGAATGTCGTCGCGCTCGCCCACCCATATCAACAGGCCCTGCTGTGGGTCAGCCAGGAGGAAGGCACACCAGTCGTTGCCGTTGTACACCAGGTCGTGGGAGCCAAGGGTGACGGGCGGCGCCTCGAGGATCGGTGCTTCGGCGGAGCGCACCAGCAGTTGGCCATCGGTGCGCCAAACCTGAAAGGTCAGGCGGGTTTCGTAGGGATGGGCTACGCCGTCTGCGCCGACACGGCTCATGGCCTGGTCGAAGGCTTGGTAGAGACGGTCCCAGTCGGCCTCGCCGGGGGCGCGTTGGTGCAGCACGCCTTGCAGCAGGCGGGCACTTTGAGCGAGTTGCGCGTCGTAGACCTCTTCGATTTCGTGGTGGCTGTCGCGCAAGACCAGCCAGCTGATCAGGGCGTCGCCCAGCAGGATCAGCACCAGCACCGGGACGAGGATGCGCGCGCGGACAGAAATCATGGTTTGAGCGCCAGCACGTAGCCGACACCACGCACGGTACGGATCAGTTCGGTGGAAATTTTTTTGCGCAGGTTATGGATCAGCACTTCGAGGGTATTGCTCTCGACGCGGTCCTGCCAGCCGTACAACGCCCGCGATAGCCGCTCGCGAGTCACCACTTTGCCGGGGCGCACCATCAACTGGTGCAGCAATTGGTATTCCATCGGTGTGACGACGACCTCCTCGTCCTGGTACCTAACCTGCTGGGTGGCTGGGTCGAGGCTGACGCCAGCATGCTCCAATAGCGGTTGTGCGCGGCCCTGGCTGCGGCGCAGTAACGCACGCACGCGGGCCTTGAGTTCTTCCACGTCGAACGGTTTGACCAGGTAATCGTCAGCGCCCGCATCCAACCCGGCGATACGCTCGGCGGTGCCGTCGCGTGCGGTGAGGATAAGCACTGGCAGGTCGTGTTGCTCGGCACGCAATTGCTGCAACAGATCAAGGCCATCCAGGCGTGGCAGGCCGAGGTCGAGCAGCAGCAGATCGAAGCTTTCGCTGCGCAAGGCATGCAATGCGCCCAGGCCATCCTGCAGCCAGTCAAGGGTGTAGCCTTCGGCACCCAATGCCACGCGAATCCCCTGGCCGAGGGCACGATCATCTTCGACAAGGAGTAGGCGCATCGCAAAATCTCTCTAGGAATCGGCGGCATCATGCCGGGTTCTGTCCGGGGCTATTCCGGCAAAGATGTTACAGCTCATTACCAACTAAGGTTTCGCTAAGGTTGATTTTGCACTGTGTAATCTCCCACAAACGCTGAGAGCTTTTCCATGCGCAAAATTCTCCTGTTGTCCCTGATTATCGCCAGCCCTCTGGCCGTCGCCGGCCCGCAATGCACCACCGCCGAACGCTCGCAATGGCAAGACGAAAAAGCCTTCCAGGACAAGCTCAAGGCCGAAGGCTACGAAATCAGCAAGTTCAAGGTCACCGACGGCAATTGCTATGAGATCTACGGTTTCGACAAGGACAAGCGCAAAGTCGAGATCTACCACGACCCGGTGACCGGCAAGGCCGTGAAGACTGAGATAAAAGGCTGATGCAAGGCGAATCCCTGCACCTTTGGGACCCGCTGGTGAGGCTGTTTCACCTGTCTATCGCCGGGGTCTTTGTTGCCAATTACTTCTTCAATGAAGCGGGCGACGACTGGCATGTCTGGCTGGGCTACTACGCCATGGCCTGGCTGCTGGTACGAGCGGTGTGGGGGTTCGTCGGGCCGCGCAGTGCGCGCTGGTCAGACTTCTGGCCGACACCGAAGCGGCTCGCGGCCCACCTGCGCTCGCTGCTCAGGGGGCGCCCGCACCATCGCCTGGGTCACTCGCCGCTCGGCGCCCTGGTGATGGTGGCGATGCTGTCGGCGCTGTTGACCCTCGGTATCAGCGGCTTCCTGATGCAGGAAGTCGATGCTTTATGGGGCGCCGATTGGCCACTGCAAATCCACGAAACCGCGGCCAATGTGTTGCTGGGACTGGTGTGCATCCATGTGCTGGCAGCGGTGTTCGAGAGTTTCCAGCTGCGGGACAACCTGCCGTTATCCATGCTCACCGGTCGCAGGAAGCGTCTGCCGGATGAGCGTGCACCCTAATCTTTTTCCTGATTGGTTTCCCTATGCGCTCCGCCTTCCTGATCTGCAGCCTGCTAGGGGTATTCTGCGCCGCCTGGTTCAGTCATCCCCCCCATGTATTGGCGCCGTTTGCCCCTATCAGCTCGACCACCGCGAAGGCCGCCGCGGCGCCGCAGTACACCAGCCGTTTTGTGTCTTCGCAGCTCAATGACTTTGTGCACGCCTCATCGGTCACCGCCCTGCCCGGTGGCGACTTGATGGCCGTGTGGTTTGCCGGCTCGCGCGAAGGTGCTGCCGATGTACAGGTACGCACCGCACGCTTTGATGCCCGTAGCGGCGAATGGGGCGCCGAGCACGTGCTTGCCACGCGGGAAAGCACGCGTGACGGCACCCAGCGCTACATCCGCAAACTGGGCAATCCGGTCATAGCCCTGGCGCCGGACAATCGCTTGTGGATGTTTTATGTCTCGGTATCGGTGGGTGGCTGGGCCACCAGTGCAATCAATGTGATGGTGTCCGATGACCTCGGCGCGAACTGGTCGACACCTCGGCAACTGGTGACCTCACCATTCTTCAATATCAGCACGCTGGTACGCGCCGCACCGGTGTTCCATGCCGATGGTTCTATCGGTCTGCCGGTCTACCACGAATTCATGGGCAAGTTTGCCGAGTACCTATACTTGAGCGCCGACGGTGCGGTGATCGACAAATTCCGCATCAGCCGCGGCAAAAATTCCCTGCAACCTACCATTGTGCCCCTGGACGGCAACCGCGCCGTGGCGATGTTGCGCTATGCCGGCGACACCCATCACCGCGTCCTGGCGAGCCGTACCGAAGACGCCGGGCAAACCTGGAGCGAACCGTATCCGCTGGAGCCAGCCAACCCCAATTCGTCGCTGGCAGCAGTGGGCACGGTGGACGACGGTTTGCTGGTGGCCCTCAATGACCTGCAGGACGGCCGCTTCCGGCTCAGTCTCTACGGCACCGATGCCCAGCTCAGCCAATGGCGTACGGTGGTGGAACTGGACCAGTCACCCGATCCGCTCGGCCAACCCTTCTCGCCCGACGTCTACAAGGAAATCATCGGCGAAGGTTTCCGTGCCTCCAGCGGCGCACGGCGCCTGCCGCTGGAACAACGCTTCCTCAGTAACCTCGACTACCGCGTGTGCAAACCCCAGGGCTGCGACTTCGAATACGAGTACCCGTACTTCAGCCGCAGCCCGGACGGCATGTACCACGTGGTGTACTCATGGAATAACACGTTCATCAAACATGTCAGCTTCAACGAAGCCTGGCTGGCGGAGCGGCTGTGATGGTTTCTTTATGGCAGGCCCACTTGAGTTTTGTACTGTTGGGGTTTGTGCTGTTGAGCTCGTTTCGATTCAGCGCGCCCTGGCGCCCGTGGTGGTTGCCGATATTGGCTGCGGTGAGTTTTATCCCGGTCAATGAGCTGCCACTGGCGGCGTATGTGCGCAGTTTTACCGATGACCTGGCGCTCAGCACCGTGGTGCTGTTGGGGTGGGTCGCACTCAGCAGGTTGGGCGTGGTGCAGCCGCTTGGGCGTCAACATCAGGTGCAATTGCTGGCGCTGTTCGGCGTATTGAGCCTGTTGCTGTACCCCGCCACCTTGGGCCTGACCTATTACGATCCGTACCGTTGGGGGTTCAACCCGCGGCCCATGATTGTGCTGGTAGGGGCTTTGGCGCTGCTGATGCTGTGGCTGCGCAATTCCCTGGCCGTGTGGATGCTGGCGATCGGCACCCTGGCCTTCGCGCTGCGGCTCAAGGCTTCGGAAAACTATTGGGACTATCTGGTCGACCCGCTGCTGACCGGCTACTGCCTGGTGGCCGGGTTCGGCCTGCTGATCGGCGCCGCGTGGCGTCCCCTTTTGAAATGGCACAGAGGTCAATGATGGGTGTGTTGCAATCGCGCCGCCTGCGTTACGGCGCAGGCTCGATCGCGTTGGTATTTGTGTTGCTGGCGGCGTTGCGGCTGGTATTTGTGCTGGGTTTTTCCGGCCTGGCTTTGAACACCCCGGCGCTCCTGGAAACACTGGGCATCGGCCTGCGTTTCGACCTACGCCTGACGGTGCTGATTCTGCTGCCGCTGGCCGTGCTGGCCTGGCTGCCGCGCTGGAACCTGACCACCCTGCCGATCTTGCGCTGGCTGGCACGGGGTTATCTGCTCATCGCGCTAGCGGTGGTCGGCCTGGTGTACATCATCGACTTCGGCCACTACGCCTACCTTGGCGTGCGCATCAATGCGACGGTGCTGCGCTACCTGCAAGACGCACAGATTTCACAACAGATGCTGTGGGAAACCTACCCGGTGTTGTGGATCGCCTCAGGCTGGCTGACGGCGGTGGCGCTTTGGGTTTGGGCGCTGCTACGCCTTGAACGATTGACCCTGGATCAGGAGCGCAAAACTATCAGCAAGTGGGCACTGGTGCCGGTTTCCGTGATGGGCGTCGTAGCAGTGCTGTTGGCCCTGCTTGGCCGCGTCGCCAACCTCAACCTGGAAAACCCGGTGCCGCTGCGCTGGAGCGATGCGTTCTTCTCCGGCAACAACCAAGTGGCGGCGGTGGGCCTGAACCCGGTGCTGTTTCTGTATGACACGCTCAAGGTCGGTCAAGCACAATTTGATGAAGCCCAGGTGCGCGAGCACTACCCGCAGATCGCACAGTACCTGGGCGTCGATCAACCCGACGCCCAGCGACTTGATTTCATCCGCGAACAAGGCGTGCAGCCTTATCGACTGGCCGGTGAGCGCCCGCCGAATGTGATTTTCGTCATGCTCGAATCCCTCGGCACCAGCGCCGTCGGTGCCTATGGCAATCCGCTCGACCCCACGCCGAACCTGGACAGACTGGCCAAGCAAAGCTGGTTCTTCAAACACTTCTATGTGCCTGTCACCGGTACCGCCAAGACCGTATGGGCCAGTATCACCGGCGTGCCGGATGTGACCCGCCAGGAGACCGCCACCCGCAACCCGCTGATCACGCGCCAACACACGTTGATCAACGCGTTCGAGGGGTACCAGAAGTTCTACATGATCGGCG
The DNA here is from genome assembly GCF_900106885.1 of Pseudomonas sp. NFACC14. Taxonomy (NCBI): domain Bacteria; kingdom Pseudomonadati; phylum Pseudomonadota; class Gammaproteobacteria; order Pseudomonadales; family Pseudomonadaceae; genus Pseudomonas; species Pseudomonas sp. NFACC14. The sequence goes on from NZ_FNOA01000006.1 coordinate 292,704, forward strand.
GCAACGCCGGCTGGGCGAATATCAATGCGCTGATCCGCCAGAGCATCGACGGCGTGCAACTGTTCGAGGAAAGCCACTGGCGCTCGCCCCGCGTGGACGTGTGGGGCATTTCCGATCTGGACCTGTTCAAGGAAAGCGACCGACTGCTGCGTGCCGTGCCCAAGGACCAGCCATTCTTCGCTTACCTGCAAACCTCCGGCAACCATCGGCCGTTCACCATCCCCGAGCAAAACGACGGCTTCCAGGTCAAGGACGTGACACTGGAGCAAGTCCAGGCCGCCGGTTCCCGTAGCGTCGAGCAATATAACGCCGTGCGCCTGCTGGACTACAACATCGGCCGCCTGATGGAAATCGCCAAGGCCGGCGGCTACTACGACAACAGTATTTTTGTGTTCTTCGGAGACCACAACACGCGTATCAGCCAGATCCCGCACATGGCTCCGGCGTTCGAGCAACTGGGCCTGGAAAGCAACAACGTGCCACTGCTGATCCATGCGCCCGGCCTGCAGCCCCGGGTGATCGAAGAGGCCGTCGGTCTTGTGGACCTGTTGCCGACGGTGGCGGGCATGGCGGGTATACCGTTCAGAAATGGCGCGCTGGGCCGGGATATCCAGCAGCCGGCACCCGAGGGTGAGCGCGTGGTGCCGCTGGTGCTGCGCGAGGGTACATTCCCGATCATTGGCGGTGTTACCAAGGACTTCCTGCTGCAGATGCAGCACGACGGCAGTTCGCCGACCCTGCACGACCTGGCATCACCCACACCACGTGGCGATGTGGCCGCGCAACATCCCGAGGAGTTTCGGCGCTTGAACGGGCTGACACGGGGGCTGCACGAAACGGCGCGGCTGATGCTCTATCGCAATATTCCATGACGCTGCGGTTCTCACGCTCCATGACTGATTTATATCTGGAAGCGCGGTGGTCGCCATTCGGACGGCCACCACTTCAGAACACGAAACTATGCCCCAACTCCCCTTCCATCCACCCCAAAAACCGCCTGACTCTGGGAAAGCTGGAGTGAGCCTTTGGGAACACCAGATGGTGGGCGGCGACCGGAGAGCTCAACGCTTCGGGGGCGACCTCGACCAGTGAGCCGCTGGCGAGGTATTTTTGCGCCAGCAGCGTACTTTCGAGGGCGAAGCCCAAACCGTGGCTCGCCGCTTCCAGGCTCATGTAGGAGCGATCAAAACTCAAGGCGTAGGGTTTTTCGGGGCGCGCCAGGCCATGTTGGGCGAACCACTCAGGCCATCTGAGCAAGGTCGCTTCGGAAAGGATCAGGTCTTCAGCCAGAAGATCAGCGGCGCTTTTTACCGTGCAACGCGCGATCAGCTTGGGCGAGGCCAGCACAGCGAAGTTCTCGTTGCGCACGGTACGCACTTCATAGCTGGGCCAATTGGGCCGGCCGTGGCGAATATCGACATCGATCTTGTCCTGACTGAAATGCAGCGATTCATAAGAGCAAGACAAATTGATTTGGATGTCCGGGTTGGTCAAGCGAAATGACTCCAACCTGGGCATCAGCCATAGCAAGCCAAAGCTGGGGGAGGAATGCAGCCGCAGGCAATCCAGGCTCACGTCACTCGCGGCCCGCTGGGTGGCGACTTCAAGGCTCTGCAACAGACCGGAAATATCCTTCAAGTACTGCTCACCTACCGGCGTCAGCGTCACCCCTCGCGCTGCGCGCACAAACAACTGTCGACCAATCATCACCTCCAGCTTGGCCAGTTGATGGCTGATCGCTGACGGCGTGAGGTCGAGCACTTCGGCGGCTCTTGCCAGGTTGCCAAAACGAGCGGTTTGCTCGAAGGCTTGAATGGCTCTCAGCGGTGGCAGATTGGATGAAGGGATATCGTCCTGGCGCATCAGTATTCAGCCTGTTTTTGTGGCACGAGCAGGGAGTGCCATTCAAGCATTTGCGATCTGCATTGACGAGTGCTGAATTTTATTCATGTAGCAGTGACGTTTGCGTTATTGCTCGACCTGTTGACGGGGACCACTCTGGGTCATCGATCGCTGAATCGAACCATAAAAACAATCAGAGGTACCCCTCATGCTTCTTCAAGGCAAAGTCGCGATTATTACTGGCGCCGCATCCGAACGTGGTATCGGTCGAGCAACGGCTGTTACCTTCGCCCAACACGGCGCCCGCGTCGTGATCCTGGATCTCGACGAATCCGCCGCCCGTGACGCGGCGGCCACCCTCGGCGAAGGCCATCTGGGCCTGGCTGCCAATGTCGCCGACGAAACGCAAGTCAAAGCCGCCGTCGCCAAGGTGGTCGAGCGCTACGGCCGTATCGACATACTCATCAACAATGCCGGCATCACGCAGCCGATCAAGACCCTGGACATACGCCCGGGAGATTACGACAAAGTCCTGGATGTGAGCCTGCGCGGCACGCTGTTGATGTCCCAGGCGGTCATTCCGGTCATGCGTACCCAGGCCTCGGGCAGCATCGTCTGCATGTCATCCGTGTCGGCCCAGCGCGGCGGCGGCATCTTCGGCGGCCCCCACTACAGCGCAGCGAAAGCCGGTGTACTCGGACTGGGCAAGGCCATGGCGCGGGAGTTTGGCGCGGACAACATTCGCGTCAACTCCATCACGCCAGGTTTGATCCATACCGACATCACTGGCGGCCTGATGCAGGACGATCGTCGCCACGCCATCATCGAAAGCATTCCGCTGGGCCGGCTCGGCGCCGCGCAGGACGTCGCTAATGCGGTACTGTTCCTCGCCAGCGATTTGTCCTCTTACCTCACCGGTATCACGCTCGATGTAAACGGCGGCATGTTGATCCACTGACGATCAGGTCAAGCCACCCACTGTCCTTTCAGTTCTGGATCGAAGATACGTCGGGCCTGATCCCGGCGTTCTATAAAAACAAGAGATCAGACCATCATGATGACCACCATGACGCTCGACACTGTGTCCACAGTGCGCTCAAGCGCGTATCGCAAGACTGCCTGGCGATTGATGCCTTTCCTGATGTTGTGCTACCTGTGCGCTTACCTGGACCGGGTGAATGTCGGGTTCGCAAAGCTTCAGATGATGAATGACCTGGCCCTGAGCGAGACCGTATACGGCCTTGGCGCCGGCATGTTCTTTCTTGGCTATTTCCTTTGCGAAGTGCCCAGCAACCTCATCCTCCACAAGGTCGGTGCCCGGCGCTGGATCGCACGCATCATGATCTCGTGGGGCATCATCTCCGCCCTCTTCGCCTTCGTAGAAACGGCCTGGCAGTTCTATACGCTGCGCTTTCTGCTCGGGATCGCCGAAGCGGGTCTCGCGCCGGGCTTGCTGCTCTACCTCACTTACTGGTTCCCCTCCTACCGTCGCGCCAAAATGACGGTGTTGTGGTTCATCGCCATCCCGCTTTCGGGGATGATCGGCGGACCGCTCTCAGGCTGGATCATGACGCAGTTCGCAGGCGTTCATGGCTGGGCGGGCTGGCAATGGATGTTCGTGATTGAAGCCGCCCCGACCGTCATCGTCGGCCTGATGGTGCTGGCTTACCTCAAGGACGGCGTGCACCAGGCAACCTGGCTCACCGATGAAGAAAAAGCGCTGGTCGCCAAAGAACTGGCCGAGGACAACAGCCGCAAAGTCACCCACGCATCGGTCGGGGCATTCCTGCGGGACCGCCGCCTGTGGATTCTCGCCTGCATCTACTTTTGCGTGGTCATGGGCCAGTACGCGATCACCTTTTGGCTGCCAACGCTTATCCGTAACGCAGGTGTTGCCGATCCGATGCACATCGGATTGCTCACCAGTCTCCCCTACCTGTGCGCCATCATTGCGATGGTGCTCATGGGGCGCAGCGGCGACAAGCACCAGGAGCGGCGCTGGCATCTGGTCGGGCCAATGCTTGCCGGCGCGCTGGGCCTCACGTTGGCGGCGGTGTTCGGTGCCAACCTGACGTTGTCGGTGTTGTGCCTGTGCCTTGCAGCAGCCGGCGTGCTGTCGGCGTCTTCCCTGTTCTGGATGCTGCCTACCACCTTGCTCGGTGGTGTCTCCGCCGCTGCGGGGATCGCCGGAATCAACAGTTTTGCCAATCTGGCGGGTTTCTGCTCGCCGTACCTGATTGGTTGGATCACCACCACGACCGGTTCGAGCGCCATCGGCATGTACCTGATTACCGGTGTGCTGTGCATCGGTGCCTGTTTGGTACTGCGCATTCCTGCCGCTTCGGTCAATCGTTGAGTTAACGGAGAATTTCCATGACTGCCACTTTATCTCGCGGGGCGTCCACCACATTGGTGCAGCGTGCCCATAACATTCGCCGCCATGCCTTGCGCATGGGGCAAGTCCAGGGCCAGGGCTATGTCGGTCAGGCGTTGGGCGCGGCGGACTTGCTGGCCGTGTCGTACTTTCATGCCTTGAACTACAAGCCCGAAGACCCCGAGTGGGAACAGCGTGATCGCTTTTACCTTTCCATCGGTCACTACGCGATCGCGCTGTATGCCGCGCTGATCGAGGCTGAAATCATTCCACTGGATGAGCTTGAAACCTACGGTTCGGATGACAGTCGCCTGCCCATGTCCGGTATGGCCGCCTACACCCCCGGCATGGAAATCACCGGCGGCTCGCTGGGCCAGGGACTGGGCATCGCGGTAGGCGCCTGCCTGGGTCTGAAGCGCAAACAGTCCAGCTCTTTCGTTTACAACCTGCTATCGGATGGTGAGTTGAATGAGGGCTCTACCTGGGAAGCGGTGATGTCAGCTTCGCACTGGAAACTCGACAACCTGATCGCCATCGTCGACGTCAACAACCAGCAGGCCGACGGCCACTCCAGCGAGGTGCTGGCATTTGAACCCATCGTTGACCGATGGCAAGCCTTTGGCTGGTTTACCCAGCGGGTAGACGGTAACGACCTGGACGCCTTGGTCAAAGCGTTCGACGCAGCCCGCAGCCATCCCGTCGCACAGCCGCGCGTCATCATCTGCGATACCAAGATGGGCAAAGGCGTGCCCTTTCTGGAAACCCGCGAAAAGACTCACTTCATCCGCGTAGACGAGCATGAATGGGATGTGGCCCTGAACAACCTGGAAGAAGGCAAAACAGTATGAACAACGCACACAAGGCTGACGCTCAGGTGCCCGCAGCGGCGAAGAAAAAGCTGACGACCTCGGCAATGATTGCGTCGATTGCCGCTGAAGGACAGGCCACAAAACCAGCGCCATTCGGCCACGCACTGGCCGCACTCGCGGACCAGCGCCAGGACATCGTGGGTTTATCGGCTGACTTGTCCAAATACACCGACCTGCACATTTTTGCGAAGGCGCATCCAGAGCGCTTCTACCAGATGGGCATGGCTGAGCAACTGTTGATGAGCGCGGCGGCCGGCATGGCTCGGGAGGGATTCGTGCCCTTCGCCACCACTTACGCAGTGTTTGCTTCGCGCCGGGCCTATGACTTTATCTGCATGGCGATTGCCGAGGAAAACCTCAACGTCAAAATTGTCTGCGGCCTACCGGGCCTGACCACCGGGTACGGCCCCAGCCACCAGGCAACGGATGATCTGGCGATCTTTCGCGCCATGCCGAACCTGATGATCGTCGACCCCTGCGATGCCCTGGAAATCGAACAAGCCGTGCCCGCCATTGCCGCGCACCAAGGGCCCGTCTACATGCGGCTACTGCGCGGCAACGTACCGCTGGTGCTCGATGAATATGGCTATGAATTCGAGATCGGCAAAGCCAAGACCCTGCGTACAGGCAATGAGGTTTTAATCATTTCCACCGGTTTGATGACGATGCGCGCCCTGGAAGCAGCCAAGGAACTTCAGGCTGACGGTGTGGATGTCGCGGTGCTTCACGTTCCCACCATCAAGCCTTTGGATGAGCAGACCATCCTGGCTGAGGCCAGAAAGCCGGGACGACTGGTCGTGACTGCCGAAAACCACTCCATCATCGGCGGATTGGGCGAAGCGGTGGCCACCGTGCTGTTGCGCAATGGTGTTACGCCGACATTCAGGCAGATAGCGCTGCCGGACGCGTTTCTCGATGCGGGCGCGCTTCCGACGTTGCACGATCGCTACGGTATTTCCACCCAGGCTGTGTGCGCGCAGATCAAGGGTTGGTTATAGGGGGTTAAAACTGCAGGGGGGAAATCCCCCCCTGAACGCCGTGGAGAAAGACCACTCCTGTCACTCTCGTCGCAGGAGAGTATGGGGGGCGACGCCAAAGGCCTTGCGAAAAGCGTGGCTGAAGTGAGAGAAGTCGGAGAAACCGAAATCCAGCGCCGCCTGAGAAATACTGCGGACTTGACCGCGCTCAATCGCGTCGCGGCTGGCGAGCAGTCGCGCCTTCCAGATTTCAGCGACCGGCGATTTCTGATGACGGGCGAAAGCGCGCGTCACTGTGCGTGTGGATACATGGTGGGCTTGAGCGATGCGTTCGAGCGACAGGTCCGCCTCGGTCAAATATTGGTGGATGTACTTCATGATCCGGCCATGCAGATCCAACTCGTCATGAGTCTGCTTTAAATCCTGGAGTTCCAGGCTGACCACCAGAAGGTCGAGCAACGTGCTGGAGTAACGACTGGAGACTGCTGTGTTATGGAAGACTGAAGGCATACTCGCGGCTTGACGTAACATCTCGCGTAACGGAACCACCCCAGGGCGACGATCATCCAGAACCACAGCGGTGCAGTCCGCTATGGAGGGCAAGCGCTGACTGAGCAATTGTCGCGGAATGCGGACAAGGTGGTTATCAGTACCACCGAAGCTGAATCTGAACGGCTGGGATGCGTCATAAAGAAACAGATCGTCCGCCGCCAGTTTCGTCCGTCGGTCAGCCTGCTCCAGTTCGCCATAACCGCTCCGGGTAAAGCCCAACCACAAATCGTCATTGGGATCACTGCGCAGGTGCTGGGCGGACCGCTCCCAATAGTGCAAGGGTGCGGACAACGTGCAGATGTCCAACGCGCCCATGCTATGCACCTCCAGCGCCCCGTCAAAATCGCTCTGCGCCAGTAGTTTGCTGTCTGCGTCCAGGCAGTGGTGACAAACCACTTCTTTCCAGTAATCGAAACGGAGGGGGGCCGTAACGGCAAGCGTCGAATACTGACAGGTCTGGCTCATTGCATTCACCTCGCGGCGGCGTTTCAACAAAAAAAAGCGGGGTAACGTTTTTGCGAGCCAAGCAATTAGCAGGCCATCTCCATCGCCTCATTCCCGCTGTCGGACATACTGGAAGATAGCCGCCTGCGCGTTAAATAGGCCGATCCTTCCAACACTCCCCATGCCCCTTCTCGGCGCACCTCGCCCCCTTGTTTCACAAACCCCGCACCATTGCTGCGCGCTGATATGCCGGCCTTTTTTACCTGTCCTTTTTAACCAAACGGTTGTCCATTCGAGCCAAGCACGTTGCATCCCCCCTGGATAATTTTCACTCCACGCCGTGTCCCTACGAGCACGAATGAGGAGGTGTCTCATGCATCCACGAGAACAGCAGCGACTGTCCGATTCATCCTGGTTCTTACAGCGATGGGACATGGCACCCGAAGAGTTCGCCACTTATCTGGTGCAGCTCGGAACCTTGGTGCTGCAACGCCGATGGAGTGGTACCCACCGCAAAACAACAACATCCACCGGGATGTAGAACAGCGAACCGTCCGTTTGAGACGGAAATAAAGGAGCCCCCCATGGAATCTGCAATCGATAAACATCTCAAATGTCCCCGGACTTTGTCCCGTCGTGTTCACGACGATTACCAGCCGCCCTTCCCGATGTTCGTGGGGCGGGCCGACGAAAACGTGAAGCAAGTTGTAATGGCTTACCTCGGGGTGCAATTTCGCGACGAGCAACGCGCCGCCGCCCTGCAAGCCATGCGCTACATCGACGCAAGCTTTGCCCTCGCCGATGGCCCAGGGAATCACGACCTGACCTACCACCTCGACAATCAGGGTTATGGAAACTTCATCGCCGTGGGCTACTGGCGCGATCCCGCCGCCTATCAGCGGTGGTTACTTTCAGCGCCCGTGGCCGATTGGTGGGGCGACGATGCGCGCCTGAACGAGGGGTTGGGGTATTTCCGCGAGGTCATCGCACCACGTGCCGAGCAGTTCGAGACGCTGTATGCATTCAAGGAAGATTTGCCAGGTGTCGGTGCGATCATGGACGGCATTAGCGGCGAGATCGAGGAGCACGGCTACTGGGGCTCGGCGCGCGATCGCTTTGCTATCTCGCAGACCGACTGGATGCAGCCGACCAGCGAACTGCAAGTCATTTCAGGCGACCCCGCCAAGGGCGGCAGGGTCGTGGTACGCGGCCACGACAACCTGACGCTGATCCGCTCCGGACAAGACTGGGTCGAAGCCGGCGACGAAGAGCGTGCGCTCTACTTCAACGAGATGCTGCCGCCACTGCAAGACGGCATGAACTTCCTGCGTGACGAGGGGCAGGCGCTGGGCTGCTACAGCAACCGCTTCGTACGCAATGTCGACCTGGATGGCAATCTCCTCGACATCGCCTATGACATCGGTCACTGGCGATCGCTCGACAAACTGGAACGCTGGGCAGAATCCCACCCCACTCATTTACGTATTTTCACCACGTTCTTCCGAGTGATCGGGGGGCTTTCGAAGCTGCGGCTGTATCACGAGGTCTCGGTAGCGGACGGTAGCCAGCAACTGTTCGAGTACATCAACTGCCACCCGCAGACCGGGATGATGCGCGACGCGCAAGTGTCGCCCGCCTGACTCCATCGCTGACTCCACTTTTAGCCCTGCGCATTGCCTGACTGGCGATTGCGGGGCTCTTTTTGCCCGAAAAAAGGATCATCGATCATGAAACAGTTGCGCTACCTGTCGCTTGCCGCCCTCCTCCCCAGCCTTTCCTCCCATGCCCTCGAGGTGGATCCTGGCGATTACGAGCCGCTCCCCGTGGGAGCGACCATCGGCGTGGTCTACTACCAGCACGCCACCACGGACAGTGCCTATGCCCAGGGGCACAAGACCAGCTCCGATTTCAACCTGACTTCCGATATCGGCATTCTGCGTCTGCTGCACGTCTATCAGTTGAGCGAGCGGCTGACCATCGAGCCTCAATTCCTGCTGCCCTTCGGTCATGTCTCGGGCGGTGGTGACGCTTCTGGTCTAGGCGACGCCAGCGGCATCGGCGACCTCATTCTCACCGCGCCGCTCAAGTACCGTCTCAACGACGCCAACGACACCCTTGGTGCGACCGCCTACTTATACGTGCCGACTGGCGACTATGACAAAGACGACGCGCTCAACATTGGCGAGAACCGTTGGAAGGTTGATCTCCAGGCCGCTTACGTCAAGCACTTCACGGAGAAGTGGGCCATCGACCTCGTCGGTGACGCTATCTGGTACGCAGACAACAACGACTTCGGCGCCAGCTCCGCCCGCCGGGAACAGGACGTTTCCTACGGCGCTCAGTTAATGGGGCGCTACATGCCCGACGAGACCACTGCGCTGGCTATCGGCTTCGGCCACAGTTGGGGTGGGGAAAACCAGATCGATGGTGTCAACCAGGACGACAGGATGGAAACCACCAACTTGCGCGTCACGGCCAGAAAGTTTTTCACCGCCAAGGACCAACTCCAAGTTCAGCTTGGACGCGACCTTGCGGTGGAGAACGGCCCCAAAGAGGACTTTCGCATGAACCTGCGCTACGTCAGGGTCTTTTAGGCCCGCCCGTCTCTACCACCCGTTGTCCTTATCAACCAAGCGTGTGCCCAACAACGCGACAGTTGGCTAATGAGATGCCTCTCACCCGAAACGGAGTAACCAGACAATGACCGACCAGCAACCCACCACGGAGCAACAACCCTCCCTCTATACCCGTCTTGGCGGCTATGACGCGATCTATCAGTTCGCAGGCGCAGTGTTGAGAAAAACGATGGGGCACCCCGCCATCGGGCACATCTGGGCCCATATGTCGGAATCGACGTTCCAAAAGGAACACATCAATTTTGTCGATTTCCTTTCCGAGCACTGGGGTGGAAGCGCCAAATACAGGGGTAGAGACATGGTCACCGCGCATCGCGGAATGGGGCTGACCGAGGTGCACTGGCAAGCCGTGCTCGATTGTCTCGAGGCGTGCTACGACGACTACGGCCTGGCCCCGGACCTGCGCAAAGAGGTCAATGACTTCCTCATCAAGTTCAAACCGGCGGTGATCGGGAGCCCCTCCTATCGGGACGTCGTACTCGCGCACCCGGAAATGGACCCCGCCAAAGGCATGAGAAGCGTTGGGGTTATCTGGCCAAAACCAGGGAAGTCACCTCGGAAACAGACCACGCCTGAATCCGAAGACTGATACCCCGGCATAAGCCTGAGCCACAGCAATGGAGGGCGACCGTGGAGGGGCAAGCGAGTCCCGCTCAACCAAGCGACTGTCCTCCTCAGCCAAGCGCCGCTCAATCTGTAGAGATAGCTTGATACCAGCCCCGGCCACGGCTCGCCAATCGTGCGCACCGTGTCCGGGCATCCCCGAGATGACGTTTGAACAGACATTGCCAGCCCCTGCGGGTTGGCACAGGACACAGGACACCCCATGGCCATCATCCGCCCGACTCTCGAACACGTGCAGGATCTCGCCAGCCGCCTGCACATACAGCTGACACCCGAGCAAGCCAGCGAATACCTGGCGCTCATGCAATCCAGTTTCGATGCCTACGACCTCGTCGATGAGTTGCCTGATTTCATCCCTTCAGTGCGCTACGAGCGCAGTTCCGGTTATCGCCCTTCAAGCACGGAAAATCCGCTGAACGCGTGGTACTACAGAACTGAGGTGATGGGCGCCAGTTCGGGCAAGCTCGCTGGCAAGACGGTCGCGCTCAAAGACAATATCTCTCTGGCCGGTGTCCCGATGATGAACGGCGCCGCACCACTGGAGGGTTTCGTACCGTCGTTTGATGCCACCGTGGTGACGCGTCTGCTCGACGCGGGAGCAACGATCCTCGGCAAAGCCACCTGCGAACATTACTGCCTCTCCGGCGGTAGCCATACCTCGGACCCCGCGCCTGTGCACAACCCCTTTCGCCATGGTTTCACGACAGGCGGTTCGTCTTCGGGCAGCGCGGCGCTGGTGGCGACGGGCGCGGTCGACCTGGCTATCGGTGGCGACCAAGGCGGTTCCATCCGCATTCCTGCCGCATGGTGCGGCATTTATGGAATGAAACCTACCTGGGGTCTAGTGCCTTACACCGGGGTCATGGCGATCGAGTCCACCTTCGACCATGTCGGCCCCATGACGAGCAACGTACGCGATAACGCGCTCATGCTCGAAGTGATGGCCGGCGCAGACGGGCTCGACCCCCGCCAGGCCGCCCCCAAGGTCGATGCCTATTGCGATTATCTGGAACGAGGCGTGGCCGGACTCCGGATCGGGATCCTCCAGGAAGGCTTCCAACTCGCCAACCAGGATCCACGTATCGCAGAAAAAGTGCGCAGCGCTATCGCCCGGCTAGAAGCTTTGGGCGCGCGGGTCGAGGAAGTATCGGTTCCCGAACACAACCTGGCAGGATCGTTATGGAGCCCTATCGGCTGTGAAGGCCTGACCATGCAAATGATGCACGGCAATGGCGCGGGTTTTAACTGGAAGGGGCTGTACGACGTGGGCCTGTTGGACAAACAGGTCGGTTGGCGCGACCAGGCAAACGCATTGTCGCCGTCACTCAAGCTTTGCATGTTCGTGGGCCAGTTCGGTCTGGAGCGCTACAACGGTCGCTACTACGCCAAGGCCCAGAACATAGCGCGCTTTGCCCGAGACGCCTATGACCGGGCGCTGAATACCTATGACCTGCTCGTCATGCCGACTGTGCCAATCACCGCCCAGCCGCTCCCGGAACCGGGCTCTTCAATCACCGAGACCGTCACGCGTGCGTTGGAGATGCTTGGCAATACGGCCGCTCAAGACATTACGGGGCACCCCGCCATGTCGATCCCTTGTGGCCTGGTGGACGGACTGCCCGTGGGGCTGATGTTAGTCGCAAAACATTATGCCGAGGGCACCCTCTATCAGGCTGCAGCCGCATTCGAGGCTTCTGTTGATTGGCGGACGTTGTGAACCTGCGCATCGCATTGGCAAACGAACACCGGCAAGTAGCACTGAAAGTGAGTATCAACTTCAGAGGAGCCAAGACATGAGCCATACCCACGAACATCATCACGATCACGACCATGACCATGACCACACCGAGCCCCCCGAGGCTATCGCCTTGCGTGTCAAGGCACTCGAATCCCTGTTGATCGAAAAAGGCTTGGTCGACCCAGCCGCCATGGATGCTCTGGTGGACACTTACCAGCACAAGGTCGGCCCGCGCAACGGCGCCCAGGTGGTCGCCAAGGCTTGGTTCGATCCCGATTACAAACGTCGGCTGCTGGAAGATGCGACCGCGGCCATTGCCGAACTGGGTTTTTCCGGCGTGCAGGGCGAAGACATGGTGGTGGTGGAGAACACCGCGACCGTGCACAACGTGACGGTCTGCACGCTGTGCTCCTGCTACCCCTGGCCGACCTTGGGCCTGCCACCCGTCTGGTACAAATCCGCGCCCTATCGGTCACGGATAGTCATCGATCCGCGCAGCGTGCTGGCCGAATTCGGCTTGATCATTCCCGATGACAAGGAAGTTCGCGTCTGGGACAGCAGTGCTGAGTTGCGCTACCTGGTATTGCCGGAACGTCCGGCCGGTACTGACGGCTGGAGCGAGGAACGACTGGTCGAGCTGGTGACGCGTGACGCCATGATCGGCACCGGGCTGCCGAAGACGCCGGGCGACGAAGCCTGACCCCGAGAAGGAGAAAACCATGAACGGTGTACACGACTTAGGCGGTATGCACGGTTTCGGCCCGGTGCTCACCGAAGAAAATGAACCCATCTTCCATCACGACTGGGAGCGCAGGGTCTTTCCGCTGTTCGCCTCGCTCTTCGTCGGCGGACACTTCAATGTCGACGAATTCCGACATTCCATTGAACGCATGGAACCGGCTGAATACTTGCAGTCCAGTTACTACGAGCATTGGCTGCATGCCTTCGAGAACCTGCTGCTGGAAAAAGGCGTGATCAGCACTGGCGAACTGCAAGGTACGGCCAAACCAACCCCATCGACACAGCCCATCACGGTTTTAACACCAGACATCGTCGAGGCCGTAGTGCTCGGCGGCGCCTCTTCCCGGGCAAAGGAACCCGTCCCTGGCCGCTTCCGGGTCGGTGACCGGGTGCGGACGAAGAACCTCAACCCAACCACCCACACCCGACTGCCCCGCTACGCGCGCGGCAAGGTCGGGACCATCGAGATTGCACACGGCGCGTTTGCCACTCCGGACACGCTAGCCCACGGTCTGGGCGAACAACCCCAACAGGTCTATGCCGTTCGATTCAGTGCGACAGAACTGTGGGGAGTGGCGCGACCGGACAGTGTTTGCATTGATCTGTGGGACAACTATCTGGAGGCCGTATGAGCGCCAGCATGCGTCACATCCCCCCAATAGCCGGCCTGTCTCTCGACGATGAAGGCCCGGTATTCGACAAACCTTGGCAGGCCGAGGCCTTTTCCCTGCTGGTACACCTGCACCAGATCGGTCTGTTCCCCTGGGAGGACTGGGTGCAGGTATTCAGCGACGAGATCAAGGCTGCCCCGGCGCAACCCGGAGAAAGCGTCAACGACACTTACTACCGGCAGTGGCTCACAGCGTTGGAAAGAATGGTCACCACACTCGGTTTAACGGGTATGGAAGACATCACCCGCCGCACCGAGCAATGGCAGCAAGCTTACTTGAATACTCCCCATGGACAACCGGTGACGCTGCTCAATGCGAGTTGCCCACCGGCCCATGGAAACGGCCACGAACACCTGCCGCGGCACGAGCCGGTGGCAATCAGCCGGGCCATAAGTTGAGGCCGGAGTCGTCCTGTTTTTTTACTTTCGAGGTCGCGTAGCGGCCAAGGGGCAATCGTCATGCATATCGAACCTAACCTGGTGGAAGCTGGAAAACTCTGGCTGAGCTACGTCACTGCCGCAGGTGCCGGCGCCTACACCCTCAAACTCGCCGCCCAGGCCTTGGGCGAGCGTGGTGTCTTCTCGCTGCTGGCTCGCACTGTCACTGCCACGGCCCTGGTATTCAGCTTCTTCGAGCTGCTGCCGCACCATCCAGTCGGCGTCTCCGAGGTCCATCTCATCCTCGGGTCAACCCTGTTTCTGCTGTTCGGCGCCGCACCTGCGGCAGTGGGCCTGGCCCTGGGGCTGCTGATCCAGGGTCTGTTCTTCGCGCCATTCGACCTGCCGCAATACGGCATGAACGTCACCACCCTCCTGGTACCGCTGTTCGCAGTGACCGCCCTGGCGAAACACGTCATCGCGCCAAACACGCCGTATGTGGAATTGAGCTATAGACAAGCGCTGGGGCTGTCGACTGCCTTCCAGGGGGGCATTGTCGCCTGGGTTGCCTTCTGGGCCTTCTACGGACGAGGCTTCACAGCAGACAACGCCCTGTCAATTCTGACCTTCGGTAGTGCCTACATGACCGTCGTCATCCTCGAACCGCTGTTGGATCTGGCCGTGCTGGCCGGTGCCAAGGCAACACATCGCCTGCGTGGTAGCACGCTGGTCGAGCGCCGTCTGTACCAGGCCGCCTGAGTCGACAGACTCCAGTCCAGGCCAGACTGTCCCCGGGCATTCGAAGACCGTGATGCTCGGGGGCATCAAGAGCCAGAACCGCCCCGAAACCTCGTGAGCGAACCAGAGGTGTTTGATGTTTTTCAGAAATAGCACCCGCAAGGAATTGAAGCGGCTCGGCGACCGGCTGGAACAGCCCGACGGCGAGGGAGTATCGATAGCGGCGAAGGATCCGTCACTGCGACGGGTATTGGCGGGCATCGAGTGCCTGCTCGCCGATCGCACGGCGCTCCGGGCCAGCGTGGTCGAGCTTAATGCTGAACTGCAACGCCTCAAGCTTCAGCTGGGTGAATACGAAACGCGGTTGCATGATCAAGAACAACGTTGGCAATTGGCGGCATGCGGGTCGGGTGATCTGCTCTGGAAATTGCAGCTCGATGGCCGCCAACAACCCACACGCGATGCAGTACTGCAGTGGTTCGGCAACCTGCCCACCCAAGCGGATCTCCCCGCCTGTCTAGGGCCCTGGAACGATTGCCTTCACCCTGACGACCGCCAGGCCAACCTGGATGCCTTGGCTCATCACCTTGCCGATCGCAGCGGGCACACTCCCTATCAGGTGGAGGTGCGCCTCGTGAGCCCCTCGGGAGAATACCGCTGGGTCCGGATCCGCGGTGAAACGCTCCGTGACGAACGGGGGCTGCCACAGATCAGCGTCGGTCTGCTGCGCGACATCCACACGCAGCGCTTGCGGGACGAAGAATTCGCAATGCTCTCGGCCCGCTTCGATATTTCCCGCGAATGCATCCAGGACGCACTCTGGGATATCAATATCGTCGCAGGCGATCCAGCCAATCCCCATAACGTCATCTGGTTCTCGTCACAGATGCGTCGCCTGCTCGGCTACGAAACCATCGAAGAGTTTCCCAATGTGTTCGAAAGCTGGCTGTCCCGCCTGCATCCCGAAGACAGCCAGCGTGCCGTGCAAGCGTTTGTCGACCATGTCGCCGACCGCTCCGGCCGAACGCCCTTCGATGTGACCTACCGCCTCAAGCACCGCAACGACGAGTACCGTTGGTTCAGAGGCAGAGGTCAGACCCAGCGAAGCAACGACGGCACGCCCTTACGTACAGTGGGAGCGATCACAGACGTGCACTCCCATCGCGAAGAAAGCCAGTTGCGCCAGACTCAGGAACGTCAGCATCAAGCGATGCAGGAAAACCTCGCCAAGCTGACGCAGATAGTCGCCGCCATCCAAAGCATCGCCAAACAGACCAATCTGCTGGCCTTGAACGCGGCGATAGAAGCAGCCAGAGCCGGTGAAGCCGGAAGGGGTTTCGCAGTGGTCGCCGACGAGGTCCGCAAGCTGGCCACCCGTACCAGCCAGGCCACCCAGCAGGCGGCCGACATGATCGAGAGGTACTGAGTTCAAGCTGGGCATCCATTCTCATTACAAAGTGTGGCCTGCGCGTAATGCCCGGGCCACACTGCAATTCAAACCAATTCAGCCAAAGATGCCGGATTGAAGCCCTTCAGATCCGCGTAATCGCCTCTTTCCACCTTGGCGACCCAATCCTTGTCACTCAGCAACACACGCCCTACTGCGATCAGATCGAACTCTCCGCGCTCCATACGCTCGATGAGCCGGTCCAGGCTCGCAGGGACCGATCCCTTGCCGGCGAAGGCGTTGGTGACATCATTCTCCAGCCCAACCGAACCGACGCTGATGGTTGTGGCTCCAGTGACTTTCTTCGCCCAGCCTGCGCAGTTCAAGCCGTTCTCCCCGTCAATTTCGGGAAACTCAGGTTCCCAGAAGCGGCGCTGCGAGCAGTGCAGGACGTCGACACCGGCCTCGACCAGTGGCAACAACCAGTCCTCCATCACCGTCGGCGTTTCAGCGACGCGCACCCCGTAGTCCTGTTGCTTCCACTGGCTGACGCGCATGATGATCGGGAATTGCGGGCCAACAGCCTGGCGAACGGCAGAGACGACCTCACTGGCAAAGCGCGAGCGTTCCTTGATTGTCGGGCCGCCATAACGGTCGGTGCGCAGATTGGTACCAGACCAGAAAAACTGATCGATCAAGTAACCATGGGCTCCATGGATTTCGACAGTATCGAAGCCCAGTCGCTTGGCATCTGCTGCAGCCTTGGCGAACGCTGCTACCGTGTCGGCAATATCCTCTTCACTCATCGCCACGCCACGCAGGTCACCTGGTGAAACAAGGCCCGACGGGCTTTCAACGGGAGCATCCGGCTCCCAGTCGTTGATGTAACGCGTGGAGCCGGTGTGCCAGATCTGCGGCGCCATGCGCCCGCCAGCCGTGTGGACAGCATCGATCACGTTCTTCCATCCAGCCAGCGCCGCTTCGCCGTGAAAAAAAGGTATGCCGGCATCATTGCGCGATGCCGGGCGATCAATCACGGTGCCTTCCGACAGAATCAGGCCCACACCTCCCTCGGCCCGCCGCCGGTAATAGGCCATGCTCGCTTCACCCGGGATACCTTCGGGTGAGAACAGACGCGTCATCGGCGCCATGACAATCCGGTTTTTCAGTTCAAGCGACCGGATGGAAAAAGGACGGAATAAGATGCTGGTATCAAGGATCGACATCGGATGGGCTCCATTTGTTTTCGGAGGCCATAAAGTATATTTTGTAAACCTGATGTCAATTAGGCACTTAAAATCGCCTAGGTATACGCGAGGAAACTTCGATGCTGGAATTAAAGCCGCAATGTTTTTCGTCGGAGTGCCCAAGCCGGGCGCTGTTCGACCAAATCGCTGATAAGTGGTCAATGATGGTTCTGGCGGTGCTCGATGACGGGCCGCATCGCTTTAACGCTATTAAACGTCGCCTGGAGGGCGTCACCCAGAAGGCACTTACCCAGTGTCTGCGGCGGCTGGAACGCAATGGTCTCGTCTCGCGCCAGATCATTTCGTTCTCGCCCGTGGCAGTGCAGTACGAGATCACCCCACTGGGTCGAACACTGCAGCAGCCATTTCGCGAATTGCATAAATGGACGCTCGACAAACTGCCCGAGGTTGAAGCGGCCCGGTCGAAGTTTGACGAAGCCGCGGAGTTTAAGGTGATGGAGTGATTCGGTTAGCCGCGCAAACTAGAATTTATAGTTCAACGTCATCAGTGCATTACGCGGCGCTCCATAACTGACAGTATCGAAATCACCTTTCTGGGTTGCATATTTTTTATCGAACACATTATTAACATTGATTGATAGGTCCACGTTCCTTGACAACTCATAACGCGCCATCAGTGATGTCAGCGCATAGGGGGCTTGTTCCGCTACCCTGGTGCTCGTACTACTGCTCAAGAAGCGGCTTTGCCATCTGACGCCGCCACCCAAAGTCAACTTTTCCAACAGGCCGGGTAACTTGTACGTAGTGAACATCTGAGCGGTTGTGCGCGGTACCTGTGGGTTCAGCCTGGCGTCGTTGCCGTCCTTGGCTGTGAAAGCGGCGACGCCAGCATAGAAGTTCCAATTGGGAGCCACTTCACCCTGCAGGTCGAACTCGATCCCGCGGGATTTAGTGCCATCAACCCCTTTGTAAGCTTGCGCACCGCCTGGCGTAAGAAGACTGCCATCCGGTTGTGCAGCGTTGTCCAGTTCGGTGTCAAACAACGCGACAGACGCACTCAGTCGCCCTTCCAGGTATTCAGCCTTGAGGCCGATCTCTTTCGTCTTGCCTTCCGTCGGTGTGAGGACATTGCCATTGCTGTCTCGGAACGATGTTTGCGGGTTAAATATGCCGGTATAACTGATATAGACAGAATACGTGCTATCAATGTCGTATATCAGACCTGCGTAAGGCGTGAACTCATTACTTTTTTTATAATTGAACGGCGTCCCACCTGCGGTCTCATCAATCTCGTACCGACTGAACCGCCCTCCGACAATCAATTTCAAAGGGTCGGCCAATGAGAATCTCGCTGTGCTGTAGAAGCCCCGCTGTTTAACCTCGGTATCGGTCGGCATAGACGCCATTGCATCAAAGTTAGGCTTGGGGAAATGATTATTCCAATTGTAGATATTGCCGGGCGTGAACCCTACAAAAAAGGGACTGATATCGTCTTTGTTCGAGGTATACCGAGAACTCATAGCGCCCACTACCAGGTCATGTTGGCGCCCCATTAAATCGAAGGGACCGCTCGCCATCACATCAAAGGTGTTTTGCCGGCTTTTCCCTTTGCCGGCCAACGCAACCGGATAAGCACCATTAGGAAAAACGCCTAAGCCGGTATCCTGGTCGGGTGTACCAAACCCGCCCAATAACTGGGAGTCATACTCAGTGCGGTACTGGTTCACCACACCGCGGACTTTCCAACCGTTATCGAACCGGTGTTCAAGTTCGGCAAAAGCAGTCTGTCGGGTGCTGTCCCAGCGATTCCAGTCCGCGGCCAGGGATTTGGAGCGTGACCATTCTGCCTCTGAGCCGTTGCTGAACCATAGAGGAACACCGCCCCATGTCGGTCGCTCAGGGGAACTGTTCTGATAGTCATACCCAATATCCAAAGTGGTGTCTTCGGTGAGATCTGCCTCAATGACCCCATAGAACGCTTGCTTTTGTGTTTGGTAACCATCGATGTAGGAGTGACCATCGTTATTGACCCCGACCATGCGTGCACGGATACGACCGTCGGTTGTCAACGGTACGGAAACATCTCCCATCTCTCGGAAACTGTCCCAGGAACCCGCACTGATAGAGGTGGAAGCCGAGAACTCTGGCGTTGGTCTTTTGCGCACCAGGTTGACCGCAGCCGACGGATTGCCCGTGCCGGTAAGCAGCCCGTTAGCCCCGCGCACAATTTCGACACGGTCGTAAAATGCCGTTTCCAGGTCGCTGATGCCGCTGCCGTTTATGACGTCGCCAATGACGGCGGGTATGCCGTCATACTGGATGTTGTCGATCAGAAAGCCTCGGGAATAGAAACTCGTGCGTTGGCTATCCGATTGGTAAGACGAGATGCCAGTCGTGCTCTCCAGTACCCCCTGAACTGAATCCAGCTTTTGATCATCCATGCGTTGACGCGTTACCACGGAAATGGATTGCGGCGTCTCCCGCAACGTCAGCGGCAAGCGAGTCGCGGCCGTGGTCTGGCCGATGGTGTAAAGCCCCGTCCCTTCTGTCGTGGTGGTATCGGGTGTCCTCGTTCCGCTTATCGTCACCGCTGGAAGAATCATCGCGCCTTGAGACTGAGCGTTCTCATCGGCTTCGACAGGGTCCTGCGCCATTACACAACTCGAACTGCCTAAAAACACCAACAGCGCTGCAGTCACTGGCTTTGTCAGCAAACGCTCAGGCACGCAAGGGCGCCACTCACCGCAGTAAGTCAACGAACTCCACATCAGCCATTCCTTATCAAGAAAAAAACAGACAGCGGCCGACCGTCGAGAGACGGGTTTGAGAATGGGCCGACAACTCAACCGGCACCAGGCCGGAGAACAGAAGTGACAAATCATCTCAAGTGAAATTGATTTGCATTCGTTGTCGCGCAATCTAGCAATAAGCCGCCGTTGCCAGATATCGAAGGATGGCCAGATTATTTTCCAGTTCAGCCAATGTCAGCGAGTGGCCGTTTTCCATCCGTCACGAGGATTGCTCAGGTTCGGATAGATCGCCTACGAGCCCTTACAGCTCGTCAGGAAACAGGATTGACGGCACGGGCGATGATTCACCCGCGATAAGAGCGCTGGCTGAGCGGGCGGAGAGATATTGCACAGGCGGTTTGCCTACGGTTTTGCGGAACATCGTGATGAAGCCGCTGGGTCCCTCATAACCGAGTTCCAACGCAACCGATTGGACGCTCTCGCCCTTGGTCATGCGTTGCAGTGACACAATCACATGCAATTGCCGACGCCAACGTCCAAAACTCATCCCTATTTCCTGCAGCAAAAGCCGACTCATGCTGCGCTCACTCATGCCGATGCGAGAAGACCACTCGCGCACCGAAACCTTAACCGCGGGGTCGGCCAAGAGCATTTCAGCGAGCCTGCGCAGACGCGTGTCGCGAGGCATCGGCAAATGCAGGTCCTCCACGGGGGCTGCCGACAATTCGTCCAATAACGTTGCGATCAGGCGGTCTTCGCGCGGGACATTGACAGCGTCTCCCGAGAACCCCGCCGCCTTCAGCAGCAACTCACGCAACAGCGGTGATACACCAATCGTGCAGCAGCGTCGCGGAAGATCCGGAGCGGCATCAGGTTCAACAAACAGGCAATAACATTCTGTCTCTCCTGAACCACGTGTCGCATGTGACAAACCACCGGGTATCCATACGGCACATTGTGGTGGAACGATCCAGACGCCCTCTTCTATTTCACAATTGAGGATGCCGCGCACGGAATAAAGCAGTTGTGCCTTACGATGTTGATGGCTGGCTTGCTCCCAATCCTTGCTCACCATCGAAGCGCTGAGGGCAACGACGGGCCGCGAAATGCTATCGACGTCCAATACGGCAATCCTGTCTTTTTTAGCAGTGTTCGCCATACCAGGTGTGCGCCCCACGCTAAGCCCTCAAACAAAAAAATGGCTGGTTTGAACAACATTGTGGCCAGCCTGTGCAATTAAGCCGGATCGCTTGCAGAGTATCCTGAAACCGCAGGACATCACAGCGGTTTGGCAACGTGTCGAAGGACTAGAGAAATGCGTATAGACGCCACACTTTTTCCGTTCGTTTGGTTGCAAAAAACCACACTGGGCCATAGCCAGGAAGAGTCACTTGCCGAGTTTGAAGCCTTGCTTGCTCGCAATGAGCCCTTCGTATTGATAAACAATGAAGGTCTGGACAAGGAGCAACCGGAACACTCACCAGAGGAACTGAAACAAATAGCCCTATGGATGAAGCGCCACAAAAGCGAACTCAAGCGTTATGTCAAAGCCTCGATTCATATCGAATCAAATCTCGCCAAACGGCTGGCAGGCAAAGCGTTCGCAATCATGTATGAAAAATTCTGGGGTTATCCCATGCTCATCGCAACCACTGAAGATGAAGCCTTGGCGCTGGCGCGGAAGTTACTGCAACCAAAGGAAAAATAGCGGCGTCCCGGAACGCCGCTACTCATGAGGGGGAGAACAAATGATGTTTTATAGCAGCGAGATGGGGTAACTGATGAAAATACGGTTCTCATCGAATTCGTTGGTGCTGTAATCCCGACGCATCGTCGAGTTACGCCACTTCACGTTGAGGCTTTTCAACGCGCCGCTCTGCACGGTGTAGGCCAGCTCACTTTCCCGGCCCCATTCCTTGCCATCGTCGACCGTGGCGGTGTGCAC